>JAJXYW010000073.1 GCA_021780415.1 Acidobacteriota bacterium
CTCCGTGTACCTCACCTGGCCGCGGATGGTCGCGACCGGCACGCTCGAGATCGCCGGCCGCACGCTCGCGGTCCGCGGCGAGGCGTGGTTCGACCACGAGTGGGGGACGAGCCAGCTCGGGCCGGGCGTCGTCGGCTGGGACTGGCTCGGCCTGCGCCTCGCCGACGGCCGCGACCTCATGCTCTACCGGCTGCGGCGCGCCGACGGCACCGCCGCGCCCGAGTCGGCCGGCACCGTGGTCGCGGCCGACGGCTCGACGCGCCGCCTGGCGGCCGGCGACTTCACGTTCGTGCCCCTCACCCGGTGGACGAGCCCGCGCACCGGCGCCCGCTACCCGGCGCGCGTCCGCGTCACGGTGCCGTCGGCGGGGCTCGACCTCGAGGTCCGTCCGGAGATCGCCGACGCCGAGCTCGACGCCCGCCGCTCCACCGGCACGGTCTACTGGGAAGGCCCGGCCGCGGTCACGGGCTCGGTCGCCGGCGACGGCTACGCCGAGCTCACCGGCTACGCCACCTCCCTCGCCGGGAGGTTCTGACCAGCAGCGCCACGCTGCGGCAGGCGCAAACCACCGGAATCCGCCCACCGCTTGAGACCGAGAGGGGTAGGATGCGGCTGCAAAAGGAGGACGCAAGATGACGACAAAGTTCAATCAATGCCCGAACTGCCATGCGAAGGTTGATGGCGGCTTCTTTGGCGGAGCGTACTTTACGGTTTACGAATGCAAGAAATGCGGTCAACACTACTGCTACAAGTGTGGGGATGACCGCTGTCCCAACTGCGCATCAAAGGAACGCCGCGAAGCTGGGCAAGTCTGGAAGACGTAGTGAGGAGTGCGCCGACGATTGGTTGACTCGGAGGCGCCCAATTACCCGGAGTTTCGCCTCGGTTCGCACGCTCCTCACAAGGCGAGTGAGGCGACCGCGGCCTGCAGGACCGCGACAACGGAGGCCTCGATGCCGCGGCGTTCGAGCGCAGACTGCACCCGGCGACCAGCCTTGCCCGCGAGCGACGACCACCCGTCCCTGTGCTCCAAGGCGTGTGCTTCGAGGAGAGTGACGGCCGCGCGTGTGGCGACGATCGCCTCACCCGGCACCCCGCCACCGACCGTAGCCGCCAGCGGGACCACCCTGTCGCGCTCGACACGCGCACGTCAAGGAGCCGCCGGGTCTGATTCCCCATCTTGTACGTGGTGGCTGACTTGGTGCTAAGATCTCGTACAAGAGGTAGGGATCGATGCGATCGCGGCACGGGGGGGCGTCTTGCTCGCGGGGACACTAAGAAACCTTCGCGGACAGTCAGCAGCGGTCATTGTTCTTACAACCCTTTGGGCTGGCGGTGGACGTTCGGCCGATCTTCCCCGCCTTAACGCGCTTCTCGCGCCAAGCGCCGAGCCCGCCGATTACATCATGGCCGTCGACACGTCCGGGTCGATGAAACCCTACTGGCCGGCCGTGCGAGATTCGATCCTTGGGTTTATCGATGCGCTGCCCGTTGGGGACCACGTTTCCGTCATTCTTTTCGACACTCGCGCGACGAACTCGCGGATCTTGCCCCGGACGATCGATCCCCACAGCGCCGCAGACTTGCGGCGAGAGTTCGAACTCCTGCCCCCACCATCGGGCGCGCGAACTGATCTTGGGTACGCGCTGCGTGCGGTCGTCAACGAGATCGCGCGGCCGGAGACGCACCGGCTTCAGTTTGTGTTTCTCTTCTCGGACTTCGTTCACGAGCCCGCCGGTGACAGCGAATTCGGCAGCCGCGATGCTGATACCCCGGCATGGAATGACCTTGCTAAGCGCGCGAGGGAGGTCCTCGGCCAGCGGCTGGTGCAGTCGTTCGCGTTGATGCTGCCGATGAGTGCCGAGGCCGGCCGCGATCTGGGCCTTGTCCGCGCGGTGCTGGGCCAAGTCGAGGTCGTGCCGGTCAACGCCTCAACGCTCAGGGAGTGGTTCACCAGGCGCCGAGATGAGATGCAGCGAGACAAGCTGCGAGCCTTGCTCAATCACGAGCTGAAGCTCGGCTGGTCGGTGGACGCTCGCCGAGTTGGAAACTCCGACGACCTTGTCTTTCTCTCGCACACCAGCAAGCTACCTCTGACGGTCCAGCTGACCTCCTGCTCTTCCCCAGGCACTGAGGTGTCCATCAATAGGATGAGCCCAATTTTGGTTCCGCCAGGGGGTCAGGTCACCGTTCCGTTGGGGATTCGCTACCCAGCACGCGGCTCAGCTCTCACGCGACTCCTCACGACGAGGATGACCTCTGCTTCCCCCGTCACGTTGTCCGTTCGCGGCAACGTAGAGCTGAAGCCTGCAGACGAGCTGGCCATCCTTGGGGTAACGAGCACATACCCGGTCGACGCCACCCTCAGGCGCACGCTTGCGGTTGGCCATCCCGGAACACCACTCGCAGCACAGTTGGGTTTGCTCGCAGTCATCGTCGGGTTACTCTGGCTCACTTGGCAAACCTGGCTCCGCCCGCGGGCCAGTGTGTCACGGGCTTTCCGCACGGTCGTGATCCAGGCTGACGGCTCGCACGAAACCCTCGATGTTCCTCGGTCGAGTGGAGTCAGCGTTGTGGTCGGCAACATTTCCGGGGCAACTGTGCGGAGTCAGGCGCCTGCACCGGCCTTTTCCGTCGTTGTCGTGAGCCGCAAGCCGAACTTCCCGTTTATCCGCCCAAAACGGGGTTTCTATACCTACTGCCAGGACGGGGACATCTCATACCGCAGCAAGCGATGGGACGCCACGGCCCGGTCCTGGACGGAGAGCGACCTCTCCTTGCCTGCCGAGTTGCGCAAATCCATCCCTGTCGGATACCAGACCACCCTCTTCGTTCGGGGAGGGGGCAGAACCTTGACCATTGAGCTATGCCGCTGACCCGATCCATGGCTTGGCGGTACGCACGGCAACCCCTGGTTGCAGCGCTCAGGGATCCATGATCGTGGCCGGACGTCAGGCGTTGTCGTCCAGGGCAACTTCGAAGGGAGCCAGGAGATGAGCTACCCAACACTTTTCATCGGACTCGGCGGCGCGGGCACGAAGACCGTTTTGTACCTCAAGAGCCGGCTGCAGCGGCTGTTCAGCAAGGAGGAGATGGCGTCGAGCTTTCGTTTCCTCCTGATGGACACGAATCGGAACGAATTCGACGGGCTCGTCAAGAGTTTTGATTCCGAGATCACGTTGGACCCCGACTTCCTTAGGTTGGATGACAACTACCTTCTTCTCGGCGGCTTCAACCCCAAGACCCAACACGCTTACATCGAGCGCAACCAGACATCGGACCAATGTAAGGACATCCACGAGTGGCTCGACCCGCGCGAAGCCGCGAGCTTTCCCAACTCGGCGGTCTCCATCGGCGTCGGGGCCCAGCGCCAACTAGGGCGGTTTTGCTTCTTCCACCACTGGGATGAGATTTCCAACCGTTTGACGGCCATCTTCCGTGATCTCAACAGAGCCAAGTCCGAGGAGAAGATCAAGGGTGCAATCAGGACGTATGTTGTCACGAGTTGTCTCGGCGGTACGGGGTCGTCTTCCTTTTTTGACCTGTTGTATCTATTGGCAACCGACTACCAGGATCTGGCACATGCAGAGCCCGACCTTCGGCCGGTGATCTTCGGCCCGAAGTTCTTTCTTAAGCAGATTGGACGGGAGACGTCGAGCCCCAAGGAACTTGGACGCTACCGCGCCAATGCCATCGCCTTCTTTACCGAGTTGGAGTTCGCCATCAACGCCTGGCGGGCCGGTTCGAAAGACCATGCCCGCCTCTGCGCCCGGCCGGTTGAAATGGCCAACCGCGAGTTGGCCACGCTTTCGTGGTGTCCGTATCACGCCGCGCTCGTGGTGGACGATCAAGTCGAGGGCGGGGAGAAGGTGTTTCTCACTTCCCTCTTCCAAACAACGGCCGACCTGCTGGCCTACCGCATCGCTGCCGGCGCCAACGACCAGATCGACGACAAGTTGATCAACTTTGCCGCTGGCGCGGCGAAGTCGGGTCGTAGTCAGGGATATCCGCACTACCTCGCCCTCGGGTTCCGGGCCCTCGAGCACTACGGCGACGTCTTTCGGGGCTACCTCACGCGCCGATTTCTGGCCGATGCCATCCAGCATCACTACATCGAAGGCAACCTGCCGACCGAAAAGGAACTGCGCAAACAGGCGATCGACATCTTCGATGGCAGCGTCGCCGCTCCGTTTCGCGCGGCCAAGCCGGGATCTGGAGTGGAGCGCTTTTCGGAGGTGTGCACGCGCCAACTCCTCAGCGACCATCACCGTTTGCGCCGTGCACGGTCGATCGACCGGTTTCTAAGCCCGAACCCGTCAAAACCCGACGCCGAGCCTGATGTCGACCGAACAGCTTTGACGGCAACGAACCTCGAAGCCGTGATCGACGAGTTGCAGCAGGAACGCCAGAAGATCAGAAGCGAGGCCATCAGCTTGTTTCGATCACACTATGGCGATCCGTGGGCGCGAGAGGCCGACTCGGCCTACGGAGCCATCTGGGATGCGCTGCTCGCTGCCATGAATGGCGTCATTGAGACGAGAGGGATTCAGGCGTGGTGCGGCGACCCTGCGGGCAGCCACAATGGCCTCGCGCAATACCTGGAAGAGGTTGCCCTCGATCGACTGGCCGTCGCGCGTCAGGAGCTTGGAACCAGCAACCAGCGGTGCGCCGAGTTGCTTGGGGACCGTAAAGGCATCGAAAGGCTAAAGAGTGACATTCTCGGCGAGGTTGAGAAGCTGGGCGGGCTGTTCAGCAGGTGGTCTCCCACAACCGCGCTCAAGCAGCGCCTCGAGCAGTTCGCCGCGACGCGTGTTCAGCTGCTCGAGGAGACTCTCCGAAACCGGCTCGTGATGCTTGAAATCGAAGTCCTTTCGTTCGTTGCGGGACGAGGTCAGATCGTCGACCAGCAGGACTATTTCTCTTGCCAGGACACGCAGCGCCCGTCCTTCCTGACCTCACTGATCGACCAGGGACGACGGATTTCCGCCTGGCTCGTCACTTCGGCGCACCTCGCCGGCGCTCAGGCGGAGGAGGAGACGAAGACGCTGCGCCGGCTGAAGTCGGCCGATCTGATCCGCTTCGTCCCAGCCCTCGATCAGATCGTGGATGATCGCGGCACACCGGGGCCTCGCGCGAACGAGGCGATCAAGCACCTGGCCAATGTCATGGCCACGAAGGGTAGCTGGGTGCCCGAGATCAACGCATCCACTGGGACGTTCTGGCCTACGGTGTGCCGCGATGCCGCCGGGTCTGCTTCGGATGCCCAAGCCCAGGAACGGTTTCTCGAAGCCGGCCGCACGTGGATCGCACGAACCATCAGCGAGCAAGATGCCTTCAAGGATCTCGACCAGACACTCGAAGCGTACGTCGCCGGCTTACCCACATCGGGTTCAGGGGGGTCGGAGGACCTGGCCAGTATCCTCACCGAGACGCAGGTTCGGGTATTCGCCGACGTCAATACGGCCGCGGGGCAGGAGGGTCAGCATTTCCGCGCCGCCCTCACGTCCAGCGACGGGGCTCGTGGCTCGCTCCTCGATCGACTTGGGTACCTCCGTTCCGAAGCCGCCATGGCGCAGTCCGACCCTGCGTTTTCCAAGCGCCTTGTCGTCCTGAAGGCGTATACGAGCCTGTACGTCCAGGATCACTTCGACTGGTGGAACCACTCGTTCCTGCAAGATTACCGCGCCACCGACTGGTGCGAACCCCATCTCCACCGGAACGGCAGGGGGTTCTTCCAACTCAGCGGCAGCTCACCTAACCGGCCGGCTCGCCTATTCGCCGCGGGCATGGCGTGGGCATTGATCTTTCGAGTCTGGCCGAACGATGACAATCTAAAGAAACTCTTCACTACCAAGCTTGCGTTCGAAAAGGATTTCCTCGGCGAGGCGCCGGTGTCGATTCGGCAGAAGGAAGTGTTCCTGCTACAGACACGCTTGAACGACAAGATGCTTCTTAGCGATCGGCGAATTGAGGCGCCGTTGCCGGGGGGCACCGGCTTCATGCGCGTGCCAGGTGCCGGTGATTACGGCGCAGCCTTCGAGCAATTCTTGCGTCTGGAGGTTTGCCAGGACAATGTCGAGTTCTTCCACGGTGTGGCGGCCGGAGTGGACCATGTCTGGTCCAATGACGGGTCCAACGACACGTTGAACCTGATCCAGCGCGAGCGGGCCGAGGACTTTTGCGTTCGAGCCGACCAGGTGCTCCAGCAACAGATCAAGAAGAAGCTGCAGAGCCTCGATGAGCCCGGGCGACACCTGACGGAGACCGACGAGCGCACCCGGCGAGCGCTGGGTCGCATTGCGAGTGAACTGAGCGCCGAGATCCAAGAAATTCGAGAGCGTCTGGGTAGTGAGGTGATGTAGTCCATGGGGCGACGTCGATTTCTTGTCGTGCCTGTGAACTTGGGTGATGCCCCGCCGGGCAACGATGTTGCCGTGATGCTTGTGGTCGATGATTCCGGCTCGATGGCGGGGAAAGGGAGCAAGGAGGCGAGGGAGGGGCTGCGCAGGTTCGTCGAGCAAACCCCGGAGGGGACCAGGATCGGCCTCGTTGGCTTCGGCAGCGAGGTCACGCGCTACTCGGCGCCGACCGAGCACCGGGATTTTGTCTTCGACCAAGTGGAGCGCTTCCGCGGGGACGGCGGTTTGACCGCGCTCTACGACGCCGTCGGCCGAGCGTGCGCAGCGTTCGATCCGCAGGATCGCCACAAGTGCGTGGTGGTTCTCACCGACGGCCAGGACTGCAACTCCAAGGAGTTCAGCCTTTGCGGGGGGGATGGCAAGCGAGATCTGCTCGAGGCAGCTATTGCGAGCGGTGTCAGGGTGTTTTCCGTGGCCTGCGGCGAAGGGGTCGATGAGGAGAGCCTCCGGCTTCTGGCCGAACGCACAGGGGGCAAGCTGCTCCAAGTGCGGGAAGCTGGCGCCCTCGCGGGGCGACTCCTCGAGGTGCTCGAGCTGATCGTCACCACCCGGGGCGAGACGTTGTTCCGCCCCGAGGTGGAGCGTTTGCTGCGCGAGTCACTCGGTACTCGTCCGCCTTGGTTCGAACAGCTCTCGCTTGACGAGTGGGACGAGGAAGAGCCCTCGAGCGACGCGACGCACATCCGGTTTCCCAGGACGTCAACGAGGACCGACAGGAAGCTGAAGCAGGCATGCGGTGCCCTAAGCGATATCCTCGCCGGGACAGATGGCCTGCTGGCTCGCTTGCTGATCGGGCAGGCACAACGTGTGCGCGAGGCTGGGACCTCGCCTCAGGCGGACCTCGACGTTGTCCTGGTCGGCTGGTTGAGCGATCCGGCGTTCCGAGTGCTCTCTCTGAGCGTTGTCACGCTCATGCGCCAGCTCATGAAGAATCTTCCCGAATACCTGCCGGGGGACCTCTTTCTCACGTTTCTTCCTCTCCTGCAAGGATGGGGGAGCGCGGACAACACTGAACGGAACGCCTGCGCTGCGTGGTTGACCGCTGTTTCAAACCTGTGCGCGGACGTGCCGCACACCATCCTGCAGTGCGGCCAGACCAACCAGCACCGCATCCTGAACAAAGATGGCTACGTCGGTCAGACTGCCGATCAGATGCTGCAGCAGGCAGCCAACCTCACCCGCCTCCTCGCGATCGCGCCGGCCGACCACGAGGCTCTTGTCAAGTCTTGTGATCGCTCGATGGTGCAAGGTCTCGGCGCCGCCAGCCTGAGTTCGGAGCTGGGTGGGCGTCTGGACCGCGTGGCTCTTCCTGTCTTCGAAGAGACTCTGTCGGCGTTTCGCCAGCGGGGTAGCGTGCAGGACACCAGCGCGCTGGTTCGCAGGTCGGTCACGGACGCCGGTCTCGACTTCGAATCGCTCAAGGCTGAGTTCCTGGCGCCCCGGGCGATTGATGCTGGCCCCTTGGCTGAGGTTCGTTTCGACGTGGCGATGTTCTGGCCCCCACGCACCCCGCCCCCAGAAGAGGATTACCTCGCTGTCCTTCCGAGGTTGCTCGAGGAGCGGGCGGGGGAGTTCCTGCTGCGCAAGCTGCAGGCGCTTCGAAACCTGCTTGCCGAACGCGCAAACACGAAGCTCGAGCACGTGAGCCGAGCGATCGCCGACCAGCTCGATGCGATGCTGTGGGGCGAAGGCGCCTCTGGCGTCGCCGCGGTGCGCGAGGTGCTCGCCGGGATCAGCAGCGCGGTGGGCAGCCAGCGAGCCCGGTTACGAGATGATGGCGCCGTCACGTTCGACCTCGAGCAGGTCCGCTTGTTCAGCGCGGACGAGCGTGTGACCGAACAGGCCGGCACGCTGTCGCGCGCGCAGGCCAGGGAGAGTTTGGACACGCTGCTACAGAACCGGCCGGCGCCCGAAGCCCTCGCGCTGCGCCACGGCCTGCTCGCCATCGCGCTCGGCGTGACCGCTGACCAGCTTCTCCGCCTGACTCCGCAGTTTGTGTTCAACCCCGGCCTGCTCGGGGTGCCGGCGTTCGGGGCCGCGCTGGTGGCCGGGGCATGCCTGGCACTTGGGTTCGTGCGATGGCGCTTGAACCGAAAGCGCCTCGAGCGGGCGGTCCGCGAGTACGTCGCCGCGATCGTCCGCGAGGCGCGCGCCGCAGCTCGGTCAGAGTGCGTTGCTGGCCTGCGTTCGTTCTACGATCGCCTCCAGAACTGGATCGGCAGCAACGACAACCCGGCGCCTTGGGACCCCGAGGCCGTGCGGGACGAGCAGCACTTGTCGCAGCGCCACCTCCTCGCCTGCCTCGAGCAGCGATTGGAGGAGTACACCCGCACGCTGGCGGCGCGCGTGGAGGCGGACCATGAGAGTCGGGCCGGCCGGGGCGAACCGGACGAGAATTGGTTTGTCTGGCGGGTCGTTGATCCCGGGCACGGCGCCGGCGCGCCGCACCTCGCCGCCCTCCCAGCGGAGGCGCCGCCGCCAGCCGAAGTACCCTGGAACCGCATCGCGACTGTCGAGACTGGGTGGCACCACTGGCGGGAAGTTTGCCGGCGCAAGCGCTGCGACCGCCTGGACGAGTACTTGGAGTTTCACCGGGTGCGGCTCGACCTGCCCCGGCAACTCTGGCTGGCCTGCCGCGAGGAGGTCGCACGCCTTGAGCACCACCGCTCCCAGCTCGCCATCCGGCTTCGGAACGCGAGTGATGCTGACCGCCGGCGACTCTCGGCCGACCTCCATGCCACGGCGTTCCCAAGCATCATGCTGGCTGATGGGGCCTCGTTGACGGCCCACACGTTGCACTGGGTTGCCGACAAAGCCGCGGCCGGGTCGCTGCACAAGTCAGCCGAGGAGGGAGTCAGCGCCGCTGTGGAGCCGACAGTCGAGGACCATGAGGCGCATCTCGCCTGGCTCTTCCGTGTGCCGATCTTTGCGACCCGGGAGTGGCAAACGCTGCGCGAACCGTGGTCCTCGCTCGCCACGGACGAGAGGAAACAATGGCTCGAGATCTGGGGTGACCCTGCCGGGTGGCTCGATCCAGTCACCGGCGAGCCGTGCGTCGCCAGTCCCGCCGGCCTACCAGGGCCGGAGTCCACAGGGCAGGGCTCGGCCGATGAGGGGGAGGTTCTATGACTTCGCCCGCCGGTCGGACGCGGACCATCGGCGTCGCGTGGGTCGCCTTGATCGTTGACTCAATTCTCTATGCCCCCGCGTACGCCGCGTTCGCGATGCACCCGTTGTTCCCGTTTCTTGGTGCCCGCCGCTCGTGGGTGCTCACCGCTTGGCTCGTCTACGGGCTCCTGCTTGCGGCACTGCTCGTTCTCATCTGGGCCCGCTCCGCCGTCACGGCCACGGGCGCCGAAACGGCGCTAGGATCGTTCCTGCCGTCCCGATGGGTCCGCCGCACCGGTGTCGCTGGGACCGACCGTTTCCTCCTGCTCATGTTTTTCGGGCTCGCGGTTTGGTGTCGCCATTCCCCGTTCTGCTTCCCGTGGCTGGCCCTCGTCACTGGCTTGCTGCTTCTGACCGTCCTGCTCGTGAGACCCGAGCCCTGGCCGCTCCATAGCACCCGCGACATTCCCGATGTCGGTCCCGGCCCGGCCTTCGATCCCGCCGAGGCCAGCGACGTCCGCTCGTGGGAGTGGGACTGCCGCTTCCGCCCCGACCTGCGCGGGTCGGTCCGCCTCCGGCTCCGACCAGCCGTGGTGCAGAAGAGACGCAGCGAGAATCCGTCCCCGCAAGGCCTGCCGGTCGACCAGGCCGAGACCATCGTCCGTCGGCTCGTGGAGGAGGGGTCGAAAGACTTCGAGGTCACCGAAGCCGCGCGCCAGCTCCTCGCCTTTGCAAGGGACCAGCGGTTCAACTATTTCGAGGAGGCCCAGAACACGCTGCAGTTCGCCCAGGTCATCCCCTACACCGACGATGTCGCCACCAAAGGCATGGAGTACTTCCGCTACCCGATCGAAACGCTGGCCGACAACGGCGGCGATTGCGACTGCAAGGCGATCCTCGCGTCGGCCGTCTTTCGGCTGATGGGACTGCGATCAGTCGTCCTCCTCTCCGGCGCCGAGCAGCACGCCGCTGTTGCCGTCGAGGGCGCGCCGGATTTCCCCGGCAACAGGTATCTCGCTCACGCCGGTAGCAAGTACTATTTCTGCGAGACGACCGATGGAGGATTCGGCTTTACCGTCGGCGAGATGCCCCCGGGCGTCAACGAACGTGACTTCGAGACCCAGGTGGACATCGAACCGGCGCTCATGGGCAGGTCCCCCGGGGACAACGCAATGAGGCTTTCCACCGGGAGGGTTCAGACCAACGAAGGATGAAGCCGGGATAGATTGTTGATTTTCTTCATCGGGAGGCCCGCGCGGTATAGGCTTGTCATCCTGCGCCGTTGAGCCGCCCCCATAATCACCCCAGGAGCGCAAGCGCATGCCGCAACATCTCGAGGGTTCCCTCGTGACCGCACCCCAAAGCGACAAATCCGGCCCGCCGCCTAACGAGATCCCTAATCCCTGGCAGTGCAGACTCGAGGGTCATCGGATGCCCTACCGCGTCCAGCAATTCACGGTCGTTGAGATCATCGCCCATGGCGGCGACGTCACGGCAGCTCAACCCGACCCGATCTAGCCAGAACTGAAGCGCGGAAAGCTTACTCGCAGCGGCGCGGGTGACGACAAAGGAGCCAAGTTTGGAGTTGTAGCTTGCACGTAATCCGTCCGGCACCTGCGATTGAATTGTTCCGGCCTGTTGCGCAGAATTTCTGGCCGAGTCGGGACATAACTCGGGAAGCAAGGTCACCTTGAACGAAGCCAGAAAACCATCCGTTTCAACCTGCCAGAGCCCGTTCTTCCATCCCTGGTCCGCCAGACTGTTGGCAGTTTCGCCAAGTAGGTCGCGCAAACCGTTTCTGGTCGCCCCGCCACCAGGCCTTGAACGCTCCACGCAGAACTCTTCCCACGCGGGCTCGGGTTGGCCATCGCCGTCCAGCAGGACCGCCCCATCCTCGATAACTGCAAAATCTGGCCAGAAAAACGTCTCGAACCGCCGATACGACGCGAGACGGCGACTCGTTGCCACACCGACTTTCACGCCATGGGAGCACAAGGATTTCAGCATCGCCACAGTGTCCGGGTGGATGAGGCTATCTCGGTCAGCCAGCCTTAGGCCACGCGACTCGTCGTCATCACCGCCGGACCGGTGAATCAATGTTCCGTCGATGTCAGACGCGAGGACACGAAAATTGTCCAATGCGACCCCCACCTCAGATCGGCCAAGACTCCTCGGGCCGAACGCTCCGGATCGGCGAACAACTCATGCAAGGACGTCGCGGGCATTAACGCCGATCTCACGACCCGAAGCGCTACGCCCGGCGGAAATTTCATCCTGCGTAACCCATTCGAGGAGTCCCGGGAAACCGCAAACCAGACTCAAGCCAAGCTCGAGTTCCGCCGGACACTGGATGTCGTACACCAACCCGTACCGCCGCGTCGGGACGGGCCCCACACCAGTGCGCCCTGTCACCTCGGTCGATATGGCGCGCCTGCGCCAGCGAACCGATTCCCGCCCAATGAGTCGATCGAACGTCTCTCCGCCCAGCGCCCGATACTCGTTGACGAGCTCCTCCCGGAGTTCTCGCAAGGCGTTCAACTCTCCCTCGTCGAACCGATCGAGCCATGTCTCAAATTGAGGCAGGCGGTCCTCAGGGAGGACAAGTCGCAGGTCGAGATGCCCGGCGGACGTCCAGCTCCCAGGCGTCTCCCAGATCACACCAAGAGCAGCGAGCGCGTCACGTGCCGCGCCTGTCGTGATCTCCATCGCGCCCCCGAGAGGGGTCAGCACCTCCCGCCCGGCGCGAATACGGTTCTTGTTCACACCAAGCAGCAACAGGTTGTTTGCCTCGATCCGACAGAGAGCACCGACGGAGACCCGGAGAAGACCGCTCACAAGCCCACCTCGCCCGCGCGAAGCACGGCCTTGCTGATGGCACCGACACGAACTACTTTCCCGTCGGGTGTGTTCATAAAGCCCCGCTCGATGTCGTCCGCTGATGCCAGGGCGAGGCCACGCTGGTTTGAGGCCTTCAGCTGAGCCTCCGCGCTGGGGTGAATCTTTGCATCGACGACGTGGGTCAACCGTCGAGTGAGCGTGCCCTCGACGCCGATTCGGTCCGTCAGGTCGAAATCCGCCACTATCCCACGGTACTCAAATCTCGCTCTTGCTGACCCTGGCCAGACTACTCCAATACTCTGACCAACCACTCCCTTCACATCACAGACAATGGCTGTTCTCGCTTCATCGCTCATTCGCGCCCGGTACCAGAACTCGAACTCCGGAAGCTTGAATGCCCCAATGCTGTAGCACAACCGATTCGGTTCGGCGGGGCGCTCCGGTTCCGAGCCAAGTTTCTTCAGCTTCTCGACAACGGCCGAGTCAACCGCGCGAAGTGTACGGGCGAAGGGGGTCAGGACTTCAACACCTAGATCGCGGCGCGCCGAGCTGAGGCGAAGGAGGAATTTGGTATCAGTGGCTTGGCCGGCCTGTTGGCCGACTCTCGCGACCGAGTTGACGGATACCCGAACTCTGGCTTGTTTGAGGTACGAAAGCGCCGCGTTTCCGCCCAGGGCGCAGACAATCAAAGGCCAGTCGCTGTCTGGACCTACGTTTGCCTTCCCCACCTTCAGTTTGAAAACGATCAAGTAGTAGATGTATAAGAGACTCTGATAGTCCAGGCTCAGCACACCAGCCTCAGCCGCCTTTCGCCGGAGGTATGACACCGCCTCGAAGAGAAACTCGAGCCGGCCGCTGCGACGCACCGCCAGTGGCAGTTCCAGGGCGGGCCGGTCGAAGGTAGCGAGAAAATTACGAGCGCGAGCCACCTGAGGCACGGTTCCGGCGGCCCCAAAGTCCTCGGGACGCAGAAACGTCGAGACTAGATCAACCTCAAGCTCGACGAAATCATGGGCGATCGCATCGCGTCGCGTACGCGCAAAGTCGATCAGCCAGGGGTGGGGCGAGAGCCCGCCATCCCTGTCCTGTTCCAACATCACGTTACCCACGTTGAGGTCCCCATGCACGATGCCAACACGGTCCTGGGCCACCTCGAGCAGGGCCAAGACCGCGTCCAGATTGCTATTGCTAAAAGGGAATAGCCCCTCCTCCCCAACCATCCCTCCAACAGGTTGGCCATCCACGCGAAAGATGTTCGCCCACTCCTCTCGGCCACCGACAGCGGGCGCCTCGGGCTGGCGGAAAGCCGTGGAGGCCCGAATGCGCTTGAAGAAGCTCTCTAATGTGGCTGACCTGGTTGTCTGGATCGTGCCGACGATCCGCATATGCTGGAGTGGCCGGAGGACACGGAACTTGGCCAGGTGCCTGGCAAGCGGTCCGACCAGCTTGAACCTATCGCTCCGTCGCCTGCCATCCACATCCACCTGTTCAGAGACGACGGTGATGGCATCGTCCTCAACCTCCTCGACGTAACATACCGGAATTGTATACACCAAATTGTCAACCTGCGGTTCAGTGGCGTCGGACAACGGGCAACCGATCTCCATCAACTCGAGGGTGGCTGTTGCTGGAACGCGGAGCTCGGCGCTCTCGCGCAGACTTGAGGCCTCGCCGAAGAACCGCTCCCGCCAACGGCGTCGGTCGCCGGGCGGTTGCACCGCGTGAAGCGTCGCCAGGCTACCGTCGAACAGCTCCTCTAACACAGGGAGTAGCTTGGAAAACGATTGTACGTGCGCCCGGTGGCCGGCGTCACCGCTTAGGATCTCTTTGAGAACGTCCTTGAGGCTCAACGACGTGATCTCGGACCTCCCTGGTGAGCGGCCCTGGGCAAGGCCTGAGTGGCTGTACGTGATGCCGCCGAACTTGCGGCCAGCTTGGACAAAGGGGGTGTCGATACGGCCCACTCGGTTTGCGATGTAGGGGTGAACAAACCGCCGGTAGCGCTCTCGTTCGGACAACATCCGGAACGGTTGATCGAGTTTCACGACAACCGGAGAGCGGGAATTGCCAAACCCAATACGGAGCGTCTTTGCGCCCCCGATGCCGCCTCCGAGGCGCCTTGCCACCAGCTCACGGCCGCACAGCTTTGCGAGTAGATACTTCTCCTCGAGTTCCAGTATGGGATTCTGGACCTGCCGGCAGCCTTCAGTCCAGTCGATTCTAGGCTCCTCCGATGCAGTATAGAGCTTCCACTCCCGCTCCCACTCGACACTGCTTCTTGCCTCGACGAGGCTGCGGAGCACGGTCCCCGGGTCCGCTTTGTGACAGTACCAGCTCGCGCCCCTGCGCACGGCCTGGATGACGTGGCGCACGTTGTCAAACGACGAGAAGACCATGACCGGCACTGCCGGCAGATGATCTCTGAACAGCTCGATGAGTTGTAACCCACCAGGCTCCTCGCCCTCGCTCTCGTTCAGGGAGAGGTCCAAGAGAACCAGGTCGACTCGGTCCTTCGAGCTCAGTTGGCCGACGGGGCTCTCACACGTCTGTAAAGCTTCCTTCAGCTTCTTCTGAGCGTCCGACGGGTCCTGCACTTGATGTGGATGGATGCTCAGCAGGTCCCCGAGGCGTTGCGTTCCTGAAAGCTCTAAGCTATAGAGCGGGTATTTCTTGAGGTCCGCGCTTAACTGTTCGGCCTGGTCATCGACAAGCAAGACCCGGGGACGAAGGGCGGGCATGCTGCTTCCCCACGCCCCGCCGACGCGCGGCAGGGCACCCTCGAACGCCAGGCACGCCGCGACAAGTTGGCTCCGATTCACCTTGTTTGGAGCCTTCTTCGGCAAGCACTTTTGAACGAGCTTCGCGTGACGCGTCACCTCGTCAAGCGTGTTTCCAAAAAGGAGGTGGGCTACATCCAATGGGCAGCCTTTCGAACTCTTGCTTGCGACCCCTGCAGTGGACTTAGGGGGCATTCCCGCCCAACTTCGAAAGGCACCCGCGGCTCGGTTGAGATCCTTTGATGTAGCGGTCGGCTGCCGCAGCACTCGGAGCGTGGCAATCAGCGGTGAACTCGCGTCATGGTGCCTCTCGTCAAGGCCAAGGCGGCGCCGAAGGTGGCCAACGACAAGATCGCGCAGGAGGTCGGCATGAAACCTGTTCACGTGGCGCACCGCCCAAGGCTTTCCGTGGCCTCCTTCTTCTACTGGACCGGCCCACAGCCAACCGAGCGCGTGGATCCGCTCCAGCAGCGTTGCCGTGTTTGCAGTTGAAAGGTCGAGAAGAAATTCGTCCGGAAAGGCAAAGCCGTTGGTCTTGAAATAGCCCAGGTGCGTCGTGAGCGTAAGGATGAGTGGCGGAGGGAGGTAGACGACCGGGCCGTCAGCGAAGCAAGCGACCCATTGAGAGTAGCCTCGAAGACAGCCCAACACCCGGTCGGCGGCTGTGTCGCCGTGGCCCCGATCGAAGCAGATCAACACTGACGGCCGCGACCGGTCCGCATTCTTAGACTCCCGCAGGGTCGCTTTCAGGACGCCCCTCGCTGCAACCGCGCGCAGATCGCTACCGTCCTCGACGTCCGGCACGTACACATCGACTGCGGCGCCCAGGCGCTCGATCTGCAGGACCGTCATACCTTTGAGCTGCTTTCGCGTGTTGCGCCGTTTAGCTGAGATCGTCCCCTCCATGCTTGAGCCTCCCGGCTCGATTGGCGAGTGCACCCAGGATGTCTTCCAGCAGGTCGCTCGTCGGCCGCCCAGGGAAGCGAGCAAACCGCTTCCAGACCGATCCGCCGTGGGCATCGAGCGCGAGGGCCTTCTTCAGGAACCTCTTGGCCTCCATCGCGCCGATGTCGTGCCGCCCAAGCAGGAGACGCACGGCAGCGGTGTGGTTGACCCGTCCCTCTGTCGCCGTGATTGCCAAGGCCCATGCAATGGACTCGGCAATCAGGTCGGCGAAAAAGCCTGCAACCTCCCCGCGGAGTTCTTGCAGTTCACCGACCCGGAACGCGCGGGGTGAGGTCAGGCGATGCTGCACAAATGCAGCGACCGGAGTTGTCCACCCTGGGCGACCGGGTCCGGCGACCGGCACCGGTATCGGTTCCGGTTGGGCAAGATCCGGGGCGGCGATGTCCTGGGTAGGATTGTTGGTCAGCGCCCTCTCCAGGACGTTGCGCAACTCCCGAACGTTGCCGCCGGACCAGTCCCGGTCCTGTAAGGTCGCCATCGCATCAGGAAGGATTCGGCCGTTCCACTCTGGCCGAATGGTCCTGGCCAGCCGGTCCGCAAGCAGTGGGATGTCGCCGCGTCGCTCGCGCAGGGGGGGCACCTCGATCACGAACGCATCGACCCGGTTGCGGAAGTCCTTCTTGAAACCAGCACCCTCCTCGAGCTTTCGGTTGGTCGCAAGGATCACCACCACGTCAACCTCAACCTCGGCCGGCTGTCCGGTGGGGGCATGGCCCAATCGCCGCACTCTGCGTTCCTCGATCGGGCGCATCAGGCGCGCCTGCACGCTCTCGTCCAAGTCTGCAACCTCGTCGATGAAGAGCGTACCGCCGGCGGCGCGCTCCCATAGGCCCGGCGAATCGCTGCTCGCCCCCGTGAAGGCGCCTCGCCAGTGGCCGAAGAGGTGGTCGGCCTGCAGTTCCGGCGTCGTCTGCGCCGCGCTGAACACCTCGAACGGGGCTCTGTTGCGGTCCGAAATAGTATGAATGTAGCGGGCGAGGAGTCCCTTTCCCACACCCGTCTCGCCTTCCAGGAGGATCGTCCGCGCCGACCGGGCCGCCCGCCGGGCCGCCCGCAGCATGGTGAGGATCGGCAAGCTGGTGCCGACGATCGAGCCGGACGGGTCCGGAAGCAGCCCGTGGACATTCAGCGCTTCCCGCAGCGCCCTCCGCGACTCCTCCGGCGGCGCGCCCGCTCCAGGGACCCGCTGGATGAAGTCGAGCGCTCCAAGCTGCCTGACCTGCGTGTTGACCGTCTGCCGCTCGAGGCTCGACAGCACCACGATCGGCAGGTCATGGCCAAATTGCGCCCGCAGCCTCGGCAGCAGGACATCGGAGCCCAACTGCGTGCCCTCCTCCGGGTCGCCGAAGACGTTGAGACGGCCGAACGTGAAACGAAGATCCAGGAGAACGAGAGACCACCGCGTCCCGTCGGCGAAAGGCCAGCCCGACGAGACTGCTGCGAACACCGTGCCGGGAGCGTTTTCGATCACCTGCGTATCGTCGTTCCATACCTGGGCGGGACAGAAACTGGCGACGGCGACGGGTTGTGCGATCCGCTCCAGCGCACCCTCAAAGACTAGACCGAAGTTCCGGCAAAGATTGTCACGGTCCGCCTCGAACATCGCGAAGACGTCGGCCCCGACCGCGGCGCGAAACCGGGGGCCAAGCGTCCACCGCCCGAACTGATCGTCGATGATCAAGACCTTTGGGAGATCCTCTGAAACCCTCAAGGTCGCACCTCGAACATCGACGCGACGCTCTCGACGGGGGACCGAGGAAGCGCCGAGACGACTCTACTCAGAGCCGAAAGTGCGGCCTCGGCTCGGGCGAGCTTACGAGGGAGGTCGGAGTCTCCTTCCTTAAGACACGCCTTGACCACCTTGACCGCAGCAGTCAGCTTTCGATCGACGTCCGCGACCGCTTCCGGCACCCAGCTCGTCGCCCGGAAATCGAACTCGATGAACGGCAGAAGCCAGCCGCTCAATCCGGACGTCATGCCTGTATGAGCGAAATCACCGAACCAGGCTGAGGGACTCAGCGCGGCTGGGGCCTCCGCTGCGAGTTCCATGAACGCAGCCCGGCGCTCAATGAACCCTCTCAAAACCATGCCAACGTTTGCATCAACCCGGCCTTTGCTCGCCAGGCCAGCCCGCACCGAACTCAGCACTCTATTTTGCAGCACGTCATGGTTGAGATACGCGCGCTTCTCCTGCCACGCCCGCCCCGCAGCATGCCAGCTCGCGTCGACACCAGCATTCATCTGCTGCCAGCCCTTGACCAGGCGCCACTGCGCCCCTCTTTCCATGCGTCAAACCCAGGCAGCTTCACCACGCCCTCTGAGAAATCCTTCCACGTCCTGCCAGCACCTGTCCGTGCTGATACCCCGTGCTTCACGGCAAGATCCAGTACCCGGACCAATAGAGCCCCGTCATGGCTCTCGTCCCCAAGCCCTTGTCGCCATTCGTGCTGCGACATCCACGCCAAACACCTCACGAGGCTCGCCCGCCGCACGAGTTCCTCTTCGGACTGTTGCGTGTTCCCCGGTTTGCCGTCCTCACCTAAGAACCAACACACCGCATCCAGCAGCAGCCGCGTCGCGGCGACAAGTTGCCCCACGTCCTCGGGCGTCGGTCCAGGTCCGGGCTGGAGCAGCCCCAGCTCCAAAAGCCACTTTCTGGCTCCGTCCTCGTTAACCTCACGACTAAGAGAAACACACGTCACTGAAACTCCCCTCTTCTGGACCACGCCGATACTCTGGAGGAAGGCTTCCGCAGATTTCTTATCTATCGCGTTCGCCCCACCACTGTAGATAACGAGGGTGACCCTCTTCTCTTCTGAGGCCATGCGAGCCAATTCCGACCGCAATCGTAGGTTCGCCTCTACGCCCTTACAAACCTCACCAGGCGTGACCGTCTCCTTACCAAAGTGTGTCTGCACATATTCGTTCAACATCCTGCGGACATTTTCGTTACCGCAGCCCGCGCATAAGTTTGTCCAATGAGCCAGGACCACATCGCCATCACCAAGCTTCGAAGCGCCGTGCCACTCCAAGATGGCGTCCGGCGAGCACCTCAGAAGGACCGAGCGGCGTCCAGTTAGGTCGAGAACATGAAGGGTCATAAGATCTTCCCTGATAAGACCGGTGAGGCAGTCGGCCCGCATTCAAGCTTGAGAGAAAGCTGAATCCTCCTAGCAAGGTCGGGCACGCACCCAACGTCGATTGCCGCCCGCAAAGCCCGAATGTGCTCCTTAACACGATCCGTGGTGTTGCCCCGTGAGCCGATAGCCGTTGCAAAATCGCACGTGAGTGCCAACTCAACCGCCCCCCGATCGTTCGGGAACTCGGGGCTAAGCACTAGCCTGAAGTTGGACCTCTTGACGCCCGTCACCTCGCAAAGGTGCCCCCACGAACTCAACAGCGCAGTTACTTGCCCAGTCGGCTCGTCAGGAATTAGCCGCGTATGAAGTGCGTGGTCACACCCTTTCGCATTCTCCTCCCACTGTTTCCACTTGAGTACTTGCTTTGGAGCCACAAACCTCCAGCGTGAAGCCCTCAAAGCAACAGAAAAGAGGACGGCGCACCTCAGCATTGAGAAACGGAAGCCATCGCTTTTGTTGGCGTCTCGCCGACAGAACACCGCCTTTAGGGCCGTGAACCATCCGTTGCACTCTTCAGCACCGGTAGCCTCATCGCTCGCCAAATCGGGCCGCAACGCTCGGAGCCCCATCACCAGAAAGTCGAGCCACCGAAACTCGTCCTCTCCCACCGACGTGCCCGCCGCCCTCAGAGCCTCTCGCTGGTCAGCCACAAAGCTCTCCCTGTAGGCCCTGCGGTCGAGCTTGTTCAGCTCAAGCTCAAGTTCTCCCGCGAGAGCCCATATACGCTCGCCATGGACCTTGGGAATGAACTTCGAGTGGGCCTCAGCGCCTGTAGCGTCCTCGAAGAACTTGACCTTGGCAAGCGTGAGAGCAAGCCTGTTGATCATATCCGTCTGCACCCGAGCAAGCTCCTCCTCAAGTGAGGAAGCCAGAGAGTTGTTGAAGCGCGTTGCGGCACCAACCAGGCTCCTCAGCTCTCGACCTGGCAGGGCGTGAATCCAGGACTTCCACGGGCGCTCCTCAAGAACCCAACCCTGGCCGCGCTCCTTCCCAACCCCGATTGCTTCCCTCAACGCCTCAAGACACTCCACGGACGCCGTCTCGTCGTGAAAGCAACTCTCGACAAGCGGCCGGAGCACGAGCCGCGCCAGGTCCCTATCGCCCAGAGCAATATGCAGCTGGCGGTCAAGGTTCTGGGCGAGGGCGTAATAGACCTGCGTCGATGTCAAATGCGTTGGCATACCCTCGGGCTGCTCAAGCACCAGTGCAAAGAGCGGGAATGTGCCGAAGTAGAAGGGAACAATCAGAAACACGGGCCGATTTGACTTAGCCATCTCCTTCGGCATGCCTAGGATCTCTCGCTCGATCGAAAGGAATGCGGAGTCTGCCTCAGACAATTCATGATCGAACACGTCGCTTAGCAAGAGCCCGACCGGGCTGCTCACTGGGGCAAGGACCGTTTGATACAAACCGAACGCCGACGGCAAACGCCTCTGCCAGCGGTTGGGAACCTCCAGCACGAAGTCAATATCATTGCACATCTCGTTGAGTGCGCTCCGGCGTTTCGTCGGTACTCGGGGGTCAATGCATCTGAACCGCGCGTATGTTCGGTTTCTGTCAAACGGCCCAAACAGTGCTACCTCTCGATGCGGAAAGAGTTCCATCAATAGGCTGAGGCCGTTGCTGCTTTCATCGTCCGCACCGAATTCGGCCCGCTCGCTCCGATTAGATTCGCCCACGAACATCCTGTCCACAAGCCGGCCAACAGCAGCGACGACGTAGTGGTTCAGCTTGGCAGCGATCGGGTCACGGCTAAGCAGTACGAACGTGCGCATCGGCCCCCAGCCACTCGTGTGGCGGAATTCACGCAGTGTCAAGTACTCAAAGCTACCGGAGAGACCCACCGTCTTCCACCCGTCCAACGTCGCCTTCGCATCTTCTGCCGAGTTGCTGCTCTTAATTGAACGTGTCAGCAACCGCTCCGGAAGTCCCGACTTCCGGAAGTACTGTCGGGTCGAAAAGAGCCAGTCGCTGCCGGAGAGGTTCCAGATCCCGCGCTCGACGGAAGACGCCCCTCGGTCCACGCCGCGGCGTGTTCGGAGGCAGTACAATGTACCCTTAGCCAGCCGAATGTCCTCATCACAACAATCCCTCGACGCCCCAGTCCGCGAGAGGTTGGGGTTGTAATAGTGGCCGCTTGCCGCCTCGAGATCCTCGATCGTCTGGTCCCAGGTCTCGTAGATATCAATAACCACGAGAACGGGGCGGAGCCTCTCTAGCAACACCCGGACCGCCCCATCATGGAGGTGAAACCAGGTGTGTCCAAGGCAGCACAAGGCAGTCTTCGTTAGGTCCACGTTAGCCTTGTTCAGGTTCCCTGCCAGCTCATCAATGCATTTTGAACACTCGGGCTGCGGATGCCCAACGCAACGGGAACAATCCCACCTGAGGTGAGTAACCGCGTTATAGGCATTGGTCCTTTTCGCCAAGGCGACCATCTCACGGCATGTGTCGAAGCCGTAGATTCCCTGGAGGTTGGGCGGTCGATGTTGTTTCTTCTTCCATTGATCCGTGATGTACGCCATCAGGCTACCGTCACCACAGCCTAGATCCACGATATATTCGACAGCCGGAAACTCCCCCCGACCGTCACACCAACGAAAGACTTCGTCCGTGAACATGTTTGCGGCTTGGCGCTGCCTGTCGTCAAAGTTTTCAAACAGGTCCGAAAAGCGCTCAGACTGCCGAAACGCACCGTATGACATTGACTTAGGCAAACCATTCCTAACCTTTCCAGATTGGACCTTCTTAGCCATTGGTGTGCTCGCCACCAGAGAACCTATGGACGCAGACCTCGGCGCCGACCAACATGTCCGCCTCGCTCTGAACCCCTCGTGCCTGCAGGCCGATGTTCAGTACCGTTTCGACGCCGGTGCCGAAGAGTCTGTCGGCAAGCTCGGTGCCGCGCTCAACGAAGTGCTTGCAGACGATCGGATAGAAGTCAATGAACGTATCGCACCCCGAAAGATCACGGGCCTCCCGAATCATCATAGAGACTTCGGCAGCACAGTCCCCCGTCGTACTTGAACAATAGATCTCGAGTCGACGGCCAAGCACGTCTGGAAGGCTGCAGACAGTGACATCTTCCCCGGACTCGATCGTCGCATCGGCGGGCAGCGCACCGCTCCGCATGAGCCTCTTGACTTCTCTGTGGTACCGGTTTCGAAGCAGTTTCTCACCGAAGAATGGGTACGTGGCAAACGTCGGAGGCGATGGCAAATGAGCAAGACCGCCGCTTTGGGCAATTAAAGTGTCTTGGTACTGCTCGGGCAGCCGGCGATACCGGCCGTAAAAGCGGTTTCGATCGACCCCCTCAGGCAGGTACTGCCAATCATTGACGACCACCATCACGGCCTTCTCGGACGCGGGGAGCCCGCCTAGGACTTCGAGGGCCGTGCGCCAGGACAGATGCGGAAACTCCCCGACCTCTCGTCGAAGCAACTCGTGGCGGGGGCTGGTCAGCTCGCTCGAAATGCAGGGGAGGACCTGGTCCTCGACCGAGTCGTAGTACAAAAGGAAGTGGCCCGCCTGGGCCACAATCCTCGTAGCGCCCACAGTCGCGTCTTTGATGACCGCCTTTAGGTCGTTAACGTTCCGTGGAAAGTGTCGCGCCTCGATCATGAGCCTGCCGAATCTCGGAACTCCCGCCGGATAAGGGCAACGAAACGAACCAGTGCCAAAGCAACGGCGCACGCCGCGACGATCGCCAGTACCGGGAATATGAGAGCTGCGACGTAGGTCATAACCGCACCTCCGAGACCCGACGGTTCGTTGGCCGTCCGAAAAGTCGGCCAACGAGATAGCCGATGGCGGCGGCGACCATACCGACCAAGATTGCAGGCACGCCAAATGGAGCTTTGAGAATTGCCTGCCAGATGCCGGAAGCCAATCCGCCAAAGAGCATCGAAAGCGCGCCAGCCGCCGGCGTGCCCCGCCAACCGAAAATCGCCGCAAAGAGCGGAAGGAGAATCGTGGGTGCCCAAATGGAATAGAGGATCAATAGCCCATCGATAATGGAGGGCGCAAATTGGGCAGCGTAGATCGCCAATCCCGCAAAGAAAAGCGTAGAAATCTTCGCAAGAATCAGTGCGTCTCTCTCAGACGGCACTTTGATGACTGAAACGATGTCGCGGACGAACGCAACGGCGCTTGAGTTGAGGACAGACTCTTGGCTGGACATCACAATGGCGATCACGGCCGCGAGTAACGTGCCGTACAATCCGGCGGGCAGAAGCACCTTCCCCATGGAAATGAACACCTCGTCTGGTTTGGTTGCCGCCGGCAGGAACGCGTGCGCTAGGACGCCAATAACGGCAACGATGCCGAGCCAGATTACCGTGTAGATACCGGCCATGACGAAGCCAGACGTTGATGCGGAGCCCGACTTTGCCGCAAGGGCACGGTTGGCATAGGGAGGGAGCAGGACCTCGCCAAGGAGGAACGAGAGAGCTACCCCGAACAAGGCCAGCCCCGACATCGAATGGAATCCGGCGCTGGTCAATTCGGTCGCTTTGGCTGCCTGTTGGGTGAGTGGGATGGGGCTCTTGAAGACCGCCGTCAAGACCATGGCGGGGACGATGAGACTGAAAAGAGTGAATTGCACGGCCTCCGTGGCGATCGTCGCCCGAAGACCGCCCGTGAAGGTCAAGAGGGCCGTGCTACCTGTGACGGCAACGTAACACAACAAGATCGGCCACCCCGTAATTGCTGCCAGCATCGAGCCACCGATCTTGCCCATGATTGCAGTAAAGCCGATAAGAAGGCCAACAGAGAAAAGCCCGGTGAGGAACTGCGACAGTGGCCCATACGTCTTCCGCATGACGTCGCCGAGCGTGTGACAGTCGCGAAACCTCGTCAATCGGGGGGCAACAAATAGGCCAACCATGACCGTCTGAAACGCGTATGAAAGACAGAGGAAGTAGAAGAGAAAGCCGGTCGAATAGCCCTTCGCGGTGAACCCGACAGAGAACCCAGGTCCGACGATCGTGGCCGCCAGGCTGGCAAAGATCATCAGCGCCGGGACCGAATGGCGGCCCACGGCAAATTCCCTGAACGTCCGGTTGCGCCTCGTCAGAAACCCGAACACGGCCAGCAACGCGAAGTAACCCGCGATGGCTACCGCGTCCAGCGTTGTGACCCCTAGACTTGAGCCTGAAGCATTCACGCAAACCTCCCAAGGAGTGACACCATTGATTGAGCACGGGCGACTGCGGTGACGACCTCGTTCATGTCATCGATGCTAGTTCGCGGGCTAAAGCTGAATCGGACAGACTCATTGGCCACTCGTGGGCCAAGACCCATCGCCAACAGCACATGGGAGGGACTGCCGCCGTTCGAGCAGGCCGCTCCCGCTGATGCCCAGACACCGCACCGACCCAGCGCGGCGACCATTTCCGCTGCGTCGCATCCGGGAAAGTGAATGTTTGATATGGTGGCGGTGCGGGGTCCCGCCGCCCCGTTTACGGCGGCACCCGGGATGGCCTTCAAAACCCCGTGCTCGAAGGCGTCTCGCAAATTGGCGCACCGGTCAAGTTGGTCCGCCATGGACGACTGGGCTGCCAGAGCTTCCCCGGTGCCGACGATGGCTGGGACGTTCTCGGTGCCGCCACGGAGACCCGCTTCCTGATGTCCGGGGATCTGGGCGGAACGAGGCGCAGATGAGCGCAGAAAGAGGATGCCACAGCCTTTCGGTCCATGAAACTTATGGGCTGAGAAGCTGAGGAAGTGACAGTCCACGTGCCCGACGTCCACGGCAAGATGAGTGGCCGCCTGCACAGCGTCGAGATGAAGCAGCGCACCATGTTGCGTGCAGACCTGCGTCAGATCGGCAACCGGAGAGATGATACCCGTCTCGTTGTTGACCCAGATCAGAGAGACAAATGAGGGGCCTAGGTTGGCGAGAACCCGCTCCAAAGCCTCAGGTTCTGGGTAGCCCGATGCACCGATTGGTAGCGCGACTACTCGGCGACCCCTCCCACGCCAAGCCTCGGCCGCATCGAGCACGCATGAATGCTCCGCGGCAGAAACGACGATAGGCAAGTCATTCCGCGCGAGCGCGCACTGGAACGCGAGGTTGACCGACTCTGTGCCCGACGCCGTGAAAACGATCTCGCCACTCCTTGCCCATAGGTACCCGGCAACGATGGAACGCGCATGCTCAACCGCCACCCTTACCTCCACCCCCCCTGGGTGACGACTCGAGGGGTTGCCGAACATGGTGCCCAAAAAAGGCAGCATGGCGTCCAGCGCTCCCGGCAGGAGTTCGGTCGTCGCGGCGGCGTCGAGATAGACCATCGATTCACCCTTTAGCAACCGCTGTGCCAAGTATGCGCTTGATTCCTTCAACCACTGGGACCGAGCCACGCCGTAGTGGGTGTCAAGTGGTATCATAACAGTTACAGAGTGTATCATAATAGTCATTCTTAGGCGGTCCCACCTGTTGAGGGCCCACTTGCCAGTTACGGGTCCAGTGGTTCCGGCCCAATCTCGGTTTGCGCCTTGTGATCGTTGTGCCAACGCAAGATAATAAGCCGATGCCGTGCGCGAGAGGCTCCGATGTAGAGGAGCCTTTCGGTCAGCGGATCCTTTCCGTTGTCGATATCGGTGAGCACAACAGCCGGGGCCTCAAGCCCCCGGAACTCTTGGATCGAGGTGAAACCGATCTCGTCGGGTTTGGCTGGACCCTCAGCAAAGGATCGCAGCCGGAGATCGGGGTTCTCTCGAGCTACAAGCGGAGCACAGGACCCTTCGGCGCTCTTGGCCGAAAGCACCACGATCTCACGCGGCGAGTACACGCGAAGCAAATCGATCAGGACCTCGCGGAGAAGCTGCTCCTGTTCCTTGTGGCCGTGAAAGGTCAGGATCTGCGGCTCAGGTCCGCCCGCCTCGAGCAGGGTGCGAGTGTAGCCCGGGCCGGCCGGTCGGGCAGCCTCCACTGCGTGGGCGAGTTGAGGGGTGGCGCGGCAGTTCACCCTCAGTGGGAAGGTGAAATGAATCGGGGCGCGGCGACGGAGGCGCTCAAGGGAGTCAGATGGGACTAGGACCCAGGGACCACCAGCCGGTTCGAAGTCGCCGAAAACCGCCCAGCGGCCGCCGGCGAGCCCGCCAACAAGGAGGAGGTCAAGCGCATCGAGAAGATCGTCCGTGAGGAGTTCCTGAGCGTCATCGAGCACCAATGCCTCAAATGCTGGCGTCGGAATGTGGCCTTCGAGGGCTTCTTCGGCGACCAGGGCAGGAAGGCCGTCGTCAGAGACTTCGCCCCGGGCGGGGGATTTTGGTATGTCTGCGACGAGCCGCCGGAACACACTGTTGATGCTCCCGGCGAAGACTAGGTCGCTTGGAGAGGAAGAGCGAGCACGAGCTTCCCGCGCCAACCACTGGCCGCCGAGCGCGCTCTCGCAGGCGAGGAGGGTGCGCCGTCCTGCCAGCGCCGCGCGATGGGCAGCCTCCAGCGCCAAAAAAGTCTTCCCCGTGCCTGCTGGGCCCTTGAAGACCACCCTGGCGTTCTCCTCCAGAATATCAAGCGCCCCGTACTGTTCCTCGGTGAAGCGCAGGATGGCGGTCTCCGCGTCCTCTAGGGCTGCTCGTGGCGGGATCGCAAACTCGAAGTCGTCGCGCAGAACCTCGACAAGTCGACCTACCTGAACGGCGTTCGGGCGGCTCGTTCCCCCGTGGTACCAGCGGGCGGAACCGGTCGAGCGGACGTGATCGTGGGCGCAGCGCAAGATGCGCAAACAACATTCCGAAAGGGATTCGTGGGCCATCGTGGACCGGTCCACGATTTGCCATGGTTGCCACTCAATCGACGTCTCGCGGAATTCGATTGAGGGGAAGAATACTGCCGAATAGAAGAGGATTCCGGTGAGCGCGGGTTCACGCCTTGCGAGGTGCTTGCGGATCGCGTGCATACCGCTTGCCGCCTGAGCGAATGGTCCCTGTGCGGAAATCGTCGTTTGCTCGCCGTGACCGTAGATCCACCGGCCATCCCGGCGGCTCACGGGGCCGCCCTTGACCTCGAGGCACAGCACCCCCTGCTCCGGCACGATCACCACAAAGTCAATTTCACCAGCCAGTTGAGAAGGGTGCCGGGCCACGTCAAGGGCGTGGAGAACCACCCATCCTTCTGTTCCCGGGCCGCTCGCGAACTTTTGAAAGAGGCTCCGCTCACCGGCCGACGTGCAGGTCGGTGGGAGGTACGGAGGGATCATCCTTGCCAACTGGTTAGTCCTTCTTCAACACCGTGCTCCAGCAGCGCTTGTCCCCTGCAAAATTGACGGCTCGCCTCAGGTTCCCCACATGCCTCGCCTGCAGGACCCTTCGCTCCGTTCTCAAGTAAGGTGCACTCTTCCCAAGCCTCTCCACCCATATCCATTGCCAATCAGAGCACGTTTGAGACTGGGGTCGCATGCTGTTCCTGGGTCGGTTGCCCCTCTTGCACCGAAGCCCCATGATCCTTGGCCGAGGCATCCTTGTTCCCTTCTGCCACCGCCTCCTTCGGGGCGTACCCCAACTCTCTTTCGACGTCCTGTCGCGGCCGGCTGTATTTGGACCTCGAGGCGGTCCTGACGGCGGCCGCCACGTTGGGATCAGATTCGAGATCACCGAGCGTGGTCTCGACGCTGAACGCCGGCACCGTTTGCCCACGCACGAGCATGGTCATGGCCGAATGCCAGTTCGGCAGCCGCGTCAGGTCCGCGCGGGTGAAGTCTGGGCTGAAGTACTTCTCGACGAGTTCCGCGTCCGCCTGGCCAAGCCGGAACGCGATCAGGGTGCCAACATTCCCGAAGATCGACTGCACAACTCGTTCGTTCTTGACCTGGCTGACGAACTGGTTTGCCAGCGTCAGCCCCAACCCGAACTTACGCCCCTCGGAGAGCATCGAGACGAAGCTCTCGGTGGCGATGTTCTGAAACTCGTCGACGTAGACGTAGAACGGTGTTCGGTCTTCAAACGCTGTGTCAACTCGGGCCATCGCCGCGCCCTGGAGTTTCGCAAGCAAGACCATGCCGAGGAACCGCGCCGCGAACTCGGAAAGCTCGCCCTTGGCCAGGTTCACCAACAGGATCTTACCCCGGTCCATGATTCCGCGGAGGTCGATCGTCGATCGCGCCTGGCCGAAGATGTTGCGCAGCTTCGGATCGAAGACGAATTCGTCGAACTTGCTTGCGATCCAGCCGCCGAGGCTGACGCCGTCGCTCGAGCGCAAGTAATCGGTGTTTGGCAACACGTTTTGGACCCAGTCTTCCAGCTGGGGATCGTGAATCTTCAGAGGCATCCAACGTTCCCAGTACTTTGCCGCCCTTTCCGTGACGAAGATCTTGTAAAAGTCGAGCAACGTTCCCGGGTTGGCCGGGTCGGACATCACAAGCAGCAAGTTCATGCGCGCGTGTTGGTAGAAGATCGGGCCTGCCATCGACGCACCGGCGCTTCCGTAGTCGTCCTCGATCAAGCGCCTGATGATTCCAAGCATCTCCTGGACGACGAAGTGTCGCTGCAGGTCATCCTTGGCTTCGAGCAGGTTGAGGCCAGTCGCAAACGCCCCGTCCGCGGGATCAAAGACGACCACATCGTCGTACCTCTCGCGCGGGATCTTGCCGAGGATCTTGCGGAAGAGATCGCCGTGTGGATCGATGACGCAAAGCCCGCGCCCCTGGCGGATGTCGTCCATGACCATCGAACGCAACATCGTCGTCTTCCCGGTCCCCGTCTGGCCGACGATGTAGACGTGCCGCAGGCGATCCTCTGCCGCGAGAAAAACCATCCGGCCCTGCCCGTACATCACGTTCTCCGCAACCGGCAAACCACAGTCCTCGAGCTGTGGCGGAGCCGCGCGATATGCGTAATGGCGGACCTTGATCCCGCTGGGTGGGTCGGTCGAGGCCGGTGGGAGTCTGAAGGCCGCGGCGGCCTCTGCGGGATCGAACAGGAACGGCAGTCTCTCCGCGGTCGCCGGCGCCCACGGGAGTGCGGGCGGTAGGAGCTTCAACGATGAAAACGCCGCGGCCATGTCCCGGTCGCGCACAAACGACATAATGTCGTACCCGCCACCATTCCGTGCGGCTTCCGGTTCCTCAGATTGACGGTCGCCCCGGCCCGAAAGACCGCTGACCAATTGCCCAACCATATGGACCAGGGGCAGCGAGATCGGCACCGGCGAAGCCAGCTCGACGGACAACAGCGCTGCGCCGGCTCTCATGGTTTCGAGGCGCGCCCTGGCCTGTGACTTGAGGCCCCTGACCAGCTGAACCAGCACCAGCGGCGAGGGCCTACCCGCTTTGTCCGCTCCCGTGCCAGCGGTACGTGAATCCAGCATCGTCTCGCAGGTAATCTCCTGCTCGCCCAGGAACGCATATTCGCCGAGGTGTAGACGCGTCGGCTGCAAGCGAAACGATACCGCGACCGGATCCCTCTGCAGCTGCATCAACTTGAACAGACCGTTGAGAGACGCAAATCGCGGCAGAAACGTACCGATGTTGAAGATACTCTCCTCTTGCAACCTAGTGAGCTTGCCCATACCGGGAAGTGGACCGAGCCTGAGCGCCTGTTCGGGAGCCTTCAGCGGCGCCACCCCGAGGCTTTGGACCTCGCAGCGGCGAAACACGGCCGTGATGTATTGAGGATCAAAAGGCGAGAGTAGTGACTCGAGGTCACTTGCCGCGACGAGAGCGACATCGTACTCCTCAAAGTAGACCTGAACCAGACGTTTCAACTCAAGCGCATGCCTGGCAGCATCTTCGAGGGTCGAGTTGACCGCTCGGCAGAGAAGGGTGATATCGACCGTGCCGCGGGAGATGAGTTCACGATTGGGGCGTGAGACGATGCGGAGGTCGTAGGTGAACTTCTCCTCTCCGGTCCCAACCAGGCAGAAGATGAATTCCTTGTGACGTTGCTCGAAGTCGGAAACGTACCGGTCGCCCTCCCGGGTGTGCACCCCTAGCGTGAGTATCCGTTCGATTCGGCACGCGAAGTAGCGGTCACCGGTCGCCGTTGTCAGGACATGGTCACCGACTTCGCGAGCGCCCAACTCCAATCCGTTGCCATCCATGGTGCCCCCCAGTTGAGAACCCACCCGTAGTGTAGCGCCAGGGATCACCTCGGGAAGCAGTTGGCGACGGTCGCAGGGCTGGGGGCCGCCGCTCGAGCCATGTGCGGTCGGACCCGCGTCGAGATCCGGCAAGAAAGCAGGCGTGGCTTCAGCCCACGATGCGGGCCTCGACCTGGCGGCGGAACTCAAGCGGCGCGGTGATGTCGCGAAACAGCTCTCGGGTGCCGCCGGTCCCGGTGACGATGATGTCGCCGTAGCCGAGCATGCGGCCCGCGACACTCTGGCTGACGCCGACCGACTCGACCTTGCCGAGCACCATCTCGAGCGTGTGGCAGCGAATGAAGCCGACCTTGATGACGACCCGCTTGTCGGTGACCGCGAACTCCGAACTGGCGACGCGAATCCATCGGCCGAGGCCGAAGAAGGCGCCGATGATCACGACCGCCCACGCCGGCAGCCGCTCGAGCAGCAAGACCACGCCGAGCAGGACGAGGAGCGCGGGCGCGAGGAAGAGGATCGGGTGTAACCCGGCTTTATAGACGACCGCCTCTCCGGGGAGGAGGTTCTCTTCGACGTAACCCACAGGTGGCTCCTCCCCCTCCCGCTCGCGTTATGCGACGACGACGAGGATCTGGCCGCCGTCGACGGTGGCGCCCGGCGTGACCAGGATGCGCTCGACCTTGCCCGGCCCTTCGGCGCAGATCTGGTTCTCCATCTTCATCGCCTCGAGGATGACGAGCGGCTGCCCCGCCTTGACCTCGTCGCCGGCGGCGACCGCGACGCTGACGACGCGGCCCGGGATCGGGGCGCGCAGCTCGTGCGGCCCGGCGTGGACCGCCGCCCCGTTCGTCTCGCGGTCGAGCGGGTCGCGCAGGCGCACCTCGAACTGGCGCTGCGCCACCGCGACGCGGTAGTGGTCGCGGCCAAGGCGCTGGCTGGCGACGCCGAGGGCGCGCCCGTCCGGGCAGAACAGCGCGTCGGCGCCGGGATGGAGCGGCAGCATCTCGACGCGGAACGCGGCGCCGTCGAGCGTGACCTCCCACGCCCCGTCGAGGCGCCGCGCCGTGACCTCGAGCCGGCGCCCGTCGCGTTCCACCCACCACCTCATGGGAGACCCCAGAAACGTGGCCGGTGGCCAGTGGCCGGTGGCCGGTAGAGACAACGAGATGGGGTGGCGGTCACGCCGGCCAATCGCGTCTCCGTGGAGCTCGCCGTCCCCGCCCCACCTATCCCACAACCGCCGCGACGGCCGTCGCCGGTGCCCGAGGCCGGTGTCCCTGCAGCGACACA
>JAJXYW010000144.1 GCA_021780415.1 Acidobacteriota bacterium
GCATCCGCGAGATCGCCATCCTCCGCGTCAACGGCTTCTCCAACCTCCAGATCGCCACCATGATCTTCGGCGAGTCCGCGCTCGTCTCGGTCTTCGGAGCCATCACCGGCCTCCTTCTCGGCGCAGCTTTCCTCTGGGTGCTCAAATTAATCCCAGCGCTCCACGGCTACGTCGACGTCACCATTCAGCCCCTCATCGTCCTCACCGTCATCGTGCTCGCCTTCCTCACCGGAGTCGCCGGCGCTCTCTATCCCGCAATGTACGCCATGCGCATCCGAGCGGTGGAGGCGCTGCGTTTCGAATGAAGCCTCCTAACCTCAACCCTGCGCAATCCCGCATCGTCCTTCGCGCCGCCGAGGTCTGGAAGAGCTACGACGACGGCGCCATCACCGTCCTCAAGGGCGTCGACTTCGAAGCCCATGAAGGTCAGACTGTTGCTCTCTGCGGCCCCTCCGGCTGCGGCAAGAGCACGCTCCTGCATCTGCTCGGCGGCCTCGACGAACCCGACCGCGGCCATGTCGCCGTCAACAGCATCGAGCTTAATCGCCATCGCAGCCGTCTGAATCTTCTGCGCTACGACATCGGCTTCGTCTTCCAGATCCACAACCTCATCCCCGATCTCACGCTCCAGGAAAACTGCCTCATCCCCACCGTCGCAGCCGGCCTCAGCCGCAGCTCTGCGCTCGCCCGCCTCAAGCACCTCACCGACCGCACCGGCCTCAGCCACCGCCTCCACCACCGCATCCAGAAGCTCTCTGGCGGCGAGCGCCAGCGCACGGCCCTCTGCCGCGCCCTCATGAACTCTCCCCGCATCCTGCTCGCCGACGAGCCCACCGGCTCCCTCGACGAAGCCACCAGCGCCACCGTCTTTCAACTGCTCCTCGACATTGCCACGACCGAAGGCGTTACCCTCGTCATGGCGACCCACGATCGTGCCCTCGCCGCTCGCTGCGACCGCCTCGTCGAGATGCACGATGGGAGGATTCGTGAGCCTCAGCCCGTCTAGCCCGACCACAGTCAGCCCCGCCCTAACTCGCGTCATCCTGAGCGAGCGCAGCGAGCCGAAGGACCCCTCTAGTTCGTCTTCCTGTGACCCATCGGGAAGCCACCCCACCGCCCCGCAAATCTTCGCCATCACCGCCTGGCACTCGCTCGCCTGGCTCACCTTCGCCAACGCCATCGGCGTCCTGCTCGCCGTCATGCTGCTCTTCCCGGCCACCAACCGCCTCTTCGACACCTTCACTTACGGCCGCTGGATCACCGTTCACCTGGAGCTGGAGCTCTACGGCTGGTCGAGCATCCCACTCCTCGCCTTCCTCTTCAAGGTCTACGCCGTCGACCGCCAACCCGCAGCCCAATGGGTCCGCCCCATCCTCTGGATCTGGTCCACCGCACTCGCCGTCGGCGTCCTCACCTGGATCACCGGCCACACCAGCGGCAAACTCTTCCTCGACTGGACCGGCTACTCCCGCATCCTCTTTCCCCTCGCCGTCTTCGCCGTCTGGGTCCTCCTCGCCTACGCCTTCGCACGCACTGCCCGGCCCTCGCGCAAAGCCGCCGCAGCCAAACTCATCGGCCTCGCACTGCTGCTCCTCGTCCCCATCCTTCTCTACATCTCCGCGAGCCCCAACCTCTATCCCCCGATCAACCCGGCCACCGGCGGCCCCACCGGCGCCAGCCAGCTCGAATCCACGCTGGTCGTCGTCGCAATTCTTCTTCTGCTCCCCTTCGGCCTCACGCATCGCAAGCACGCGCGCTCCCGCATCCTCACTGCTTCCTGGATCATCTTCGTCGCCGAATCTCTCCTCTGCCTGGGCCTTGGTCGTGCCGACGTCAGCAACCATCGCCCCACGCAATACATCTCGCTCGCCAGCCTCCTCGTCTGGATTCCGCTCATCCCTGCCTACTTCGCGGCCTTCGCCTGGCACCCCAACACCCGCCGCTGGCGCCTCGCCTTCCTCTGGTGGTGGGCGTTGCTCGTGCCCACCGGCTGGGCGCTCTTTCTTCCCGCCGTCCTCGACCACTTCAAGTTCACCGACGGCCTCGTCGGCCACTCCCTCATGGCGATGGCCGGCTTCGTTACCGCACTGCTTATCTTCGTCCTGGTTGAACTCCTCGGCGACGGCGGCCGGATCTTCAACCGCACCTGGTCCTTCCATGCCTGGAACTTCGGCGTCTTCGCCTACGTCCTGCTGATGTTCCTCGCCGGCTGGCGCGAGGGCTCCGACCCCTCCTTCACCATCCTCCCCGGCCCCGCCCGCAACCTCCTCTACGCCGGCCGCCTCGCCGTCGGCGTCCTCATGTTCCTCGCCTCCGCCGAGTGGCTCCTCGCCGCCTCCCAACTCCTCCGCCAGCCTGCTTCCTCACCGCCGCCCCTCCCGGAGCCCGCCGCATGAAACCCCGCACCCTCCTCTTCGCCTACCAACTCCTCACCGGCGCGTCCGACACCAGCACCGGCGTCCTGCTGCTCGTCGCCCCCACGCTCACCCTGCGCCTCATGCACCTGCACGCCGCTCCAGACACGCTCCCCTTCCTCTCCTACATCGGAGCTTTCGTCCTCTCCGTAGGCATCGCCTGCTTCTATGGCGCGTGGCTCACAACGCTCCACCACTTCGCCGCAAAACTCGAAGTCGTCTGGCTGCTCACGGCCATCACCCGCGCCAGCGTAGCCCTCTTCGTCCTCGCGAGTGTCTCCACCCGCGCACTCGAACCCGGCTGGATCACCGTAGCCCTCTCCGACGGTGCCTTCGCCCTGATCCAATTCACCGGCCTCGCCCGAGGCTGGCTAACCCGAGGCTGGCTCCGCGATGCCCTCAGCTAATCCCATCCCTCTCACCACGGAACCGGGTGCCCCGGGTCCCGATTCTGGGACCCGGGTTTCAACCACCACCCCTCAGCCCGTCTCCGGCTGGCGTGGCGTCGCGCTCATCGCCATCACCTACGTCTACTTCCTCATCTTCGCGCAGTTTGCCTTCCTCCACCGCCTCGCTCAACTCAACATCGCCGACGCCCACCTCAAAGCGGTCATGGCCGCCATGGCCCTCGGCGGAATCCTCTTCAGCCTCCTCGCCCCGCGCACCGAAATCCTTGCAGCCCCGCCCGCACGCCTTCAATTAGCCTTAACCCTCGCTGCGACCGCGGCCCTCCTCACGCTGCTCCCGCTCAAACTCCCCGCCAGCATCGCCGTCGCCTTCCTCATCGGAGCCTCGCTTGGCACCCTCACCGTCACGCTCGTCACGCATCTCCGCCTCTGGCTCGGCACCTCCAACCAACTCCTCAAAGTAGGTCTCGGTACTGGCCTCGGCTACCTCCTCTGCAACTTCCCCCCTCTCTTCACCGCCTCCTCGCAGATCCAGGCCCTTACCGCCGCCACCCTCTGCCTGGCTGCCGTCTTCTTCGCAGCAGATCCGGACCGCGCCTCCGCCCACACTAAAGCCGACCCCGCCACAAATCTCGTCATCCTGAGCGGAGCGAAGGACCCCTGTAGTTCGTCCTCGGCTGAACTCCAAAGCCGACCCAAAACCCCCACCTTCCCGCAAGTCCTCATCGCCTTCACCGCGCTCATCTGGCTGGACTCCGCGGCCTTCTTCATCATCCAGAGCACTCCCGCCCTCAAGGCCGGCACCTGGCAGGGCACCGCCCATCTCTATCTCAACGGCGCCCTCCACCTCGCCGCTGCGCTCGCCAGCGTATTTCTCCTTCGCCGCAAGGGCCTCCCTACTACGCTCGCCGCCGCTCTCTTCGCCCTCGCCGCGGCCTGCTTCCTCCTGCTGGACCCTCACCGCGCCCTGCTCGCCTCGCTCTTCTACCCCGTCGGCGTCTCACTCTACTCCGTCGCTTTGGTCGCCTACCCCGCACTGCTCTCCGGCGTCACATCCACCGCAGAGCGTGGCCGTCAGGCCGGCTGGATCTACGCCATCGGCGGCTGGTTCGGCTCCGCCATGGGCATCGGCATGGGCCAGAACCTCGGCCACATCCCACCCCTCTTCGTCCTCTTCGCCGCCGCGCTCATCCTCACCCCGCAACTCCTCCAGACTCGCCGCCGCGAACTTCTCGCCACCGCTGCAATCCTCCTTGCAGCCGCCGCAGCATGGGCCACGCAGAGAGCCATCACCCCCGCGCCCGCCCCGCTCACCCAGATCCAGCGCGGCCGCCAGGTCTACATCTCCGAAGGCTGCATCAACTGCCACTCCCAGTATGTCCGCCCCAACACCCCCGACGTCCTCCTCTGGGGCCCCACGCAATCCCTCGCCAACCTCCGCGCCGAGCATCCGCCCCTCATCGGCAACCGCCGCCAGGGCCCCGACCTATCCGAGGTCGGCAGCCGCCGCTCCCCGCTCTGGCTCCGCGCCCACTTCTACGCGCCCCCGCAGGTCAGCCACGACTCCATCATGCCCTCCTACGCCTACCTCTTCCGCGCGAAGCCGGGTGCCCCAAGCCGCGGCGACGACCTCATCGCCTATCTCCAAACCCTCCGCCCGCAGGACCCTGATCAGGACCTCGCCCACCTCCTCGCCCAGCGCTCCTGGCAACCCTCCCCCGCGGCCTACGCCACCGCCACCGAAGCCCAAGGCCAGCAACTCTTCACCGCCGAATGCGCCACCTGCCACGCCGCCGACGGCGTCACCCGCAACCAGTGGCGCAGCAGCTTCCACCGCCTTCCCCCCATCCCGGCCATCGGCCCGCTGCTCGACATCCCCTCCCAGCCCGGCACTCCGCAGCGCGACCGCCTCGCCCAGATCATCAAGTTCGGCATCCCCGGCACCGACATGCCCGGTCACGAATATCTCCCCGACGCTGAAGTAGCGTCGCTCACCCTCTACCTGCAACAAATCATTTCGCACCCAATCTCAACCTCCATTCGTCCAATCCCTCACGGAGATACTCAATGAAAATCACTGCACGCCTGTTCCTGGTAGCCCTCCCGCTGCTCTGTACCCCTTTTGCCCTTGCCCAGCACCAGACCCTCACCGTCAACCCCGCCGCCAGCACCGTAGCCTTCACCCTGGCCTCCAATCACGACACCACCACCGGCACCTTCCACGTCGACAAGGGAACGGTCGACTTCGATCGCAGCTCGCCCAGGCTCTCCGGCCTCATCGTCGTCGCCGCCACCAGCGGCAACTCCGGCAATGACGGCCGCGACAAGAAAATGTTCAAGGACGTCCTCGACGCCGCCAAATATTCCGACATCACCTTCGCTCCCCAGAGCTACACCGGCACCCTCGCCCCCACCGGCGACTCCACCCTCCAGGTCACCGGCGTCTTCACCCTCCACGGCACCCCCCATCCACTCACCGTCCCCATGCACCTCCACATCGACGGCACCCACTGCATCGCCGACACCCACTTCCAGGTTCCCTACGTTGAGTGGGGACTCAAGGACCCAAGCTGGTTCGTCTTCAAGGTAGCCAAGGAAGTGGACGTAGACCTCTCCCTCAACGGCTCCCTGGCCCCCACCAACTAGTCCCAAGCACGGCCGCCACACCACAGCGTGTACCAGTGCATCTGCGCTGGCACACGCTGTGGTCGTTTGCCGTTACTCTCGCCGTTGCCTGTTCTTACCATTGATCCCTTCTCCGCGCGACCGCCGCAACATGTTCTACCATCGACACAGGCCGTCATCCGGCCAAAAACCACACAGGGCAGGGAAGCACGCATGGCATTCATCACATTCAGCGCAGAAGGTCGCACCTCTTACGGCATCGCACGTCCCGACGGCGTCTTCGATCTCGGCCGCCGCATCGGCTCCATCCTCCCCGACCTGCGCTCGCTCCTCACCGCGCAGGGCCTCGGCCTCCTCGCGCCACTTCCTGCGCCCACCGTCACCGACTACGCCACCGGCCAGTTCACCTATCTCCCCATCCTGCCCAACCCCTCCAAGATCTTCTGCGTCGGCCTCAACTACGAAGAGCACCGCGCCGAAACCGGCCGGCCCGTCGCCAAATATCCCACCATCTTCACCCGCTTCGCCGACACCCTCACCGGCCACGACACCCCCATGCTCCTGCCCTCCAACTCCACCGACTTCGACTACGAAGGCGAGCTCGCCGTCATCATCGGCAAGGCCGGCCACCACGTCCCCGAGGACCAGGCCGCCCAGCTCATCGGCGGCTACTCCATCCTCAACGACGGCTCCATCCGCGACTGGCAGCGCCACACCAACCAGTTCACGCCCGGCAAGAACTTCCCCTCCACCGCCGGCTTCGGCCCCGCCCTCATCACGCCGGAAGAGGCTGGCTCACTCGGCCACAACTCCATCCAGACCCATCTCAACGGCCAGCTCGTCCAGTCCGCGCATCTCGACGAAATGATCTTCTCCATCCCCCGCATCATCGCCTACCTCAGCGGCTTCACCCGTCTCTCGCCCGGCGACATCATCGCCACCGGCACCCCCGGCGGCGTCGGCTTCACCCGCGAGCCGCCTCTCTACATGCGCGCCGGCGACCGCGTCACCGTCACCATCGAAGGCATCGGCACCCTCAGCAACTCCATCGAATCTGCCCCCGCCTAAACATCGCGACCGTGTCCGGGTGCCAGCCCTGCCACGCCATCGGTGCCCCAGAGCCTGCCCTGAGCCTGCCGAAGGGTCTCGCATTTAAGACCTGGGGCACCGACCCTCCTGTCCGCCCGGGACAGCACACTGCCCAACCCTCCGCCATCGGCATTCCTCACCCCGCATCCAGATGCACACGTTCTGATTCGGCTATTGACTGTCTAGGTCACCGAGCGGATTAACCACCGCGAACCAGCGTGGATTCCCCCTCGCAATGAATAAGATCGGAATGGCTCAGTCGAGAGAACATTCTCGTGAGCAGCGTCAACGTGCCGATACAGTTCCTGTGGCCGCTGACGCCTCCATCGCTGTATTCATCCTTGCGCTGCCATGGCAATCGCAACGATGCGGGCCCCTCGTAATGACCACACTGCAGGAATCCGGAGTCCGGAATCTCATGACCCACCCGCAACCCAATCCCGCTGATTACTCCTTCGTGGTAGCTTCCAGTCCCGAGCTTCGCGCCGCAGCCGCCCCACTCACCGACATCCAGGTCAACTCCACCCTCCAGGATGAGATCCGCATCCTCCGCGAGCGCGGCCTCAGCGACGAGTGCATCCACGGCCTCTTCAGCGGCTTCAACATCGATGCACGACCCGAACCCACCGGATTCGACTGGTCCGTCCCGCTCAACGATCAGTTGATTCGTCTCATCTGGGGAAAAATTAGTCCCACGCCTCTCCAGGCCGACTAACTGCGGGCTGGCTCACCGCACCCGCTCTCCCCGCGCAATCCACCACCTGTGTTCTCTATCCACCCGAGCATCCCGCCCGCTACTGCGAGTAGGGATGACTCTGCTTGTACAGTTCTCCGCGCAGAAAATGGTGCCGCTGCATACTCACCGCCAGCAGCAGAAACAGCACCGTCAGGCACACGATAAACACAAACTGCACCACATCAGGCCATCGCGACCCCGGCCCGCCTGTGCCCCGATCTCCGGTCATAGCACCGCCCTTCACCTTGCCGGTCTCCACACCCGTAATCCGCCGGGCCTCGAACCGTATCCCACTTCTATCAGTTTGCTTCCCCATTAGCGAGAAGAAAACATCACCGCCGATCCCCAAAGCCGATTCCCGGCCCGTTTCCCGGAAGCCGCCGCAGCACCTCCTCCAATTGTCCCAGGATGGAACAGCG
>JAJXYW010000128.1 GCA_021780415.1 Acidobacteriota bacterium
GTGGAGGCGGGCGCGGAGTTTTGCATTACGCAGCCGGTGTTCGATTTGAAGCTGCTGGAAGAGTTTTTGCGGCGCATTGAGGGGTTCCGGATTCCGGTGATCGCGGGCATCTGGCCGCTGACGAGCCTGCGCAATGCGGAGTTCATGAAGAACGACCTGCGGGTGTCGATGCCGGATGAGATTCTGGCACGCATGGCCGCGGCGCCGGACAAGGACGCGGCGCTGGCCGAGGGCGTGGTGATTGCGCGGGAGATGCTGGCGAGCGTGCGCGGAGAGGTGCAGGGTGTTCAGGTGAGTGCGCCGTTTGGGAAGTACACGCTGACCACCGAGGTTCTCGGGTTGAAGGAGGAGTCGGAGTGATGGCGAGCTTTGAGGATCAACTGGCGGAGTTGGAGAAGGTCGTCGAGCGGCTGGAACGCGGTGACCTGACGCTGGAGGAAAATGTCAGCCTGTTTGAGCGCGGAGTTTATCTGTCGAACGCGTGCAAGGCGCAACTATCGAGCGCGGAGAGCCGCATTCAGGTGCTGCTGGAGCCGGAAGAGGGCGGGCCAACGCGAGTGGAGGACCTGGCCCTTGCGGTTGCCGACGAAGAGGGGGATGAAGAGGAGTTTGATGGGGATGAAGATGAGGACGAAGGCTAGCTCAGTTTTCAGATAAGGGGAGAAGCGGCGCCCGCAGAAGTGCAGGTCTCTCCACTCCGCAGAACGATAGAACCGTCCTGCTCCGGTCGAGATGACAGCTCGTTCGCAGGGTACGCGTTGGAGAGATGCGCCAGCTAGCGGTCGCGGCTGGTGACGAAGCCGGGGACCCAGAGGAGGGCGCGTTTGTAGTCGCTCTCGGGGAGGTCGGTGATGGATTGGCGGGCGGCCTCAGCGTAGGCGCAGGCGGTGTCCATGGCGTAGGCGAGCGAGCCGTGGCGTTGCAGGATCTCGAGGATGTCGGCGTGGGCGACGCGGACGAAGCTGCGGTCGGCGAGGACGGTGCGGATGGCCTCGCGGTCGGCACCGGTGCCGCGTTCGAGCGCGTGAATGACGGCGAGGGTAGCTTTACCTTCGCGCAGATCGGAAGCGGCGGGCTTGCCTAGGACTTCGTCGTTGGCGGTGAGGTCGAGCACGTCGTCGACGATCTGGAAGGCGAGGCCGAGGTTGCGGCCGTACTCGCCGAGGGTGTCCTCGAAAGGCCGCTCGCCATCGCGAAGCGAGGGGTTGGCGATGACGGCGCCGAGCTGCATCGATACCTTGAAGAGGCAGGCGGTCTTGCGATAGATGAGGTCGAAGTACTCTTCCTCGTTGATGAGGTGGCCGAGCTTTTCCATCTGCAGGAGTTCGCCCTCGACCATCTCCTGTGTGAGCGAAATCAGCAAATCAAGAATGCGGAAGTTGCGTTCGGCGAGGGCGGTCTGGAAGGCCTGCATGTAGAGCCAGTCGCCGGCGAGGACGCACTTGGCGTTGCCCCAGGTGGTGTTGGAGGAGGGACGGCCGCGACGGGTGTTGGCCTCGTCGATGATGTCGTCGTGGACGAGGGTGGCGGTGTGGAGCATCTCAACGACGGCGCCGAGGCGGATGCGTGCATCGCCTTCGCAGTGCAGGGACTTGGCCGAGAGCAGCAGCATCATGGGGCGGATGCGCTTGCCGCCGCCAGCGATGAGGTAGTTGGCGATGTCGGTGACGACGGCTACGGGTGAATCAGCCTGCCGCGCGAACTCGACCTCGATTGCAGCAAGATCATCCTTCAGAAGGTCAAAGACTTCAGCGGCCGTCGCGATGGAGATCGTGCTCATGTAGGTTTAAGAGTAGCAGGTGAAGGAAGTTACGGGTTGATGGCGCCAAGCGCGTTGAGGGTCGATTTGCGTGGGGTGAAGGTTAGTTGGAGCGGAAGTTGGTGAACTGGAGGTCGATTCCCAGGTCCTTGCCGCGCAGGAGCGCCATGATTTGCTGCAGGGTGTCGCGGTCTTTACTGGTGACGCGCACGGTGTCTCCCTGAATGCTGGCCTGCGCTTTGAGCTTGGAGTCCTTGATGAGCGCGACGATTTTCTTGGCTGACTCGGAGGCGATGCCCTGCTTCAGCTTGATCTTCTGGCGGACCGAGGAGTTGGCGGCGGGCTCGATCTTTTCGTACTCGAGATTCTTGAGCGAGACGCTGCGTTTGACGAACTTCTGGGCGAGGATTTCGATGACGGCCTTGAGGGTGTACTCGTCCTGCGAGGCAAGCTGGACGATGTCGTCGCCTTCGAGGGCGATGGTGGACTTGGAGTTCTTGAGGTCGAAGCGGGCGTGAACCTCTTTGCTGGCCTGGTCGATCGCGTTCTTTACTTCCTGAATATCTACCTTGCTCACGATATCGAAGCTGTTGTCGGCTGCCATGGTTTGTTCCTTTTGTAGGGCGAATGAGATGCCGTGTAGCGGGTTGATCGCACACTATTGTGTCAGATGCGCGAAGGGGCCGATTGTGACGCTGGGAACAGCGCGTTGAAGTTGGATGTGGTAATGACGGCGAGATCGTCCAGGGAGATGCCGCGGAGGTTGGCGACGAAGCGGGCGGTGTGGGCGACGTAGGCGGGTTCGTTGGTCTGGCCGCGGAGGGGAATGGGGGCGAGGAAGGGCGCGTCGGTTTCGATGAGGACGCGGTCGGCGGGAACAGTGGCGGCTACGGCCTGAATGGTGGTGGATTTGGGGTAGGTGACGTTGCCGGCGAAGGAGAGATAGAAGCCGGTGGCGAGGGAGCGGGCGGCCTGGTCGGCGTTGCCGGAGAAGCAGTGCATGATGCCGGGGAGGCCTGTGGGGGTCCAATGCTGGTGGATGAGCGAGAGGAGGTCTTCCCAGGCGTCGGCTGCGCCGTAGCGGGCCTTGGCGGCGGGGATGGCGAGCTCGGAGGTGCGGCAGTGGATGGTGATGGGCTTGCGCGCGGCGGCGGCGATCTGCAGTTGGGCGATGAAGGCGGCTTGCTGGGTGGGAATGTCGGGGTTGTCGAGGTGGTAGTAGTCGAGGCCGATCTCGCCGATGGCGAGGCAGCGGGGGTCGTCTGCGAGGGTGGTGAGTTTGGCGAGGGCTTCGGGGGTGGCTTGGTGGGCTTCCTGGGGATGGATTCCAGCGGTGGCGAAGATCTCGGGATGCTGGTGGGCCAGATCGAGGGCGCGGTGCATGGTGGCTGGGCCGTTGCCGATGCCGATGGCGAGGAGCTTGCCGACTCCGGCTGCGCGCGCGTTGGCGAGGATCGCGGGGAGATCGTCGTAGTCGTCGAGATGGCAGTGCGAGTCGATGAGCATAAAGGCAGAGGGAAGAGAAAGGCTTGCGGCTATTTGAGGCGGGCGCCGAGGGGGATTTCTTCGCCGCAGGTGGCGAGGTGGGGCTTGCCGTGGTCGCCGTCGCTGGCGGCCAGAAGCATGCCGTGGGATTCGAGGCCGCGCATCTTGCGGGGGGCGAGGTTGGTGATGACGACGATGCGGCGGCCGGTGAGCTCTTCGGGGGTGTAGAACTCGGCGATGCCGGAGAGGATTTGGCGCTTGCCGTGGGGGCCGAGGTCGACTTCGAGGCGGAGGAGCTTGTCGGCTTTGGGGATGCGCTCGGCGAGGATGATCTGGGCGACGCGGAGTTCGATCTTGGCGAAGTCGTCGATGGTGATTTGCGGGGTTGTCAGTTCTCCGTTCTCAGTTGTCAGTGGGGCTGGGGGAGTGGCTGGCGCGGGGGTGGGTGCAGCTTCACCTGCAGGTCTCTCCGCTGCGGCGGCAGAAGACGCCGCCTCCGGTCGAGATGACAGATCTGTGGTGGGGGCGATGGGGGTGGGGGTGGGGGTTTCCATGTCGGTCATGATCTGTGCGAGTCCTTTGTCGGCGCGGGGGAAGATGGGGCCGAGGGGGCCTAGTTTGGTGCCGGGTTTGAGACCACCCCAGGTGAGGTTGGCGAGTTCGCCGTTGCGGGCGGCGAGTTCGATGTCGCCGAGTCCGAGCTGGGCCCAGACGCGGGCGGTGGCGTAGGGGAGGATTGGGTAGAGGAGGGCCGTGATGGTGCGGATGGATTCAGCGGCGGTGTAGAGGGTGGAGCGCCGGCCTTGCTGCGAGATCTCGGTGTCGGTAGCGGACCAGGGTTTGCGCGCGGTGATGAACTGGTCGACATACGTCACACCGGAGGCAATGGCGGTCAGAGCTTGGTCGAAGCTGTTGGTCGCGAGGAGAGATTCGACCTTTTCACTGATACGGATAAGGTTCCAGCCGAGGACCTCGCCTTCGGAGGCTCCGAGTGTCTCGTGTTGTTCTGGACGGAGGAAGGACTCCTTACGGGGGGCGAGGTAGAAATCGCCTTCCTGCGTTTCTCGGCACGCGGGGACCGTGGATGCGAAATATTTGTCGATCATCGACAGCGTGCGGCTGACGAGGTTGCCGTAGCCGTTGGCTAGGTCGGCGTTGTAGCGGGTGATGAGGGCGTCGAAGCTGAAGCTGCCGTCCTGGCCGAAGGGGATCTCGCGGAGGAGGAAGTAGCGGAGGACGTCGGAGGCGAAGAGGTCGGGGGGGGTGGGGGCGGAGATTCCCTCAGCGGCTAAAGCCGGGTCTGCGGGGGGCGGAGGGACGGACGGGCTGAAGCCCGTCCCCTTCAAAGCATGGGAGGGTTGTGGCGCTTTGGGTGAAGCAGATCCTCCGCCTTCGGCGAAGGATGACAAGCTCGAGGGTATGGACGACAAGCTTGGGGGTGGCGGCGGGCAGAGGGTGCCGAAGGCGTCGAGGATGGTTTCGGTGCGGACGATGTTGCCGCGGGATTTGGACATCTTCGAGTCTTCGAAGAGGAGCCAGCCATGGGCGGTGATGGCCTGGGGGAGCATCTTGTTTGCCCAGGCTTTGTGCTGGTCCAGCGATAGTGTTGGAGGCTCGCCGGTGCTCTGGTGTTTGAGTGCGGGGTTGAGGGCGAGGAGGAAGGCTGGCCAGTAGACGCAGTGGAAGCGGATGATCTCTTTGCCGACGAGGTGGAGGTCGGCTGGCCAGAATTTCTCGAATTTCTCTTGCTCGGCGGGGTCGTCCGAGCCGTAGCCGATGGCCGTCATGTAGTTGGCGAGGGCATCGAGCCAGACGTAGATGACGTGCGGCTGCTTGGCGGCGCTGGCGGCTGGCTCGGGGACGGGGATGCCCCAGGTGAAGCTGCTGCGGGAGATGCTAAGGTCTTTGAGGGCTCCCGGGATGTAGGAAATCTCGCCTGCTACTCTTGTGTCAATCGAAATAAATCTTCTGTTGCGAAGCCCCCACTTATGAAATTCGATCTCGAAAGCGTTGCGGTCCAGAGAGGGATTGGAAGTTGATGCCAAGTGAACTTGAAACTCGGCCCGTAAATGTTGATCACTCCCGGCCAAGAAGCTAAGAACTTCATTGCGGGCGGACAATGGGCGAATTTTTAGCCGATCACTGCCGATGAGCTCAATAAGTGGGCGTTGGAAGGCGGAAAGCTTGAAGAAGAAGTTTTCTTCGGTGACCTCTTCGAGGAGGCGGCCGCAGTCGGGACAGGGGGTGCCAACGGGGGCGTCGACGAAGGCTTCGTCGGAGACGCAGTAGGCGCCGGTGTAGCTGGCGAGGTAGATGAAGCCGTTTTTGTAGAGCTCGGAGAAGAGGTGCTGGACGCCGTGCTTGTGCTTGTCGCTGGTGGTGCGGATGTAGTCGTTGTTGGTGATGCCCATGCGGTGCCAGAGGTCCTCGAAGGACTTGGAGACCTGGTCGGCGAACTGCTGGGGAGGGATGCCGGCGGCGGCGGCGCTGCGCTCGATCTTCTGGCCGTGCTCGTCGGTGCCGGTGAGGAAGAAGGTGTCTTCGCCGAGGAGGCGGTGGCGGCGGGCGAGGACGTCGGCGACGATGGTGGTGTACGCGTGGCCGATGTGGGCGCGCGCGTTGACGTAGTAGATCGGAGTGGTGACGTAGAACTTTTTGTCTGACATTGCCAATTGTCAGTTTACAGGTTGGCGGCGTGCGTGCGTTGTTGGAAGTGCGCTCAGGCTTCGCCTAGCCAGACGAGGTAGGGGTAGAGGAGGAAGAAGAGCACCAGCATGATCGCCATCAGATCCATGTAGAGGCAGAACATGACGCCGCCGTGGTAGAGGCTCCAGCGTTTCTGGATGCAGCGGAGGGTGTCCGCCATGCCGATGAGGCAGCCGAGCACGGGGAGCATGAGCCAGAGGGTCGCGTGGAGGTGGGGGAAGCGGGAGAGAAGCGTGGCGGCGGCGACGCTGGCGAGGACGATGACATTGCCTCGTACGAGGGAGCGCGTGCGCGGATTGAAGAGGGCAGGGGCCATGGACGGGGAGAACGTCGATGCTGAGGCCTATTCTAGCGCTGCGGAGCGGTTGTGCGTCCAGCAGCGGGCGGGGGAATGGCTGGGTAGACGGCCGGGGGCAGGTCGCTGACGGTCGAGGTGGGGAGTTCGACGACGCCGAAGTGGTTGGAGGGGAGGTCGTGGACTGCGATGCGGAGGAAGGTCTGCATCTGGTCGGGGACGCTGACTTCGAGGTGGCATTTGAGGAGGCTGTGCATGAGGCGGGAGTAGTTTGCGGGGGTCGCGGTGAAGCGGAGCGTCTTGCCGGTGGCGTTGAGGAGGCGGCCGTCGGCGTCGAAGACGTAGGCGAGAAACTCTACGGTTGCGGAGCGGGAACCGTCGGGCTGCGGGGTGAGAGTGAGTTCGCTGGGCAAGGTGATGAAGTCGAGATTGTAGCGGCGGAAGGGCCCCTTTGCGGGGACGCTCAGATCGAGCTGATTGTCGGGTGCGAGGGTGGTATCGAGGGCGTTGGATGCGGGCAGGATGCGGACGTTAAAGAGAAGATCCTGCGGGGTTGGAGCGCCTCGGCTCATGGCGGCTTGCTGGTAGGCGGCGGCGCGGCCATTGTTGGCGGAGGGCGATGGGTTGTAGGCGTAGTAGCCGTGGCGATAGGCGAGTTGCAGGCCGGGGGGTGCGGGGCCGGTGAGTTGGATGAGGATGGAGTGGTAGGCTTGGTCGTCCTGGGGGTGCGCGGGGTTGTAGGTGAGGGTGTAGTAGTTGGCGCCGGCGTCGATGGCCTGGGCGACGGTGGCGGCGAGATTGCTGGTGGGGTGGAAGGCCTTGCCGCCGGTGTCGGCTGCGAGAGCCTCCGGGGTGGGATCTTGAGCGGGTTGGGGTTTGCGTGGCGCGGGGTGGTGGGCGCGCGGGCTGGGCTGGGCCATCAGGCCGCGAGCGTCGATGGGGTAAACGGCTACGCGCGCCTGGGTGAGGAGGTTGATGGTCTCCTTGAACTCCTGCTCGTCGACTTGCTTCGCGTCGAAGGAATGGAAGCTGAGGGGAAAGGAGCCGGAGAGCCAGAGGAGATTTTTGCGGCCGGGAAGCGCTGCGAGATAGTGGGCGAGCGTGTTGAGGGCATCGAGGGTGTAGTGCACGCGGAGTTCGGTTTCCATTGCGCCCATTCTGGACTCGAACTGGCTAAGGTTGGCTGCGAGGTCGATGGCCGAGGGGCTGGTAGCTTCAATACCGGAAGAGGCGGCCGGTGGCGCGAGGGCCGAGGATGGCTGCTGACGAGCTCCAGCGGAGGTGGAATGGTCGAGGAGAGAAGGGGAACGCGCGATCAGCTTGTGCTCAACGATGTTTTTGAGGGTGGTG
>JAJXYW010000187.1 GCA_021780415.1 Acidobacteriota bacterium
GGGTGATGCCAGATGCTGTCGGGCCGGGTGAGGGCTTCGGCGAAGGCGCCGGGGCGGAAGTCCTGGGTGCGCTCGGCGACGGAGGTGCGGGGCTGGAGATGGATGCTGGCGAGCGCGAACGCGAGAAGGACGAGGACCAGCGCCATGCCGAGGTAAGGCAGGATGACGGTGTGGGCCTGGAGTTCGCGGTAGGCCTGGAGGTCGATGGTGCTGAGCGAGTTCATGCGCTCGGGGGTAAGGGCCTTGGCTCCGCCGAGGATGACGAGGCCGCCGAGGAAGGGAGCGATGAAGGTGCCGAAGGAGTTGAAGGCCTGGGCGAGGTTGAGGCGGCTGGAGGCGGTGGCCGCGGGGCCGATGACGGTGACGTAGGGGTTGACTGCGACCTGCACGACGGTCATGCCGGCGGCGAGGACGATGAGCGCGCCGAGAAAGATGGCGAAGACGGCGAGTTTGGCTGCGGGGATGAAGCCTGCGGCTCCGCAGGCCATGATGAGCAGGCCGACGACCATGGTCTTCTTGTAGCCGAATCTGGCGACGAGGGCTCCGCTGGGGTAGCTGAAGACGAAGTAGGAGGTGAAGAAGGCGAACTGCACCAGCATGGCTTCCGCGTAGTTGAGCTCGAAGATGCTCTTGAGATGCGGGATGACGATGTCGTTGAGACAGGTAAGAAAGCCGACCATGAAGAAGAGGCCGGTGGCGACGCTCATGGCGCGCGTGTCTGTCTTCATGTGGGTATCGTCGTCGTAGCCTGGAGCACTGATGTTGCGGATGGGAACGGCCAAGAAAACTCCTTCGTTCAGCGAATGCGCGGTGATATCCAATTCTAGAGTAATTGCTTTGAGGAGTGTTTGGCTGGGCTGGGGCTCTAACGAAGGATGATGGTTTGGGGTTGGGCGGTGTCGGGGAGGGTGACGGCGTAGCCGAAGGCGGTGTGTTCGAGGGCGGTGGTGTGGCCGTTGGTGGTGGCCTGCGAGGTGTGGGGGGTGAAGCCTACGGCTTCGATGCGGTAGTGGGTCCACCAGGGGCGGAAGGCGCCTTCGCGCTGCGGGATGTGGACGGTGAGGACGCCGTCGGGGGCGACGGTGCAGGTGATGTGGAGGCGGAGATAGTCGCCGTGACGGAAGTTGAAGGTGAGGCCGTCGTCGGTGTAGAGATCGCCGGAGCAGTCGTTTGTGGAGGTGTCGGCAGCGGGAAGGTAGACGCGGAGGGTGAGGGGGCCGGTGGGCTTTTCTTCGGTGGACTGCACGAGGGGCTGCATGGGGAGGATGGCTCCGGCGCGGACGTAGAGAGGGAGGTCGGCGAGGGCGGGTTGGACCATGAGCGGCGGGAGGGTGGGGGTGGCGTTGGCGGTGGGATTCTTGATCTCGAGGTCGCGGGTGGTGAGGGTCTGGCGGCGGTCGAGCTTGGCGCCGGTCCAGTAGTCGTACCAGATGCCGGGGGGGAGGTGGACTTCGTAGGGGGCGATGTCGTCGGGGAGGGGGGATTCGGCGACGAGGAGAGAGGGGCCGAAGAAGAATTCGCCGGGGGCGTCGTCGTCGAGGGGGTGCTCGTCGGCGGTGGCGTGGGGGGCTTCGAGGAAGAGGGGGCGGAGGATGGGGATGCCGGTGCGGGAGGTCTCCTCGGCGGTGGTGTAGAGGTAGGGCATGAGGCGGTAACGCTCGTTGATGTAGCGGCGGCGGATGTCTTCCTGGGCGGGGCCGTCGACCCAGGGCTCGTGGGGGCGGGTGCCTTTGGCGGCGTGGTCGCGGTCGATGGGCTGGAAGGCGGCGAGCATGAGCCACTTGGTGAGGAGGTCGGGGGAGGGGCTGCCGCCAAAGCCTCCGACATCAGCGCCGGAGAGCGAAAAGCCGCTGAGGCCGAGGTTGAGAAGCTGCGGGGTGGTCATGCGGAGATGGTTCCAGGTGGAGAGGTTGTCGCCTGTCCAGGTGGCGGCGTAACGCTGGCCCCCGGCGTAGCTGGCGCGGGTGAGGACGAAGGGGCGGAGGTTGGGCTGGAGGGTGAGGAGGCCCTCCTGGGTGGCGCGGGAGTTCTCCATGCCGTAGACGTTGTGGATCTCGGTGTGGAGGGCGGTGCGGGGGGCGAAGCCTTCGTCGGCGGGCTCGTCGATGCGGTGGACGACGTCGTTGGGCATGGTCTTGGAGGGGTAGGTGAAGACGGCGGGCTCGTTCATGTCGTCCCAGAAACCGGCGACGCCGTCGGCAACGAAGTCCTTGTAGAGTGAGCCGAACCAGGTGCGGGTTTGCTGGCGGGTGAAGTCGGGAAAGAGAGAGGGGCCGGGCCAGACAGGGCCTACGTAGTTCTGGCCGTGGAGCTTGACGAACTGGTCGGTGGCGATGCCGGTGTCGTAGGGGGCGTAGTTCTGGTCGGGGGCGTCGGCGATGTGGAGGTCGGCGATGAGGATGGTGTGGAGGTGCTCGGCGGCGAGGGTGTGGATGAGGCCGGGGAAGTCGGGGAAGGTGGCGGGATCGACGGTGAAGGGGCGGTATTTGTACTGGTAGTCGATGTCGAGCCAGATGCCGTCGGCGGGGATTTTGTCGGCGCGGAGGCGGGCGGCGATCTCTTCAACCTGAGAGCGAGGGGTGTAGCTGTAGCGCGATTGCTGATAACCGAAGGCCCAGAGGGGCGGCAAAGGGGTGGGGCCGGTGAGCCAGGCGTAGGTCTCGACGACGTGTTTGGGGTCGGGGCCGTAGACGAGGTAGTAGTCGAGGGGGCCGGCGGGAGCGGAGAAGGTGTAGCGGTCGGGGCGCTGGCGGCCGAAGTCGAAGAAGGTGCGGTAGGTGTTGTCGAAGAGGATGCCGAGGGTGCGGCCGTCGTGCATCTCGAGGAAGAAGGGGATGGACTTGTAGATGGGGTCGGTGGACTCCTGCCAGCCGAAGCTGTCGGTGTTCCAGAGGGTGAAGGCTTCGCCGGCGCGGTCGAGGGGGCCGGGCTTGTCGCCGAGGCCGAAGAAGTGGTCGACGGGGGATTTGAGTTTGGTGACGGTGAAGCCGTCGGGTGACCAGGTTACGGGGAGGGCATCGGACTGGAGGACGTGGCCGGCGAGGTCGGAGACGGTGAGGCGGAGGTCGGGGGTGACGGCGACGCGGAGGCTGGCGGTGGAGAAGCCGGTCGGCTCGGGCGTGACGGGGACGCGGGACGTGCGGGCGGCGGGAAGGACGGCCCAGGAGGCGTCTTCGGCGGGGTGGGTGGCGGGGTAGATGCGGACGCGGAGGACGTCGGGACGGAGGGCGTCGACGCGGAGGGTGAGGGTGGCGTCGGAGAGTTGGAGGCCGGTGGGGGTGTGGGCGGCGGCGGGGAGGGATGCGGGCGGTTGGGCTGGAGTCTGGGCGGCTAAAGCGGCGGGGAGGGCGCAGGAGAGCAGAGCCGTGAGGCAGAGGGTGCGGAGACGCGGAGCGGAGACGGCCGAAGTGAGGGCGAGCATAGGAGTAACAGGCCAGATTGTATGGTCACATCGCAATGCAGGGGGAGCCCAAATTAGCTCATTTGAATCTCAATAGCTAAAGGGTTATATGTGAGTGGTTTGGCGGGATGAGTCACTCGGGAAAGAGGGTGGTGAAAGCAGATTTGGAGCGGTCGTGCAGCGTTATGGCGCCCGCAGAAACTACAGGTCTCTCCGCTGCGCCAAACGATGAAGCCGTTTGGCTTCGGTCGAGATGATAATGCTCCGTGCCCTGTGACAATGCTCCAGTTGTCTGACAATGCTCCATGCCTTTACTGAGTCACTCGGCTAGTGGAGGTCGAGTGAATAGAAGTTGCCGGTGAAGATGCGGGCGCGGATGAGGGGGCGATTGTCGAGGCCGAGGCCTCCGAAGACGTAGTCGACGGCGTCGTGCTGGCGGGAGTCGGCGAGGCGGACAATCTCGTCGACGTGGCCGTCGGGGATGGAGATGCGGTCGATGGGCTGGGCGGGATCGAGGGAGGCGTGGAGGAAGAGATAGCGGCTGTCTGGGGACCAGACGGGATCGGCGCCCGAGGTGACGGGAAGGGTGGACCAGGTGCGGGAGGCGACGGTGTAGAGGCGGACCTGGCGCTGGTCGACGGAGAGAGCGGCGATGTAGCGGCCGTCGGGGGACCAGCGGGGGCTGAAGAGGCCAGTGGAATCGGGGACTTCCTGGAGTGCACCGGTGGCGACGTCGACGAGGTGGAGGGTGCGGGTGGGATTGTCCTTGCCCATGGTGTCGTTGGTGTCGCCGAAGATGATGGATTTGCCGTCAGGGGACCAGGAGGGGTCGGCTGCATTGCGGCCCTCGCGGAGGAGGGGGCGGAAGTCTCCGCCGTTGGCGCCGGTGATATAGATTTGCCAGGCTTTGCCGGGTTCGCGGGCCATGACGGCGATGCGGGAGCCGTCGGGGGACCAGCGGGCGAGGAAGGTGCTGATGTTGTCGGGGGTGACCTGGAGCTTCTCGGTGCCGTCAGAGCGGGCGCGCCAGAGCTGGCCCTGGGTGTCGGTCCAGACGACCCAGCGGGCGTCGCGGGAGTATTCGGCGCGGACGGCGTCGGAGAGAAAGCCCTTGAAGGGGACGAGTTCGCCGGTGGGGGTGACGGATTCTAGCTCGGAGCGGGCGTCGGCCCCCATGAAGAAGATGCGGCTGCCGGAGCGTGCGGCGATGGGGGACTCGAAACGGAGGGGGCCGTCGGTGAGGCGGATGGGGTTGGAGGTGGAATCGCCGGAGAGCTTCCAGAGGTCGTTGTTGCCGCCTTTGGAGGACTGGAAGACGAAGGAGCGACCGTCGGCGGTCCAGACGCCGCAGCACTCACCGGCAGGCTGATTGAAGCCGTCGAGGATGCGGTGGGGGGTGCGGTCGGAGGGGGTGAGCTGCCAGAGGGAGAGGGTGTGGGCGAGGGGGTCGAGGATGGTGAAGCGGAGGAGCTTGCCGTTGGGCTCCCAGCGAAGCCAGAAGGCACGGCCAGGAAGGGATGCATAGTGGCTGGGCTGCTGGCTGGAGAGATGAGTGAGATAGAGATCGGTGCCGTTGGCATAGAGGATGCTTTGACTGTCGGGCATCCAGGTGGCGTCGTGGGCGAGGACGTCGCCGACGCGGAGGGCGGAGCCGCCGATGGTGGGGACGACCCAGAGAGGCTGCTCGGACTCGGGGGAGAGGTGGTCGCGGAGGAGGAGGCGGGAGCCGTCGGGGGAGATGTCGCCAAGGGCGGGGCTGGCAACTTCAGAGGGGATATTGATGGGCTCGACGAGGCCGCCGGAGATGGAGATGGCGGAGAGGATAGACCGGCCGCCGTCGATGGTGGCGGCGTAGAGGTGGACGCCGTCGGTGGCCGCAGCGGCGAGGTTCTCCATGGTGTCGACGCTAGGGGCGAGATGGCCGTTGTGGGTGATCTGGGTGATATGGGGCGGGACGGTGGCGGCGTGGAAGGTGTCGAAGTAGTAGCCAGCAAAGGAGATAGACACTGCGGAGAAGGCGACAGAGAACCAGAGGATGGTGTTGGAGAGACGGCGGGCTTTGGGGGCTGTGGACCTCCCAGCGGATGCGGCGGCGGATAGAGCGTCTCGGGTGGCGGTGGAGGAGGCGGGGATGGGGAGGCGGGCGACGGATGTTCCGTCTGCGGGCGGTTCGCCGGGGGCGGTGGGCGGAGGCTCGACGATGCCTACGGGAGCGATGAAGCGATAGCCGCGGCGGGAGAGAGTTTCGATGAAGCGGGGGTTCTCGGCTGAGTCGCCGAGGGCCTCGCGGATTTTGTTGATGGCGGTGCCGAGGGAGTGGTCGAAGTCGACGACGGTGTCTTTGCCCCAGAGGCGAGATTGGAGTTCTTCACGAGTGACGACCTGCCCTGGCTTTTCGAGCAGAGTTGCCAGGACTTTGAAGGGTTGGCCCTGGAGTTTGATTCTGAAGCCAGCTTTCCAGAGCTCTCCGGCCTGCAGATCGATCTCGTAGAGTCCGAAGCTGAGTCGCGCATTGGTAATTTGGCCCGTCATTTCACTGCAAATGCCTCGCGCTCTAGACTGTAACACTAGTTGGCGCAGATGATGAGGGCAATCTAAGCCAATGATTTATTGAGAGTTGTCAGGAGATAAAAAATTGAGCCATAAAGGGACTGGAAAAGATTGCGTTGATGGGAGCGGTTTCCGCAACGTAGCGAACGAACCTTCCTTAGGACTTTGTTGGATCGGCACGTAGCCGTCGACGGGACGAGGAAGAATCATGGAGGCAACAATATGCAACCTATTATTACAACCATCCGTACGGGACACCGGATAGCACGGGTCCTGATGGTGGTCTGTTTGTTGGCGGTATCGTGGAGTGTGCTACGAGCGCAGAGCGACACGGGACGTGTGATTGGAACGGTCGCCGACGCGACGGGAGCGATGATTCCGGGAGCCACAGTTCAGTTGACGGACACTGATACGGGGGCTGTGCAGACCCGGACGTCTGCCAGTGACGGCGTGTTCAGCTTTCCGGCACTCGTTCGTGGTCATTACAGCATTATGGCTTCGGCGACCGGCTTCTCAGGAGAGCAGCAGGCGTTCGAGCTGCAGATTCAGCAGGTGCAGACGATCGAGTTCAAGCTGAAGACGGGCGCGGCCACCACGACGGTCGACGTAACGGGAGCGGCACCGATTGTCGACCTTGCGACTTCATCCACGGGTGAGGTGATTGAGGGCCGTCAGGTGACGGATCTGCCGCTGAGCCAGCGCAACTTTCTGGAGTTGGCGACACTGACTCCGGGTGTGACGCATGGAGCGTATGGCTCAGATGCGTCGGGCATTAATCAGAATGTAGAGACGATGCGCTATGCCGATAGTGGCGGTGGCGCATTGACAGTCAACGGGCTGCGCGCGCAGTCGAACAACTTCCTGCTGGACGGCGCCGACAACAACGAGTCGCTGGTGAATACGATTGTGATCTTTCCTTCGCCCGACGCGGTTCAGGAGTTTCGCATTACGACGGCGGTAGCACCGGCGGAGTTTGGCCGGGCTGGCGGCGCCATTGTCAACGCGTCCATTAAGTCTGGTACGAACCAGATTCACGGAACGCTGTTCGGCTACTTCCGCGACCAGGTCTTCGATGCGAACCCGCTGTACTTTGCGCCTCCGGGAACGGCAATTCCTCCGTTCCAGCGGAAGCAGTTCGGCTTTGCTGCAGGTGGACCGCTGTGGAAGAACAAACTCTTCATCTTCGGCGACTATCAGGCGTTGCGGCAGAAGCAGCCGCAGGATTCAGGGTTCCAGACGGTTCCGACGGCGCTGATGCGGCAGGGCAACTTTACAGAGTTGCTGGGTCAGAAGACGACAACGTTACCATTTCCTGGGCTGACCGGATGCAGCAGTGTGACGACGGCCAACGGGCACGTCTACAGCACGACGGCTGCGAACGCGCAGCAGATCTTCAATGCGAGCGCCGACAACGGCGCGATCTTTGATCCGGTGACGTGCACTCAGTTTACCTCCGGCGGCATGGCCAACGTGATTCCGACGGCGCGCGCCAATGCGGCGGGCCTGAAGTACTTCAATGCGTATAACCTGCCCAACACTCCTGGCGTGATCAACAACTACTTTGTCACTCGCCACAACATTACCAACTACAACGACTTCGACGTGCGGCTGGACTATCACTTGTCGGCGAAGGACCAGTTGT
>JAJXYW010000323.1 GCA_021780415.1 Acidobacteriota bacterium
CTTCTTATCGTGACTGAGCCTCGACAGAAAGGCATTTGGCTTAGCCCGCAAACTACTACGGAGTCCCCATGAAGCGCTTTTTTGCAGTTGCTCTCGCAGTCATCTCGCTGTCCGGCATGGCCCTCGCTCAGGAGATGCGCTCCACCCTCACCGGCCGCGTCACTGACCCGACCGGCGCCATCGTCCCCAACGCGCAGATTGAAATCACCAACACCTCCACCGGCGCGAAGACGATCCTCCGGTCCAACTCCGCCGGCAGTTACACGGCTCCATTTCTTGCTCCCGGACCCTACAGCGTCCAGGCCACCATGTCTGGCTTCAAGACCTATATCCACTCCGGCCTCGAGCTCCAGACCGAGCAGACCGTCGTCGAAAACATCGTTCTCGCGGTGGGCGAGGTCAACCAGACCGTCACCGTCACGGCCCAAACGCCCCTCGTCGACGTCGCCACCGCCTCCACCGGCCAGGAGTTGACCGCTGAAGAGGTCGAAGACCTCCCCAGCAATGGCCGCTCGCCCATCGGCTTCGCTCACCTTGAGTACGGCGCCGTAGCCAAAGGCAAGCACTCCGAGTCCCAGGTCACACCCTTCGGCAACTCCACCGGCGACGACTTCTCCCTCGGCGGCGGCGCCTCATCCTCCAACGAGCTCCTGCTCAACGGCGTGCCCAACATGGAAGACTCCGGCCGCACCTCCGGCTTCAGCCCGGAGCTCGATGCCGTCAATGCCGTCCACGTCGATGAGTTCGCGGCCAACGCCGCTCTCGGCGACACCTCCGGCGGCACCGTCAACATCACCACCAAGTCCGGCACCAACAGCCTCCACGGCACCGCGTCCGAGTACTATGCCGGCTCACGTCCCTTCACCGCCGAGCCCTACTTCACCAAGTCCGGCACCACCGTTCCCTCCACCCACTTCAACCAGTACGCCGCCACCATCGGCGGGCCCGTCGAGATTCCGCACCTCGTCCACGGCCGCAACAAGCTCTTCTTCTTTTACGCATTTGAAGGCTACGACGGCAACGCGCCCAACACCATCATCACCACTGTGCCCACCCAGGCTGAGCGCAACGGCGACTTCTCCAACCTGCTCACCACATCCGGCAATCCGCAGCTCTACAACCCCTTTACCGCCACGCTCTCCGGCAAGAACGTCGTCCGCTCCGCCATCCCCGGCAACGTCTTCTCCAACGCGGGCCTCACCGTCAGCCCCATCGCGCAGGCCTATCTCAAGCTTGTACCCATGCCCAACTACACGGGGCCTTCCGCCAAGCCCGACGGCGAAAACAACTTCTTTGCCAGCGACCCCACCACAAACCGCTACAAGTCCAACCAGGCCCGCATCGACTGGACAGTCAGCGATCTCGACAAGGCCTTCTTCGAGTTCCATCGCAGCCACTACACCAACGCGCAGAACAACATCTTTGGGAACGCTCTCTCCGGCACCACCTCCACCGTCAACCTCCTCGGCGGCCAGGCAGACAACGTCAAAACCTTCTCGCCTTCGCTCAGCCTTGAGACGCGTCTCGGCTTCAGCCGCTATGAGACCTTCTCCGGTCCCAACAGCCTCGGCCAGAATTCAACCACGCTCGGATTGCCCGGTTATCTCTCCAGCAACTCCACCGTGCTGGCGTTGCCCATCATGAGCTTCTCTGACTCCAACTCCATCCCCACCCTCAGCGGCAAGCCCGGCAACGTCGAGTACTACGACAACATTCAGCTCTTCGCCAGCCTCAACAAGACCTGGGGCCGTCACTCCTTCAAATTCGGTCCGGACTTCCGCTCCAACAAGGACTCCGCCGTCTCGCCCGGCAACGCCAACGGCAACTTCACCTTCAAGTCCTCAACCGGCGACTTCGTCACCTCCGGCAGCAGCGGTCAGCCGCAGGGCTTCGGTGGCTCCCTTGCGCTCTTTGAGCTGGGCCTCGCCACCAGCGGCTCCTTCGACGTCAATACCCGCTTCCAATACAACAACTGGTACATGGGCTACTTCGCCCAGGACGACTGGAAGGTCATGCCCAATCTGACCCTCAGCATCGGCCTCCGCCTCGAGCATGAAACCCCGCTCGTCGAAAGCAACAACCAGTTGGTCGTTGGCTGGAATCCCGCCACCGTCAACGCAGTCACCGCCGCAGCGGCCACTGCCTATGCCGCGCATCCCATCTCGCAGCTACCGGCAAGCAGCTTCTCCGCCACCGGCGGCATCAACTACGCCACCAGCAGCAACCGCTCGCCCTACTCCACTGCGCCTGTCTACGTCAGCCCGCGCTTCGGCTTCTCCTATGCGCCAGGCCTCTTCAACAACACACTCGCCATCCGCGGCGGCTTCGGCATCTACGTCAATCCCTTCAATGACTACAACGCCGGCCCCAGCTACGGCTTCTCCAACACCACCAACATGATCACCTCCACCAACAACAACCTCTCGCCGGCCACGACGGTCGCGGACCCATTCCCGACAGCATCCAACCCCATCGTCAAGCCCTACGGCAGCACCTACGGCATCAACACCAACCTCGGCAACAGCATCTTCTACTACGGGCCCGTCAAAGTTCCCTATTCGGAGAAGTGGAGCTTCGACATCCAGAAGCAGTTCGGTCAGAACTGGCTCGCGGAAGTCGGCTACCTCGGCGATCATCAGGTCCACAACTCTTACACCAACAACGACAGCGCAGTGGGTTTGCTGCCCTTCCTCGTGCACCAGGCTACCTTTGACAAGAGCCTCACCACCACGCTGAATGCCTCCACCACCAACCCCTTCTACGGCATCATCCCCGGACCGGCCACAGGCCTCAACTCGTCGAAGACCGTCAGCGTGGCCTCGCTGCTCCACAGCTACCCCGAGTACACCGGCGTCTCACACTCGCTCGTCCCCGGCGCCAGCGCCAACTTCAACGCGCTGATGCTGCGCCTCAGCAAGCGCATGTCCCAGGGCCTCGAGTTCAACTTCAACTACGAGTACTCCCGCCAGCTCGGCTACTTCACCCAGCTCAACGCCGGAGGCCCTCTCTGGTACGGAGAGACCACCTCGGACTTCCCCAACCATGCCTCCGTCACCGTCATCTACCAGCTCCCCTTCGGCAAGGGCCGCATGTTCCTGCATGACTCCACCCTGCTCAGCGAAATCATCGGCGGATGGGAGATCTCGTCCATCTATCAGTACCTCTCTGGCACACCGCTCGGCTGGGGCAATGTCATTTACAACGGCACCTGGAGCGACTTCCACAACAACCCGCACGACACTACTACGGCGTCCTTCAATACCTCACCCTTTGATCGCGTCGCGGCCGACCAGCCCAACGGCTATAACTACCGCACCTTCCCGCAGTACCTGCTGCGCTCTGACCCAACCAAGAACTTCGACTTCTCGATCCTCAAGGACTTCACCATCGGCGAGCGCATGATCATCCAGCCCCGCGTCGATGCCTTCAATGCCTTCAACCGCGCACAATTTCAAGGGGCCAATTCGAGCCCCACGTCCTCCGCATTCGGCGACGTGACCAAACAGCTCAACACCAACCGCACCCTCCAGGGCGGTATCCACTTCCTCTTCTAATTGGCGCAGTTGGCCTCCTGCCAGAAGGGACGCGCTCCAGCGCGTCCCTCTCTTTTTGGCTCAGCGAAAGAATGCTGTCACGCAGAAGATCGCTGCCCTCTTGAGCGACCGTGCAGCTACGGCGTGCGCCGATTACTCGTTGGGCAAACGCAGCAGAGGATATGCATTGGCCCGTCGCGATCTCAGGCGGGCCGCTGATCCTCCACCGCCGCGCAACCGGCTGTCATCCCGACCGGAGTGGAGGGATCTGCGGCTGCTTTTCGCTCCCAAAGGCCCACGGGCTTCACATCTGTCAAGCATTTTTGTTGGAACCAGCCTGCTTTCATCAACTTCCATTTGCAGGTTATTTCCCTTGCTGGGCGCACAATCAAATCATGCACACACCTCTGCAAATCCGCGCTACAGCCGCACCCCGCCCAGTGTGTGCCGTGTCAGGATTGCTCCCAGGTCAAGTTGTCGGGCATGCGCCCGCTCTCCGCACCCCCAAAAAATACCCACCCCCCCCTACTGCGCCATCTCTTCGCCTTTCTCGCCAGTCCCGCGACTGCGCCGTTGCAAACAAACAACATATCCGGAAAACAGAAAATACCCACCCCCCCTTGCAATGTTTTTCTTATGTGCAGAATGCGTGCACCTTTTTTGAGGGCAATCTTCGCTATAAATTCGCTTTTCTTCGCTCTGGGCCTGGATTAAGTCGTCTCATTCCAATCTGCGGACGCGCCCGCCAGCCCTCCGCGCTACCATTCCTGCGTGAGCACTTTTTCTATTCTTTCCAACGCCGCGCCGCTTGCGCATGAAGCCTTCGCCGCTCACCGCGAGCTCGAATCCCGTCTGCGCGCCACCTTCCGCGGCGATGTCCTCTTTGACCTGGGCTCCCGCGCCCTCTACGCCACCGACTCCTCCAACTACCGCCAGCTTCCCATCGGCGTCCTCTACCCACGCGACGCCGCCGACGTCGAAGCCGCCCTCGCTGCCTGCCGCGCCACCGGAGCGGCCGTCCTCCCACGCGGAGCCGGCACCTCGCTCGCCGGCCAGACCACCAACGTCGCCGTCGTCTTCGACTACTCGCGCTTCATGCACGCGCTCGAAGCGCTCGATCCCGACGCAAAGCTCGCCCGCGTCCAGCCCGGCATCGTCCTCGACCGCCTCCGCGACGCCGCCGAGCTCCACCACCTCACCTACGGACCCGATCCCGCCACGCACTCCCGCTGCACTCTCGGCGGCATGATCGGCAACAACAGTTGCGGCGTCCACGGACTCATGGCCGGCAAGGTCGTCGACAACGTCGAATCCCTCGACATCCTCCTCTACGACGGTACCCGCATGACCGTCGACCGCACCAGCGAAGACCAGCTCCAGCGCCTCATCCGCGCTGGCGGCCGCATCGGCAGCATCTACGCGGGCCTTGCGCGCATTCGCGACACATACTCATCCGAAGTCAGAAAGAAATTCCCGCGCATCCCTCGCCGCGTCTCCGGCTACAACCTCGACGAGCTCCTGCCGGAAAATGGCTTCCACGTCGCCCGCGCTCTCGTCGGCAGTGAGGGCACCTGCGTCAACGTCCTCTCCGCCACGCTCAACCTCACCGCCAGCCCGCCCCATCGCGTCCTCACCGTCCTTGGATTCCCCGACGGCTTTCTCGCCGCCGACGCCGTTCCGCTCGCGCTCGAACACAGCCCCATCGGCCTCGAAGGCTTCGATCATCTCCTCGTCCAGTTCATGCGCCGCAAAGGCCTCGCCCTCCGCGATCTCGATCAGCTCCCGCCCGGCGTCGGATTCCTTCTCGTCGAGATGGGCGCATGGTCTGCGGAGGAAGCCCGCGCCCAGGCCGAAAGCCTCGTCCGCGCTGCGCAGTCCTGGCCCGCGCCGCCCGCCGCGCACATCTGCACGCCCGCCGAAGCCGCCAGCGTCTGGCATGTCCGCGAGTCCGCCCTCGGGGCCGTCGTCTTCGTTCCCGGCGAGCCCAACCGCTGGGAAGGCTGGGAAGATGCCGCCGTCCCGCCCGCACGCCTCGGCGAATACCTCCGCCGCATCACCGCGCTCATGGCCGAGTACGGCTACTCCAGCCCGCTCTATGGCCACTACGGCCAGGGCTGCGTTCACATGCGCATCAACTTCGACTTCGACACGCCGCAGGGCCTGCGCAACTTCCGCGAGTTCCTCGACCGCGCCACGGACGTTGTGCTCTCCGTCGGCGGTTCCCTCAGCGGCGAACACGGCGACGGCCAGGCGCGCGGTGCTCTCCTGCCCAAGATGTTCGGACCGGAATTGATGAACGCCTTCCGCGAGTTCAAGGCCCTCTGGGATCCCGACAACCGCATGAATCCCGGCAAGCTCATCGACGCTGTCCGCGTCTACGACCCCGTCGAAAACCTCCGCCACATTCCCTCATCCGCGAACCCATCCACGGGTGCCCCAGGTCTCGATTCTGAGACGTGGGAGTCCTCGAAAGCTTCGTCCTCCGCAACTCCGGGTGCCCCATCCTTGCGTCGCTCTTCAGACGCAAGGGTGGGAAACGACGAACTTAACCAAGCTGCGATACCGGGTACCCCAGGTCTCGCTTCTGAGACCTGGGAAACGCACTTCGTCTTCGCCAAAGACAACGGTTCCTTCGCCCATGCCGCCGATCGCTGCGTCGGTGTCGGCTCCTGCCGCAACACGACAGGCGGCGTCATGTGTCCCAGCTACCGCGCCACCGGTCTCGAGCAGCACTCCACCCGCGGCCGCGCCCGTCTCCTCTGGGAGATGCTCTCCGGCTCCCTCCGCGAAGAAGGCTTTCAGAGCGAAGCCGTCCACAGCGCGCTCGACCTCTGCCTCAGTTGCAAGGCCTGCAAAACCGAGTGCCCCGTCCAGGTCGACATGGCCGCCTACAAATCGGAGTTTCTCGCGCAGCGCTACAAGGGCCGCCTGCACCCGCTCCAGCACTACATCTTCGGATTCGCAGACAAGCTCGCTCGCTTCGGCTCCCTCGCGCCCGCGCTCACCAACGCCATCCTCACCGGCCCGCTCACCAGTCCTCTCATCAAGCGCATCGCCGGCGTCGCCAAGCAGCGCCAATTGCCCCACCTCGCATCAAAACCCTACACGTTGGGTGCCCCATCCTTGCGTCGTTCTTCCGACGCGAGGGTGGGAAACGATGAACCTCAACAAGCCGTCGTGTTATGGCCAGACACCTGGAACAACTACTACCATCCGCAAATCCTCGCCGCCGCAGAAAAGGTCCTCACTGAAGCCGGCTTCCGCGTCGAAGTCCCAGGCGGACACATCTGCTGCGGCCGTCCGCTCTACGACTTTGGCCTGCTCGACGCCGCGCGCACCTACCTCGCCCAGATCCTTGCCCGCATGGCGCCGCAGATCAACGCCGGCCTGCCCTTCATCTTCCTTGAGCCAAGTTGCGCCAGCGTCTTCAAAGACGAGCTCCTTGAAATCTTCCCCAGCGATCCCCACGCGCAAAAGCTCAGCCAGCAGGTCTGGCTCCTCGCCGACTGGCTCGCCGCGCATGCGCCGCACTTCGCGCCCACCGGCCTCACCGGCGCCCACATCCTCGTCCACGGCCACTGCCACCAGAAAGCCGTCTTCGGCGGCGCGGCCAGTGAAATTGCACTCTTCCAACGCGCCGGCGCCGTCGTCGAGCCCATCCAGGCAGGCTGCTGCGGCATGGCCGGACCATTTGGTTTTGAAGCCGACAAGTTTGAAGTCTCAAAAGCCATCGCGGAAGACGGCCTGCTACCCGCCATCCGTTCCGCTGCTTCCACCACCGTCGTCGTCGCCGACGGCTTCAGTTGCCGCGAACAGATTCATCAGCTCGGCCACACTCAGGCCCTGCACTTCGCTGAGGTGCTCGCGCGCCACTGCGGCTGCGGCCACTGAGCCCGCCGCCTACAATAGACTCAGCGGCGCGTACTGCATCCTCTCCGCGCGCCGCACCACTCTTCCCGCGAGGTATCGCCGCATGAGCACACCATCCGCCGTCACGGAACGCACTCACGCGCAAAAGCTCGACCTGCTTGCCGCAGTCGCCGTCCGC
>JAJXYW010000122.1 GCA_021780415.1 Acidobacteriota bacterium
ACCGCCCGCCACCGGGCCGCTGGAGGGCGCGATGCTCGTCACCGCGGGCGCCGGCGTCAGGTAGACGAACTGGTCGCCCTCCCAGGTGGGGCTCGTGCCTCCCGCCGTGGTCACCGTCACGTCCACCGCGCCGGGCGCCTTGGCGGCGGGGCTCACGACGGTGAGGCTGGTGTCGTTGGTGACGCTCACTTTGGTTCCGGCCACCGCTCCGAAGAGCACCTTGGTGGCCCCGGTGAATCCCACGCCGCTGACGGTCACCGTGGTTCCGCCTGCCAGCGGGCCCGAGCCCGGGGACAGGCTCAGGACGACGGGAAGCGGCGCCACGTACGTGAACCTGTCCGCGGCCGAGGTGGCGGAGGTCCCGCCAGCCGTCGTGACCGTGATGTCCACCAGCCCCGCGGCCTGCGCCGGGCTCACAGCCGTCAGGCTGAGCCCGTTAGAGGCCACGGCCACGGCGGTGGCTGCCAGAGTCCCGAACTTGACCGTCGTGCCCCCGGTACCGGAGCCGAAGTTCGCCCCGGTCACGGTGACCAGCGTTCCCCCGGTGGTCAGGCCCGCCGCCGGCGCGATGCCGCTGACGGTGGGGGTCGCGGTGTAGGTGAACTTGTCAGCCGAGCTGGTGGCGCTGGTTCCGTTCGGCGTGGTGACCGTCACGTCCACCGTGCCGGCGCTGCCCGCGGGGCTGGTGCAGGTGATCTGCGTGTCGGAGTTGATGGTCACGTGCGTGGCCGCGTTGCCCGCGCCGAAATCCACCTCCGTGGCGCCGGTAAAGGCCGTGCCGGTGATGATCACGGTCGTCCCGCCAGCCAGCGGGCCGGCGTTGGGGCTCACGGCCGAGACCGCCGGCGCCGCGGCGGCCACCGCCACCGCGCCGTAGTCGCCCACGGCCACGGCCCGCAGGCCGTTCCACGCGACGCCGTAGAGCCACTGGGAGACGGGGCTGGGCTCCGCCCGCCAGGTCAGCCCGTCCTCGCTGCTGACGATGGTGCCGGCCGCGCCCACGGCGATGAAGCGCGAGCCGCACCAGGCCACGGCGTTCAAGTCGTCGCTCCCCTGGCCCGCGGCGGGGGTCCACCGCTTGCCGTCGGCGCTCGTCAGGATGGTTCCCCCCTGACCGACGGCGACGAAGCGCTCCTCGCCCTGGGCGCCGCCCCACGCCACGCCGTGGAGGTCATCCGATGCCCATGTGGCGGCCGTCCACTTCCGTCCGTCACGGCTCATCAGCACCGTTCCCTGATCGCCCACGGCCACGAAGAGCCTATGTCCCTTTGCCTCGCGGGCGCACACCGCCCGAATCGGCTCGCCGGCCACTCGCTCCAGGTGCGCCGCCTGCCAGGGCAACAGCGCCGGCTGGCGCGAGGCCTTCTCTTCTCCGGCCACGACCATCTGCGACCCGCTCCAGGCGACCGTTCCCCTCTCAGGGCCCGAGACCGCCGGGCAGGGCTCCCAGTTCAGCCCATCCGCGCTCGCGAAGGCGCTACCCTCCCGGGGTTCGGCCACGAAGCGCGCGCCGTCCCAGGCCACCGACACCAGCCTCTGTGCCCCCGCGCCGCTGCTACGCCAAGCCAGAATCCCTGCGCGTCCGGCCGCCACCGCCATCGCCCCGCCGAGCAGGGTCAGGAGGCTTACCGCCAACACGCGAACCGCCCCAACCGTCCGATACCGTCGCGACATGCTCGCACCCCCTTCTTCCGGGCCCCGTCGAGAGGCGGCCCGATCCAAAGCCGTATCTGATCCCGTACAGCCTCTTCTTACTACCCCGACACCCATAGGGTTGACTCTTTGCAAAGGACGGCTTCGAAGTGGGGATGGGAGAGCAGCGAGGCCGAAGCCGCGGGCCTGCTTTCGAAACCACCCCACCGCGGTGGGCTTTGCCCAGCCGAGCGCCGAGAGGCAAGGGGCCAACCCCTTCCCTCTCGGATTAGTAACACCCCCTCCCCGCTCCGTCAAGGCGGCCTCGGCGCCGGCCCGCCGCCGGCTCCTCCCGCGGGGCCGGTCAAAAAAAAGGGGCGGGCCGAAGCCCGCCCCTTGAGAGTGCCGGAAAGACGATGCTTACCGGGTGAAGCTGAAAGCGGTCGAGACGCCGCCGTCGGGGTTGGTCACGGTGACCTGAACCGCCGTGCCCTTCGGGCAGAGGCTCTTGACCTGCTTCGCTACCAGAAGGCTGCCGCTCTTGAACACCGTCGTCACGGAGGTGCCGTTGATCTTCACCACCGCGCCGGACTGGAAGTTCGAGCCGCTCACCTTGAGGCGGAAGGGGTTGCTGGCCTTGCTCACGCCCGTGATGGAGGGAGGCGTGATGGGGTTGATGGCCGTGATGGAGCCGTTGGCCGAGGCCGTGTTGCCCTGGCCGTCGGTGACCGTCACGGTCCAGTTGTAGGTGCCGGCCGTGGCGTAGGTGTGAGTCACCGCCTGACCGGAGGCCGTGTTGCCGTCACCGAAGTCCCAAGCGTAGGTGTAGGGCGCAATGCCGTTGCTCACGTTGGCCGCGAAGGCCACGGAGAGCGGGATGTTGCCCGAGGTGGGGGTAGCCGTGGCGCTCAGGGTCGGCGGCGTGTACTGGATCAGCCGGAAGGAGACCAGCGGGCTGATGCCCGGCTCGGCGCAATCCGTGATGTTCACTTTGATCTCTCTTGCCACCGCCACGATGATGTGGTTGCCGTAAGGGGTCGAGGTCGCGTCCCACGGGGTTCCGGCGATCCAGTTGCCCGTCTCGGAATCCTGGCTCGTCGCGATGCCGATGATCTGGTCGCTCGTGAAGCTCGGGCTGCTGGGATTGGCCGGATCGAGGAAGAAGTACACCTTGGCGATCCCGGGGGAGCTGGGGCTGGCCACCACGTGAGCCGAGAGGGTGATGGCGGGGCCGGAGACCACGTCGCCGGAGACCGGCTGGACCACGTAGACCGACGGACCCACGTTGTGGACCGTGAACCAGTACTTCTTGCTCATCTTGCTGAGGCCCGCGGCATCCACCACCCGGAACTGGGCGTAGTGCGGCCCGTCGGTGAGCTGGGTGGTATCGATCGTGAAGGTCACGACGCCGCTCACGTTGTTGCTGGGCAGGCCGTACTGCTGGCCGTCCACGTAGGCGATGACCTGCGTGACGCCGTTGGGCGCGTTGTTAGTTGGGTCGCTGTAACTGACAGTGAACTCGAGGTCGCTACCGCAGACGATCCAGGAGCCGGCGGGCGAGCAGGGGTCGAAGTAAGACGGCATCGTTGGAGAGCTGATCGAGGTGATCCTGGGATTCAGGTTGACTCCATAGGAGTCGGAGCTGACCGCGGCCGTGGTGTTGCAGCCGCCGTCCGTCTCCACCACCCAGATGTACCAGGGACCATACCCGTAGGGCCAGCCCGTGGTGTTCCACTGGAAGCTCACGGGGACCGGAGTGCCGCCGGCCGGAATAGCCGCGCCCATGGAGCCGATGGCGACGCCGGTCTGCCAGCCCATGTTGGGGGTGTTATCCGTGCTCACGTACCAGGTCAGGGTGTCAATGCCCGTCTGGGCGTCGTGGACGGCGGCGGTGAGGGTCACCGTTCCCTGCAGCCTGCTGTAAGCATTGAGGGTCGTGGAGGGAAGCGTGTCCACGGAGGGGGCCACGAAGTCGGGGTTCACGTTGAACATGCCGATGCCGGCGTAGCTGTCGGCCCACGCGAAGGCGCTGCCCACGGGGGTCACGTCGTAGAAACCGTTGAACGTGGGGTTAAAGGCGAACTGCTGGCTCGGCGGGAGCGTCGAGGGGATGGGCGAGGGTACCGCCGGGTTGGCCAGGCTGAACTGGATCAGGCCGTAGCCGGTGACGCCGGGGAAACTGCCCAACACCGCCAGCACGTTGGGGAACTCGGTGACCACGTTGCCGGGGCCGCTCGCGAAGCCGAGGGTGTTCACCAGGGTGAGAGCAGGGCTGAACGTAACCGGCATGGTCGTCGGACCGGGGGTGGCCTCAATGGTGTAAAGAGACTTGGTATTTTCGTTGGTCAGGTAGAGGTAGTTACCGTTCTGGGCCAGAGCGTAGTTGTCGTTGTTACCGACCGCAACGGTACCGGCCACGTAAGGACCCACGCCGGGACCACCCATTGTCGTGCTCGCATCGGTGATGTCCACGACGTCCACGTGGCCGCTCTCGACAACGGCCAAGAGGGTGCTGGCGGGCCAGGCGCCGAAGCTGAGCGGGACGATCTTGCCCGAGGCCGGGCCGGCCAGGGGTACGCTCTGGAAGTAATACGGGCTCTGCGGATAACCGGCAAGGCCCCACTCTTCGAGGTGACTGCCGGTGGTGGCCAGCCAGAGGTAGCCCTGGGAGACGCCCATGAAGCTGATGTCGTCGGTGTCATGCGTCTCGAAGTAGTTTACGAGGACGGGGTGGGTCTTGTCGGTGATGTCGATCACGTAGACGAGGTTGTCGCCCTCGCTCACGTAGGCCGTGTTGCCGTCGGCGCTGGCGGCCACGAGGTAGACGCCCTCGATGCTGGTGCTGGAAGAGCACTTCGTCGGGTAGATCTGGCCGGCGAAGGTGGGCGTGCCGGTGGAGTTGTCCAGGATGACGAGACCGCCGGCGCCGGAGGCGACGAGCAGGTAGTTGCCGCTCTGGAGAACCGACTGCGACCAGCCTCCCGTGAGCACCTGGCCGGTCTGGGCCCAGGTGGAGGGGTCGAAGGACTGCATGCCGCGGGAGTCGGTGGCCACCGTGCCGTAGCTCGAGGACCAACCCATGTCCCACATGAAGTCACTGCACGGGCTCACGTCGTCAACGTAGGTTCCGTAGGTGCCGAAGCCCATGACCGTGTTGAACTGGGCGTCCATCAGGAAGACGTGGTCCTGGAAGGTGCCGAGCGCCACCTCGCCGTTACCGGCGGGCTGCATCGAGACGAGGTCGTCGCCGGCCTTCAGGTAGCCCTTGATGATCAGGTAGTTGATCGGGTTGGTCAGGTCGGGGATTTGGATGATCCCAACACCCATGGTATTGAAGAGCGGGCCGAAGCTCGATCCGGGGTGGTACCAGACCTTGGGCACCACGGAGAAGTAGAGGTAGGGCGCCTGGTACATGAGGTAGCCGGCCTTGTAAATGCCCACCCCGAACAGGACGTCCTGGGACTCGATGGCGTACATGTCGGTGGGAGCCACGCCGCAGGAGAGCTGGCTGATGTCGAAGAAGTGAACGAGGCCCGTGGACCAGTCGGCCGCGATGGCGATATTGCCGTTGCCGTTGCCGTCGGCCGGGGCGATGATGCTGGTGAGGTAGTGGAAGTTATTTGTGTTATAGTCCTCGTTGGTCTGGGAAATGAAATTGCCGCTCGCCACGTCGAAGGCCTCGACGGCGGGATCGCTCGAGGCATTGTAGTTACCGGCCTGGTCAAGAGCGAGGGCGTACTGGCCGTCGGGCGTCAGGCAGACGTCCCGATAACCCCAGTAGTGCCCCACGTAATACAGCATACCGACCATCTGGGGGTTCGTGGGGGTGGTGACGTCGAAGATGTAGGTGTTGTATTCGCCGAAGACCAGGACGGTGTTCCCGTAGAAGTTGATGGCCCAGGTCAGGTCGCCCAGTCCGGCGGTGACGTACTGGCTGGGGTTGGAGGCGGCGGCGAAGTAGAGGTCGGACCCCGCGCTCCAGACCACGGCCGTGCCGTTGGTGGCGGTGCGGTAGGTGGGCCCACCCATCCAGTAGACGTTGGCGTTGCAGAGGCTCTCGGCCCGCGCGACCTCAGAAGCGGGGCGGCCAGCCATCTGCATGGCCTTCGCGACCATCTTGGCCACGGGCTTCTGGAAAGGCAGCTTCGGCAGCCCCTTCGGGCTGTTCATATCCGTCTTGTTGCTCAGGAAGGCCTGCCTGCCCTGCTCGTAGGTGATGGCCTGGGAATGGGTCATCGTCTTGGCGAGGGCCCCTTTGACGGATGGCGGCCCGTCCTGGTACTGCGATTGGGGGTTACCCGCCCCCGAAAAGGGCGCGCCGGCCAGGGTCGTGAGCCCGACCAGCAGGGCCGCCATCATGGTCAGCCCTACGAACCACTTACTCCACTTGTTCTGCATCCTCAACCTCCTATCTTTCTGAAAGAAAACCCACCCTGAACGCTGAACCATCGGTCGTCCGCAACCCGCGGGGGTGGCCCCGCGGCTTGGAACCGAACTCAAACGACCTCCTATTCGACTCGATCATAACCGTTCCGCCCTCCCAACGCCTTGTGCCTCGTTGGTCCAGCGATATCCTGCGCACATTGGACCCGAAAACGGCCCCCCTCGTCAAGTGCCCGCGCCTCACGCCGAAAGGGCCCGGAACCGGAAGCTCGTCAGTGTCCGTCCCGCTTGCTCGCCTCTCGGAAAGCTCCCTTCGATCGTGAGAAACCGCGTCACCTGGCTGGAGAAGTCTAGCACAGCGCGGCCGGAAGTCAAGGCGCAGCGCATGGGACCCGTGCCGTGCAGTTGGTGCCGAAACACTCCAGCTCGACCTCCTCCCCGCCATCCGAGGGCTTTTCAAGTACAAGCGTAATATAGCACCCGATTCGGGCCGGTCAATCCCGAACGGGGCCTGGAAAGAGGCTCCGCCGGGCGGCGGGATCCGCCCCCGGATCGAGGCCGAGATCGTCGGTAACGCTTTACCTTCCGGCCAGTTGCGGCGAGAGGGGAGGGGCCGCCGGGGGGAGGCCGACCGCCTTTCCACGCACCGGGCGCCCCCCGGATTGGCCTCGGCGAGGCGGAAGCATTTCCTTACCTGTCAATAGATAGCCCCTGCAAGCACCGGCCCTTTCGCGCGGGCTCCCCCCCTGTGAGCCGCGTCACAGAAAGGGACACCGCGGACCACAGAATGGACGGGCAAGTGTGATCGGGGTCACAGACGGCACCACCGGGAGGTCGGCGAAGGGCTTCGCCTCCCACTGAGAGAAGCCTCCTATAGGGCGAAGGCTGGCCCCAGTGGGAGGGGATGCCCATCCCCGACCCCTGCGAAGAGCCTCGGCCTCCATCTTCCGCCCCAGGTCGGCGAAGGACTTCGCCTCCCACTGAGAGAGGCCTCCCATGGGGCGAAGGCCGGCCCCAGTGGGAGGGGATGCCCATCCCCGACCCCTGCGAAGAGCCTCGGCCTCCATCTTCCGCCTCCCTTCCCAGCTCCCGCCCCAGTTGAAACGAAAGAGGCAGGCCCGAAGGCGCAAGGCCATCGTGCCCGTCTTTGGGAGGCCTCTGGAGAGGCCGGTGGGCCGAGCCCCTTCCATCCATCGCGCCCTGGAGAGCTCTCCTGCCCGGAGAAGGCATCGGTCCGCAGCGTCCAGCCCGCGTCCCGCTCAATCGCTTAATTGCTTTTCGCTTAATCGCTCAATCGCTTCCCGCTTAATCGCTTCTCACGTCCCGCGTCTCGCACTAGAAGACGGGGTCGGGGTCCTCGGGGCCGCGCCAGACGCCGGCCTCGTCCTTCCGCCAGAAGTCGGCGGGGCAGGAGGAGCGCTCCGCGAGCTCGCGCAGGGGAGCGAGCCAGCAGGGATTCTCGCCGAGGGCCACGAGCCCCTCGGCCGCGGTCATGACCATCTTGCG
>JAJXYW010000268.1 GCA_021780415.1 Acidobacteriota bacterium
TCCTCCAAGCCGTCCTCTTGCTTCGAAAGCAAGGAGGCGGGGCGCGCGAGGCGTTGCGGCACGTGCTCGTGTTCGACGAAAGCCACAACATCTTCCCCAAGGAACGACTCGGCGAACTCGGCGTGCCATCACGCCTCGCCCGAGAGGTGCGCGAGTACGGCGAGGCCGTCATCGCCGCCACCCAACAGACGGACGTGAGCGAAAGCCTCATCGCGAACGCCGGCATCAAAATCGTCTTGCGCACCGACCACCCCCGCGACGTCACATTCGCATCATCCCTGATGCAGGTGGAGGCGCGCTTCCTCCCACGGCTCCGACTGGGCACGGGACTCTGCCGGCTCCCCGTCCGGTACTACAGCCCCTTCCTCTTCACCTTCCCAGAACAACCCGTGAAGAACATCACCGTACCGGACGCGACCGTGCACAAGCGATGGACAACATCAGGATTCGCAACGCCTGCGCCGACGGCGATGCCCACAGAACCCGTCGTGGGCGCAAAAGAGCACGACCTCCTCGTGGACATCAACGACCACCCCATCAGCACCATCACCCGACGCTACGAACGCCTGGGCTGGAACCCCAAGACCGGGAACACCATCAAGGACAACGTTATACGCAACGGCCTCGCACTCTTCACGCCCGTCACGACCCCGACCGGACTCGTCAAAATCCTCAACCTCACCAAGCACGGGGAGGAATACCTGGAGAGGAAGGAACTCCTGCGGGAACGCACTCGTCATGGCGGCCCAGAGCACGAGTACTGGAAAGCAGTCGTGAGGGAACGACTCGAGCACCTCGGGTACGCCGTCCAGGACGAGGCTCCGGTCGGTGGCGGGAAGACCGTGGACCTCCACGGGACACGCAACGGTGCAGACGTTTGGGTCGAGGTCGAAACCGGTCGCTCCGACATTCCCGCGAACATCACCAAGCTCGGCACGCTCCCAGGAAGGAAGGTCGTCGTGTTTACCACTCTGGTCCTGTTGCGCGCGCATGAGAGCGCCGCGCGCGACGCGATCGGACCGGACGCCATCCTCCTGACCACCAGCGACCTCGACATGCTATCCACCACCCTCCAGTAGCCAAGGGGCGATTTACGCGTTTCCCGGCCCACCGCCCACAAGAACGCAACGGAGAGAGCGATTTTCCAGAACGAAGAACCCGGTCGGGTAAAGGACGGTAAAGGAAAGGAACATTTCTCGCGTGATCGTCTGCCCGACGCGCGCGGCTGGCAGTCCTGCCGCATGCACGACCAGGTTGTTGCGTTGCTCCTCCGGTGACGCGGAGCGCTTACGGGGCGCTACGTACTGGTGACCTCGGAGCGTTCCTGCACACCAGCGGCCGGGCGTGAGGTTGCACGGTTGGGTGTGCGTGGGGTTAGGTGCGAGGCTTGTTTCCCGACGCATCTTGGTGCGGGGAGCAGCGTCGGGTGACGTATGCGCAGGTGCTGCCGGCGGCGAAGAAGGCGGCGCCGATGAGAACTTCGGCGGCCGTGCCGAGGAAGAACCCCTCGATCGCGAGGCCGGGAATCGCGTAAAGGTGGTCTGGCGGCCAACAGGAGTAAGAGAGTTGCGCCACGATGGGGAGGTGCGCGTTCATGAACTGTTCCGTCGCGTGGGGCCAGAGCTGGTACGCCGCGACGAGCCCCATGCTGGAGCCGACGCCGAGGATCGGCCCCGAGAGGGCCGCGACTGCGCCGAGATCGCTTGGCCTACTGGGCGCTACGACAAAGTCAGAGACCTCCTCTCCTTGCGCCGGCGCTTCCATGGTGGGGCGCGGGTAAGATGCGCGGATTCTTAAGTGTTACCATTTAGTGGCAATCAGCCACTGGCGAGAACGGGCCGTGCGTGCCGCGCTTCATCTTGGCGGTGCGCTTTGGACAGTGGCTTGCTCGTGGGGGCGACGCCTCTGCGCGCCCGTACGTCGTGTCTGCCGGAAGGTGCGGGGTTACGCGCGTCATCAGCATGGCGTCGATCGGACCCTCTTCGGGTACTCGCTCTACGCGTCGTTCCTTCTCGCGCCTCCGCAGTCGTGGCGACTGTTGCGGTGGAACAACCCGTTCGCGTGGCTTCTCCGGTGGCGCGTCACGCCGGCTCACGTCTACCTCGGTGCGCTCCTCGTCGGTTGGCCGGTGGCGTGGTTCTTCGGTCACGTCGTCCCGGATACGACGAACGTGACGAACTACGTCCTCATCGTCCCGTCATATTGGGCGCTGAGCTACGCTTTCTACAACCAGGTCGAGGTGTACTGGTCGCAGCTCGTCGAGAACGGGTACTTCACCCGGTCGGAGATTGAGCAGGCGCAACGCCGGTATCGGGTCGTCCTGCAGGGTGCCCTTCTCCCCGTAGCTGTTGTTGTCCTGGCAGGGCTCGTGCAGGGCATGTACTTCGAGCACGAGGTCGTTCTGGGTCAATTTGAGAAGTGGCGCAACGCCCTGGTCGCCGTGGCCCCGGTCCGACCGCCTTCAATACATGGGTTCCCGCGACGACTCGTGGTGGGTTCGCCTGCGCTCGCTGCGTTTCGGCAGTGGGAGCGGCTCGTCGCGAACGCCCCTGCCTGGGCGACAGTCCGCCAGCCGAGCCCCTGGTTCCTCGCCTGGTACCTCGGCGTCCAGGGATTGTCGCTCTTCATGCTGGTCATGATGGGAACCCACGCTATCGTCTGCGGCTACCTCCTCCGGGATCTCTTCTTCGGCCCAGGACGGCGTCGGCCAGTCGTTGATCACTGGAACACGCGCTGGGGTCTCTCCGGTCACGGCCGGTTAGCGATGATCCTCGACCTGCTTCTGGGCGACATTGTGCTGAACCTCTACTTGTGGCGGGAGAACCTCGACCAGTCGGCGGTGGAATGGTTGGTTGCGCTCTGCTGGTACAGCATCGGCCCAGCGCTCATCATCCTCTACATGCTCCCCGCCCACCGGTTCATGACGTGGCACAAACGCCGTCTCCTCGACCGGGCGCCACTCCCGCGCGACGGGGACACCCCGCCGACTAACAGCCACCGACAGGCTGTGGCGAAGAACCGAGGTGCTGCGCGGCTCGCGACATGGCCGATCAGCGTGCGCGGCGTCATCGGCCTCGTCCTCGCCTACCTCCAGTTCCTCATCACAACGTACGCGCGCATTCAACTGTTCAAGCCGTAGGCGGAGCAGACCGACCGAGCGCCGCGTCACGCGTCCCGGGTGAGCCCGTGCACTCTGTTGCTCGGCCGACATTCTGTGCCGGGCTCCTGCGCTATTCAATCCGTCGCCTCGCAGCGCGCGCGGCTGTCCTCCCGGCTGCACGATTTCGCTCGTCGAGCCAGGACCTCGCGGCCATCATCACGGTTCGCTAGGCGTCCTTCGGCCTACTGGGTCGCGAGACCAGCCGGCCGCTGCGAAGACGGTCTGTCCGAGGACATGATGTCGGCCTCAAAGCCGGATATCGTGACGGCACGGTCTTCTGAGCCCGTGGGTTGATGATCGCCATAGGAACTATTAACTAGTTCGTTGTTCGTTACTTGCGCGGATGGCGTCCTCGCGCGTTGGTTCTCACCTGCTCGTGTTTCTCGGGACGCCAAATGGCGTGTGCGAGGCTGGGTGTGCGACGTTGTTCCTGTTGCGTTCCCTGAAATTCACTGATCTCGTCATCGAGTTGCCTTCCGGGTCGTTGCGTCGGACTCTTGCGGCGTACGCGCGGCGCCCGGCCTCGATAGTTCCTGTGGCTTCGTTTCCCGTTGATGGTCGAGTCGGTCCGTGGGTCTGGTCGGTGTTGCAGTTCGCTAACCGTCATCATGTTCGAGTATCGTTCGTCCAGTCGCAGGTACCCCCGCCCCGTCACGAGGAAGCGCTTGCTCGCCAGCTTGCCCGCGTGCACGGGCGTCGCATCTTGTTCTTGTGCGGCGAGGTGCAGGCGCTCAAGGACGGCGTCGCGCTCCCATTCCTGTTCCGACTCTTGCTGCTCGTCCACAATCGTTCCGGGCTCTCCCTGCTCTGGTCTCGCCTCTTGCCGACGTGCGCCTCGTTCTTCCCTCAGGCGTGCACGTTCCGTCTTGTCGCTGAGCGTGGTGGGAACAACTTCAATCTGGTCGTGCGGCGCGTTCCGGCTTTCGATGAGAGGGCTCTTAGCGGGTTTGATGCGGCGCTCGTTGTGCCGTCCGTCACCGCATGCGTACCGGGACATAGATGCTCGAGTCCTGGCCATGACGTGCGAGTACGACATACGGGAGGTCACCAGTGGTCTGATCGCCGAGTAGCTCGCCTATGCCGTACCTTTGGCTGATGTGTTCAAGGATGGTTGTGGGCATTGGGCGGACGTCGAGGTAGTATTTCTGGGTGGTTCTCCCAACCATGCGCTGGCGCGCTTCATGCTGGGCTCGCCCCTGATGCGGCCCCGTCGGTCGTGGACATAGCGCCCAGGTTGGGCGCGCTGCCAGCCTTGGGGGTCCTGCTGACATGTTTGACGGGTCTCTGGTTGCGCAACGCATGCCTGGCCTATATCGCTTCTGATGCGGCACCGTTCCCTGTTTCTTCAGGTGCTGCGGGGAGGCTATCTTGGTGACACTCACCGATGCGAGTGATCTGTTCATTGACTGCCTGAGGGCGACCTCGAACCGCGCGCCCAACACGATCCGCGCGTACCGCGCCGACCTCAGCGATATGGTTGCCTTTCTCGGCCCGATGCTGGCGGTCGAAGCTTGCGATTCCTCTAGCAGGCTGCTGAAAAAGTCCGGACACTGTTGTTGGCGGCGTTCGCATGGGCTGCAAGTCGTGCCAATGCAATGGGCGATTCTCGCCAAGTTCGGCGCGGGCTTGGATTTCAGGGGTTCTTCAGCACCCTGCTAGGCTTGTCGCCTATCTTCAGGCACTCCGCGACCGGCCTTCTAGTCCACGGTGACTTCGAGGAACGCTCTTTGGTCTCTGGTCCCGACCTTGAGAACGATCGTTCCATCGGACCGGGTTGTGACGCACTTGCGCGTTTGTGTGCCTCCCGAGCGTTGGTGTACGGTCCAGCCTGTTGCTTCTTTGTCGTATCGGTCCGTTGCTGATGTGTCGCAGAACCGACCGTCCGAGATGATGATGAGGCGGGGCTGGATCTTCTCGAAGAGCGGTGCGTGAAAGCCGGAGTCGCGCCCGTGGTGCGGGGCGACGAGGACATCGGTGCCCGCGATCGCCTGGACGAAGGCGGGTCGGCCGAGAAGCTCGTCCCAGGATGGCGGCTCGTTGTCGCCGGGGATGAGGAGCTTGACGCCGGCGTGCGAGACGATCGTGACGATGCTGTGGTTGTTGATGTTGGTGTCGGCGCACTTGGTGGGCGTGAAGAACTGGAACGCTGTCCCGCCATTGTTTTCGGCGCGGAACGGGTCACGCTCGGGAGGCACGGTCTCGCGGTAACGTTGGTCGATGTCGAGGTACCTCGCCACGATGGGCTGGTCCTGGTCGCTGTTCGCGGCGCGAATCGCGTCGGCGGTCAGGTGTTGGGGGCGGTGCAGGGCGCGCGGACTGAGCGCGTCGAAGTTCAGGATGTCGTCGATGTGATCCCGGTGGGGATGGGTGATAACGACACCGTCGAGCGTGCTGACGCCGTTCGCTTGCAGGTGGCGGAGCGGGCTGAACGTGGCGTCTCGCGCACCGTACGACCCAACCCCAAGATCGATCACGACGTGCTTGTCCGGTGTCGCCAGGTAGGCAGCCAAGCCGTGTTGGACATCCCAGAAGACCGCCGTGAGCATGGTCACTCCTTCGAGCGTTCGTGGCGCGGCGCGGCGGCGAGAACAAGAAACGCGATGACCGCGCTGCGCACGCGATAACGCAGGAAGCGTCGATAGCGGAGGGAAAAAAGGGCCGTGGTCAGCACCAGAAGCACTACGAACGACCAGCACACGACGTTGTTCAGTGCCGGAGTCATGGTGCCGATGGCTGCCAAGCTCCCGCCACGAAGACGGACGACCGCGAGCGCGATTGCGAGGACGAAGAGGGAGACGGCGAAGCCGCGGTAGAAGCCCTCGCGATACTGGTACAACTCGCGGTCGGCCGTCTCGCCGTGCTGCGCAACCCACTCATCGCAAACAGCGTACAGGTCGGCAGGAGCCGAGGGCTCGATCCCGGTCAGTTCCGTCACTTGGTCGAGGGCCTTCCCGTAGGTCTTGAGCGGCACGGGGCCATCGGCTGTCCCGAGGCCGCCGACCTCGTCCAGCCCGACGACCCGCACGATGAGGTTTGCGAGTGCTTGCACGGCGTGGCCGACGAGGTACGACGCCAGGCCGATCGCAATCCAACCCTCGAGGCTTGGGATTGGGAGCGACAGCGGCGACGTCGCCCCGGACACCGCCCAGCCGAGGAGCACAACTGCCACGACGCCCGGCGCCCCAGGGAGCAAGTACCCGATGAAGTCGTACACGGTGAAGCGGAGGTCTCGGCCCATCGTGTTCACTCCTCCCGTAGGCGATCCGTGCCGCGTGACGGTGAGGTGATTGTACGCCGGCCATGGTTGTCGAGCTGCCCCTGGCGCTCTCTAGTTGGTGTCAGGCGGAAGTTGTTGGGCTGATGAGTGTTCTTGTGAGTGGTGGTATCCCGTCTAGGCGGGCGAGGTCGTGGAGGAGTGTCCTGTTGGTGTCTTGTTTGGTCCGCCAATAGAATCAAACACTTACGGGCCGCCTTCGGGTGGCCCGAGTCGTGTTCATCCACATCTTCATCCACATTCACCTCCCGAGCCTGATCGTGATCAAGCCAACCTGGCAAGGCGCCGATCGCAACGCTCAGGCTGCCCGGGTTGACCCAAGTCTCGAAAGCTGGTCCAGTTCCCCGGGGACGGGTCAGGGTTTCGGACCGCCACGGGATGGACGGTGAAAGGATTAGGGGGCCGCACGGCCGGTGGCCTCGTCTTGCCTCCCGGCCGCGCGGCGCGTTAGTGGTTGGTGCCTTCTTAGCCCTTGCACTCGGGGAGTGCGAGGAGGTTGTCGTTCCACTGGCCGTCAGCGTGCGTCCGGACGTACTTGCCGTTCGGGCCGTTCACGATGCCGACGTTGGCGCGTTTTCCGTTGGCGCTCGTGTAGAACGTGTGCTCGTTGCGCTCGATGGCGTCAATCACGCGTTGTCGCGTCCAGTGCCAACCACTCAGGCCTGGGCCGCCTAGGTGCGTGATGCCTTCGTGCGGGTTCTGACGCGGGACTTTGTTGATGCACGTCGCCTGAAGATCAGCCATTAGGAATGCTCCTTGTGTATGATGCTCGTGCTGCTGGTTCTTGGTTTTGGGGGTGGGCAAGGGGTGGCAATCCCCTTCGCCCGCCGGTTTCGTCAGTGTTTGCGGTCTTTTGGCGGGCACGGGTCGTTCCCGTAGCTGTCGCTGTCGCGGATCTGGCCTCGCCGGTTGTGGATGACGACCTCGGACTCTTGGTGCTGGGCGATCCCTCGCGCGCGATCGATCGCCTCGGCCTGGGTGCCGTGGGTCGAGGTGACCCTCGTGTTGCCCTCGCCGCGCACGGCCCAGGTGCCATCGTGTGGTACCACGTGTTGGTCCTTGCCTTTGCTCATGAAAGCCTCC
>JAJXYW010000008.1 GCA_021780415.1 Acidobacteriota bacterium
TGAGGATTTTGTAGAGGAAGAGGTTTCGGGCAGCCAGATCAGTGAGGCTGAGGAAGAGGAGTTCGCCGAGACGTCGGAATTTGATGAGAACGGTGGAACGCACGCGGCCGTTGCGGAGGGAGAGACCGCTCCGCGTGAAGGCGTGCGTGAAGGCGGACGTGAGGGAGAGCGCGAAGGTGGACGGCGTGGACGCAGGGATGGGCGTCGCGGTGGACGCGAGCGCGGCGGTGAACGCGGCGGTGAGCGTGGAGGCTCGCGCGATCGGCGCGGTATGGCGAACTCGCGGCCGAGTGGCGGCGGTGGACGCGAGCGCGGCGGACGGTCGATGCAGTCGACGAACCTGCCGGCGATCAGCGACCTGCTGAAGCCGGGGCAAGAGGTGCTGGTGCAGATTGCCAAGGAGCCGATTGCGAAGAAGGGCGCGCGCATTACGAGCCACATTGCGCTGCCGGGACGGTTCCTGGTGTTCATGCCGACGGTGAATCATACGGGCGTGTCGCGCAAGATCGAGAGCGATGGCGAGCGGCGCAGACTGAAGGAGATTCTGCTGAGCGAGAAGGGCGATGCGCAGGGTGGATTCATTGTGCGCACGGCGGCTGCGGGAGCTACGGAAGAAGAGCTGCGGAGTGATCTGCGCTTCCTGCTGAACCTGTGGGCGGATATCAAGACGCGGTCGGAGTCGAGCAAGAGCCCGGCGCTGATTTATCACGATCTGAATCTGGTCGAGCGGATTCTGCGCGACCAGGTGACGGATAATTTTTCAGCGATCTGGGTGGATACCGAAGATGCGTATGAGCGCGTGTTGCGGTTCCTGCAGAGGTTCCAGCCTGCATTGATTCGGCGGGTGAAGCTCTATACGAAAGACACGCCGCTGTTTGAGCAGTTCGGGATTACGGAAGAGATTAATACGGCGCTGCGAGCGAAGGTGTGGCTGAAGTCGGGGGGATCGATTGTGATCAACCAGACGGAGGCGCTGGTGGCAATCGATATCAATACGGGCAAGTATGTGGGCAAGACGGCCCGGTTGGAAGACACGATCCTGAAGACGAACCTGGATGCGATTCCGGAGATTGTGCGGCAGATTCGGCTGCGCGACCTGGGCGGAATTATCATCATCGACTTCATCGACATGGATGAGCGCAAGAACCGGAACAAGGTGATGGCGGTGCTGGAAGAGGAGCTGAAGAAGGACCGGGCTCCGTCGAAGGTGCTGCAGTTCAATGATTTTGGACTGGTGGCGATTACGCGCAAGCGCGTGAAGCAGTCGCTGGAACGGACGCTGTCAACGACCTGCGGCGTGTGCGCGGGTACGGGTATGGTGAAGTCGCCGGTGACCGTGTGCAATGACATCTATATCGAGATGCGGAAGATGCATAAGCTGATCGAGAAGGGTGACATCATGCTGCGCGTGCATCCGGAGGTCGTGAAGCAGTTGAAGTCCGGCGGAGCGAAGTGGCTGCAGGAGATGGAAGAGATGTCGGGTAAGACGATCCTGGTGAAGAGCGATCCGAGCCTGCACCCGGAGCAGTTCGATATCCACTAAGAGCAGGGGATAGGGGATAGGGGATAGAGAAGACGGAGCGGCGACCCTTGCGGGTCGCCGCTGTTTTGTTGGGTGGGCTAGTGGGTGTGGTGGGTAAAGACGTGGGCCAGAGTTAGCGTGCGGTAGAGGATGATCAGCGTCATCGCTGTGAGGTAGACGCGCAGGGCCGTGAGAGAGAGGCGGACGGTGGGCGTGAGCTGCATCGGGCCGAGACCTTCGGAGGTGCACTTCTGCTCGTGGACGTCGTCGAGGGGATGGATGACGTAGAGGTTGGTGTCGTGGTGGATGGGGGGAGTGGCGAGGGTGGCCATGGGGTTCTCCTTGAAACAGGGATTAGGGCTGGCAAGTTTTCTGTGCGTACGCAGTGTGCCAGCGCGAGCAGACTGCAGGTCTCTCCGCTGCGCCAAACGATCGAGCTGTTTGGCTTCGGTCGAGATGACAGCATCTTCGCTGAGCACTCATTGAAGAGGTACTTTTGGCGAAGAGGTTAGGTAAAGAGGTTGGGGAGCAGGACCTGGGCGGCCAGCACGAGTGATAGGGCGAAGAGGATGATGATGATCGACCAGTTGATCCAGTTGTTCCAGGGACGGTTGACCCAGCGGTCGCCGAGGAGTGCTCGGTCGTTGAGCAGGAGTTGGAGGAAGATGATGGCCGAGGGGAGAACCAGGCCGGCGAAGACCTGCACGCTCACGATGACCAGTTGGAGCGGTAGGCGGGGGATGAGGACGACGCCTGCGGCGGCGAAGACGCAGATCGCGTAGACGGCGTAAAAGCCGGGGGCTTCGGAGGGCTTCTTGTGGAGAGAGTGCTCCCAGCCAGCGACTTCGCCGTAGGCCCAGGCGCTGGCGAGAGAGATGGCCGTGGTGCCGAGGACCGCGGCGTTGACCATGAGGAGAAGGATGGAGTGGTGGATGAAGACGCCGGTGCGGTGGGGCAGGATGGCGGCCATGGCCTGGGCGAGCTGTGCGGGGTCGGTGAAGGGGATGTGGTGGTCGAAGGCGAAGGCTCCGGTGAGCATCATGGCGCCGGCTACGAGCACGGTGAAGATGGCGCCGATGAGGGTGTCCAGACGCGCCCACTTGAGGTCGGAGAAGCGGAGGCGCTTTTCGGCGACGCAGCTTTGCTGGAAGAAGAGCTGCCAGGGGGCGATGGTGGTGCCGACGATGGCGATGATGAGGAAGACGAGGTCGCCGGTCTTGCCGGTGTGTGGGAGCGAGGGGATGAAGGTGCGGGTGAGGGCCTCGTGCCAGACGGGATGAAGAAGGGCGGCGGTGACGAACCAAGTGACGTCGAGCAGGCAGAGGATGACGACGATGCGCTCCCAGCGACGGTAGCTGCCGGTGGCGATGAGGGCTACGAGGGCGATGGCCGTGATGGGTACGGAGAGAACGGGAGCGACGCCGAGGCCGGACATGGCGAGGGAGATGGCGGCGAACTCGGTGATGAGGGTGAGGAAGTTGACGGCGAGGAGATCGAAGAGGGAGAAGCGGCCCCAGGCTTTGCCGAAGCGCTCGTAGATCATGGCGGCGTGGCCTTTGCCGGTGGCGATGCCGAGGCGGGCGACCATCTCCTGGACGAAGTAGCAGATGGGGAGAAGGAGGACGAGGACCCAGAGCAGGTGGAGGCCGTACTGGCCTCCGGCCTGCATGTAGGTGGAGACGGCGCCGGCGTCGTTGTCGGCTTCCATGACGATGAGGCCGGGGCCGAAGGCGACGAGAAAGGCGACGAGGGTGCGCTGCCAAGGGCGGCGGACGCGGATGGCGTGGATGGGGGTGGGTTGGGTTTGGAGGGTGGTCACAGGCGCGGACCTCCCTCGTTGGTGAGGCTGGTGGCAGGGGCGAGGGAGGGGAGCCAGCGGCTGGTGAGCTGGTTGCCGGTGGTGCGCCAGACGCGGATGAGCGTGGGGCGGCGGGTGGTGAGGGTGGTGGTGATGTTTCGGGACTGAATCTTGAGGGTCATGGGGCCTCCTGTCTGCATGCGGGGGCATGCGGGTGGAGGCGACGAGGAAGGCGTGCGTTGGCACGTGTGGAATCCTGTCGCGATATGCCGTGGGAGGCACTGCGCTGGCGGGGAGGGTGACGCCTTCAGCGATTGCTAAGGAAGGAGACTACCGAGCTACCGCACCTCGCGAACGCAGCGCAGGAGGGGCGTCCGAGGACTCGGAGGTTCCTTTGCAGTTGTGTTCGTCATGAGGTGCTCCAATGAGATGGATTGTATGTGGATTAATACATACCCCCCTACGGTATACCCACATGGGGGGAAAGGCAAGCGCAAAGGTGGACATTTTTGTGTGAGGGCGTGGCTAGAGAGTGGGGGTCGCCTGGGTGGAGAGGGCATCGCGGGCGGCCTGGCGGGCAAGTTTTTCGCGGTGCTTGCGGATATAGTGGGCGGCGACGTTGGGATAGAATTCGCGGATGGCGGAGAAGCCGACGTCGCGCATGACGGAGAAGCCGAACTTTTCGGCGAGGACACCGAAGCCGGAGGTGCCGTCGGGATAGTAGTAGACGGAGATGTACTGGGTGAGGGCCTTGCCGCCGAGGTTGGCGATGTTGGGGGTCTGGCGGCCGTTGTAGTCGCGGGCTACGGCCTGGCGGCTGATGACGTAGAGAGAGCGGACGAAGATGGAGTGGCCGTCGCCGAGGGGGTAGTAGCGGGTGTCCTCGTGGAGGAGGCTGGGGAGCAAAAAGGCGGAGAGGAAGGTGCCGTCGGTCTTGTCGATGAAGCCGCGCCAGGTGTAGGCGTAAAAGCCGTCCATGCCCTTGCCGAGGGAGGGGTGCTCGTTGATGCCTTCGGCGAAGATGGAGGTGAGGGAGAGGAAGAAGAAAGAGGAGTAGTCGAAAGCCTGGTGGGTGGCGGTGAAGAAGTTGTTCCTCCAGCCGGGGGGGACGGGTTTGGCGCCGACGGAGACGGAGCGGAAGTTGGGGATGAAGCCGAGGATGCGGGTCGGTTCCTGGTGGTTGAGGGGGATGGGGTTTCCATCGCCGTCGAGTGGGATCTGGTATCCGGGGCGCGAGGTTCTGGGTTGCGGCTGGGTTTGAGTCTGGGCGGGGGTGGACTGTTGCTGGTTCGGATCGAAGGTGAAGCCAGCGGGGTCGGGGTAGGTTGAGGGAGAGGATGAAGATACGTCGATGGGGGGCGGCTGGGTGGCGGCGTCGGACAGGAGGTCAGGAGCGGGCTGGGGCGCTTCGGGAAGAGTTCGCGACTCGGCGCGGCTGGCGCCGGCGACGAGGCATAACCATAGACAGAGCGACGCAACACGATGATGCAAAAATACCGTCCTGGAAGATCGAAGGGAAAGACATGACCGAGGCACAAAAAGACTCAGGAGCTTATTTAGAGAGCCGAGTGAGCAGAAAGTTGCGCACTTCGCTCCGATTGCCGTGCCCATGTAGGTGCGAGGCGGCTTTAGGGCGCGCTCCGCACCATTTTACTAGGGTTACTTCCGGTTATTTTAGTCGTTCGCACGGGCGTTCGGTTAGCGCCCGTGCTCTTCGAGGTATTTTTCGACTTCGAGGGCGGCCATGCAGCCGGTGCCGGCGGCGGTGATGGCCTGGCGGTAGCGGCGGTCCTGAACGTCTCCACAGGCGTAGACGCCGTGGATGCGCTCGCCGAGGATGGAGACGAAGACGTTGGCTTCGGTCTTGATGTAGCCGTCTCCGTCGAGGTCGAGCTGGCCTTCAAACATTTTGGCGTTGGGGATGTGGCCGATCCCGAGGAACATGAAGGAGACGGGGAGGATGGAACGCTCGCCGGTCTTCTTGTTGATGAGCTTGAGGCCCTTGAGGTCCTTCTCTTCGACGCCGAGGCACTCTTCGACGAGGGTGTTGTGGAGGAACTCGATTTGGGGGTGGGCGATGGCGCGCTCGAGCATGATGCGGGAGGCACGGAAGTTTTCGCTGCGGTTGATGATCGTGACCTTGGAGGCGAAGCGGGTGAGGAAGAGAGCTTCCTCCATGGCGGAGTCTCCGCCGCCGATGACGGCGATCTCCTTGCCGGAGGCGAAGAAGCCGTCGCAGGTGGCGCAGGAGCTGACGCCGTGGCCGATGAGGGCCTGCTCGGAGGGAAGGCCGAGCCAGCGCGCGCTCGCTCCGCTCGCGATGATGAGGGAGCGGGTGTGGACGATGGTCTTGCCGAGGTGAAGCTCGAAGGGCGACTTGCAGAGATTGACGGTGGAGAGATGGGCCATGCGGAGCTCGGCGCCAAAGCGAACGGCCTGCTTCTTCATGTTCTCGATGAGCTCGGGACCCTGAACGCCCTCGGGCCAGCCGGGAAAGTTTTCGACCAGCGTGGTGATGGAGAGCTGGCCGCCGGGCTCGTGGCCTTCGAGGACCAGCGGCTTGAGGTTGGAGCGCGCTGCGTAAATGGCGGCGGTGAGACCTGCGCAGCCAGAGCCGAGAATGACGGTGTCGCGTACTTCGATGGATTCGGACATAACAGTTTGATTGTAGCGGGTTGGAAAGGGTTCAAAGGCAGGGATTAGGATGGGGGAATGGCTGACTTGGTGTTGGTGTATGGGATGAGGTTGTTGCCGGCGGATGAGATTGAAGCGGTGCAGGCGGCGCCGATCAAGCTGAAGAATGGGCATGAGGCCCAGGTGACGATGCATATCGTGGAAGGTAGCCGGGAGCGGATTGAGGCGCAACTGCGGCATAGCATCGACGCGTTCTTCGATTTTTATCCAGAGATTTAGGCCGAATCGCGGTCGCCGGGCTCATGGAATGTCCCCTTTGTGACGAAATACGTTGCAGAGGGAAACCATGCAGCGATTGGGTGGGTGGATAACGGTTGCAGTGCTGGGTGCGATGCTGGTTGCGGGTGCGGCGGTTGGGGTCGCGCGCGGGCAGCAGGCGGAGACGAGTGCAGCGGTGGCGACTAGCCTCGGGGGCGTGCTGCGGGGGATGGCGGCGCGGGCGGGCGTGGTGTTTGTGGGGCAGGTGGAGAAGATTGAGCCCAAGGGTGGAGTGGTGGAGATCACCTTTGCGGTGCAGCAACCGGTGCTGGGAGTGGTGGGTGGAACGTATGTGATGCGGGAGTGGGCGGGGCGGTGGACGGGGGGGCAGCAACGATATTGGGTGGGGCAGCGGGCGATGTTCTTTCTGCATGCGCCGAGCGTTTCGGCGAACGGAGAAGCGGGGCTGAGTTCGCCGGTGGATGGGATGGTGGGCGTGGTTCCGGTGGTGCCGATGGGAGCAAATGCCGAGGCAGTGCTGGATGCTCGCTGGCTGGCGACGCGAGTGCAGCGGGCGGTGGGGACTCCGCTGGCGGGTGCTGCGCCGGGCGGGGTGGCGCTGGCGGATGCGGTGAGGGTGACGGCGAACTGGAGGACGACATCGGTGGCGGAGCCGAGGAGCGTGGGGCTGCCGGTGGGCGTGGCGCAACAGGCGGCGAGGGCGAGTGTGGGGTCGAGTACAGAAGAGCGTTCGCAACTGGAGCAGGGGAACGTTCCGGATGGATTGCAGCCGCAGGAGCCGAGCGATGCGCAGTAGGAGCTTGAGGGGGTGGACGAGAGCGGGCCGGAGCGGAGTGCTGGCGGCGATGGTGTTGGCGATGGCGACGGCTGCGGCGTGGGCGGGAGGGCCGCGGTTTATCACCGGAACCAGCGGCTATGCGACGGCGGGGGTGCCGATGGCCTGGTACACGAGCACGCCGATGTACTTTACCGATCCGGGGGATTTGAACTTGAACGTGAGCCACGCGCAGGCGGATGCGATGGTGGCGGCGGCGGCGACGGTGTGGAATATTCCGACGGCGAATGTGACGCTGGCGCAGGGTGGTGCGCTGGCGGAGCATGTGATTGCGGACGGGAGCAGCCCGAATGCGTATTTCAATGGAAGCGAGGTGGTGTGGCCGGCGGATGTGGAGGCGACGAACTATCAGTCGGTGCAGATTGCGGTGATCTATGACAGCGATGGGAGCGTGATCGATCTGCTGCTGGGCAGTGG
>JAJXYW010000310.1 GCA_021780415.1 Acidobacteriota bacterium
CCGTCTACGCCAGCACCTCCAACACTCTGGGCGGCACCGCCACCCTCACTCAGGTCGTCGGCAACGCCACCTCCCTCGCGCTCACCAGTTCGATCAATCCATCCCTCGTTGGCCAGTCCACCACCCTCACCGCGACCATCACCTCGAATCCCGTATTCGGCGCCATCACGGGTAGCGTCCAGTTTTTCGACGGCGCCACGTCGCTCGGCACGGTCACCGTGAACGGGACACCCACGGCCACGCTTCCCGTCAGCTTCACTACGGCGGGCACGCACACGCTCAAGGCGGTCTTCACCAGCACCAACGTCAACATCACCAACGCGACCTCCGGCCCCTATGCGCAGCAGGTGCTCAACGTCGCGCAGTTCGGCCTCACCAGCACGGTCAACCCCTCGCTGCCCGGCCAGTCGACCACCCTCACCGCCACTCTCACCGCACTCGGCACACCCACCGGCACCGTCAAGTTCTATGACGGCTCAACCCTGATCGGCACCGCAACCCTGACCGGCAACTCCGCCAGCGTCTCGGTCAGCTTCACCACCACTGGCAACCACATCCTCACGGCGGTCTACTCCGGCGACACGCTCACCCAGAGCGTCACCTCCGCCCCACTCACGCAGGTCGTTCTCTACACCACGACCGTCTCGCTCGCCACCTCGGTCAACCCCGTCAGTGTCAACGCCAACACCCTCCTCACCGCCGCCGTGAAGTCCACCGGCACGGTCGCGGCCACCGGCACCGTCACCTTCAAGAGCAACGGCGTCACGATCGGCACCGGCACCGTCAACGCCGGCATTGCCACCCTGGCCGCCAGCTTTCCGGCACCCGGCACCTACACCCTCACGGCGGTCTACTCCGGCGACGCCAACAACCAGCCCGCCACCTCCGCCCCCATCCAGCAGACGGTCCTCGGCCTCGTCACCGTCACCCTCACCAGCTCCGTCAACCCCATCCTGCTCGACAACCCGACGATTCTCACCGCCACGCTTGTCTCCACCGGCACCGCGCCTACCGGCACGGTCAGCTTCTTTGATGGCAACACCCCCATCGGCACCGGCGCCATCGTCAACGGCACCGTCAGCATCAGTGCCAGCTTCGTCTATGCCGGTACGCACACCCTCTCGGCGGCCTACTCGGGCGACGCCGCCAACGCGCCCGCCACCTCGCCCGGCTATGCGCAGACCGTCGCCGACTTCACCCTCACCGTAGCCTCCGGCAGCTCCAGCATCGGCACCACCATCGCCGGCGGCACAGCCAGCTTCTCCCTCGTCCTCACTCCGATCATCACCACAACCCTGCCCGCGCCTGTCACGCTCACCTTCACCGGCCTGCCTTCCAACGACACCGGAGCGCTCACCCCGACCACCATCGCAACCGGTTCCGGCACCACGCCCGTTGCCCTCAGCGTGACCGCCGCAGCCATAGTCGCCGCCTTGCATCCACAACCGCGGCCGACGCATCGCTCTCCGCTCGGCTATGCTCCCGTGGCCCTGGCGCTCATGGTGCTCCCGCTGGCCTGGTTCCGCCGCCGCAAGCGCTTTGGCTCGCTTCTCGCCTCACTCTGTCTCCTGTTTGCCCTCACCGCAGGTCTTACAGGGTGCATCTCCGCTGCGAACACCGGGTACTATGGTCAGACCCCCCAGACGTATAACCTAACGGTCACGGCGACCTCCGGCAAGCTCACCCGGTCCACGTACCTCACGCTCACCGTCCAGTAACCAGGAGTAACTTTCGGCATGCGTCAGACCGCTTCACCAACCCGGCCCGCAATGAACCGCTCAGCATGGCTCCTGCGCGCAGTCGCGTCCCGGCGCGGATCGTCGCCCCATGCCTTGCTCCGGACGGCTGCGTTACGCCGGGCTGCGGCGTTCCTTCTGCTCCTTCTGCCGGCCTGCGTGTTTATCCCCGCTGCCCGTGCGCAGACCCCCATGGATCTGGGCATGACCTTTACCCAGCAGCGCTCCAAGTTCGTCGGCGCCTCCTCCACCGACTTCTTCTATCTCCGTGGAGCGACGGTCGACTTCGCTTACTCCCCCTTCCACGGCTTCGGCCCCGTCGTCTCGCTCAATGGGCTGTCCGTCACCAACCTGCGCACTCAGATTGACATCCACCAGGCCAGCTTCCTGGGCGGTGGCCGCTACTCTTACAGTCTCGGCCACATCTCCCCCACCATATGGACCCGCAGGGGCAGCATCTTCGGCGAAGGCCTTGTCGGCCTCACCATGGCCACGGCCGGCTACTATCCCTCCGGCCAGAAGCTCGTCAGTAACGCCTCAGGCTTCACCTACGCCCTCGGTGGCGGCATCAACTACAACATCTACCACCGTTTTGAGCTGCGTCTGATGTCGCACTACTTCATCACCGACCTCCCCAACGGCGGCACCAATCAGCAGAAAAATATCCAGGTAAGCGCCGGCGTCAACTGGCACCTCGGCAACTAGACGTCGCGCTATCATCGCCGCCAGCTGAGCGCAGTCTCCACCGACTCCTCCCGCAAGCGTCTCCCCGCACTTGCAATCACTCCAGCAAACGATACGGCTGAAATCCGCATCTCTGCATCCAATCAGAGCAACGATGGATTCCGATATAGCGCAACCGCCCGCAGCCTCACAAACCGAACAGCAGCTCCACCTTCTTATCGAGACAGGTCTCATGCTCGCCTCCGAGCGGTCGCTCGATGTCATCGTCCAGGCCGCCCTGGACGCTGGGCTGCATCTCTGCGGAGCACGATTTGGCGCCTTCTTCTACAAAGACTCCGGCAGCGAGGGCGCGCCTTATACCCTCTACAAGGTCTCCGGTGCCCACGCCAACACCTTCCCGGACCTCCCCATGCCTCGCCCCACCGCCATCTTCAACGTCAGCTTTGTCGCCCAGGAGATCCTCCGCTCCGACGACATCACGCTCGATCCCCGCTACGGCCAGAATCCTCCCTTCCTCGGCCTGCCTTCCGGGCATCCTCCCGTCCGCAGCTATCTCGCCGTACCCGTGCGCAGCCGCTCCGGCCACGTCCTCGGCTGCATGCTCTATGGCCATCCCGAGCCCGGCGTCTTCTCCCACGCCAGCGAAGACCTCGTCGCCACCATCGCCTCCCAGGCCGCCGTCGCCATCGACAACGTTCGCCTCTCCGAGAGCCTCACCGACGAAATCTCCCACGTCGACGCCGCCCGTTCCCTCCAGCGCCAGACCGCCGACCGTCTCCATCAGGCCCTCGACGCCGCCCAGCTCGGAACCTGGATCTGGGACCGCGCCACCGACCTCATCGACTTCGACGAGCGTGCCGCCAGGCTCTTCCACACCGAGCCCCACGTCCCCATCACCCGCATCGCCCTGCGCAAGCGCATCGTCCTCACCGAGGTCCAGGGAAGAACCTTCGAAACCCTCGAGCGCTCCCTTGCCTCTGGCGAGATCTACAACGTCGAGTACCGCGTCGACGGCCCCGACGGCTCTCTCACCTGGGTCTCCGCGAGCGGCATCGCCACCTTCGCTCCCGGATCCTCCACCATCACCGGCATGGTCGGCACCGTGCAGGACGTCACCGCCCGCAAGCTCCAGGAGTCCGCCCTTCGCCAGAGCGAAAAGCTCGCCGCCACCGGACGCCTCGCCGCCACCATCGCTCACGAGATCAACAATCCCCTCGAAGCCGTTACCAACCTCATCTATCTCTCCCGCAGCGACCCCAACGTCCCCCCGCCCGTCCAGGTCCTGCTCGAAACCGCCGATGCAGAACTCGCCCGCGTCGCCCAGATCGCCCAGCAGACCCTCGGCTTCTACCGCGACACGACCCGCCCCTCCGAGATCGATGTCAACGAACTCCTCCACGGCGTCGTCGACCTCTTCGCCCGCAAGATGGTCTCCCACAAGATCACCTGCACCCTCGACCTCCAACCAGGCCTCTGCATTCATGGCCTCCAGGGTGAAATTCGCCAGATCTTCTCCAACCTCATCGTCAACGCCATCGACTCCTTCACCTTCGCCGCCACCATCAAGCCGGGCCGCATCCACGTCCGCGGCCGTCACCTCCGCGGCTCCCGTCACGGCATCTCCATCCTCATCTCCGACGAGGGCTCCGGCATCCCGCTCTCCGTTCGCCAGCGCATTTTCTCCCCCTTCTTCACCACCAAACTCTCCGTCGGCACCGGTCTCGGCCTATGGGTCACGCGCGGCTTCGTCGAAAAGCATGGCGGCAGCATCCGCTTCCGCACCCGCACTAACGACCCTTCAGGAACCATCTTCCGCGTCTTCCTTCCAGTGACCTCGCCGCCCACAGGCCTCCCGCTACAAACATCCTCATTTCATTTCTCGGCCTGATCGATCCTCCTGCACCCCTCGCATCGCCGCCCAGTTTTGCGGCGGCAAATTCATCTCCTTTTCTGGTGTCGCGCCGCGGACTCCGATAGACTGGTTGGAACGCACAGCAGCACAGGGGCCCCATGCAAGCCAACCGTCCTCCCAGCGACTCGCGCGTCGGTTCGCACCTCCCCATCTCTCCCGCAGACGACCTCAGCAAGCGTGAGGCCGTCCCTCCACGGATCCTCGTCGTCGATGATGAAGCCCTCATCGCCGACACCATCGTGCAGATCCTCAACCGCAGCGGCTTCATCGCCGAGGCCGTTTACGGTGGCAGGGAAGCCATCGAAGCCGCCCGCCGCATCGCCCCCGACCTCATCCTCTCCGACGTCCTCATGCCCCACCTCGACGGCGTCGAAGCCGCCATCACCATCCAGAAATTCCTCCCCAACGCCCGCATCATCCTCTTCAGCGGTCAGGCTGCCACCGTCGAAATCCTCGCCCGCGCCAGCCACCGCGGCTATCACTTCGAACTCCTCGCCAAACCCCTCCACCCCACCCAACTCATCAAACACCTCCGCAGCAACTAGTCGCCGTCATCCACAGCGAAGCCAGGGATGTCCGTATTTGCCCTCGCCGGGTGTCCCATTCCTACCAACACCACCATCGTCGGGATGATTGGGTGCCGCGCCGCGCCGGTAATCCCTGGCCAGTTACGACTTTGTAGTTGTTCCATGCGCTCCCTGCTCACAATCGACCTTTACATATCGGCAATCGCTCCTTATCCTTTAGCCTGACTCATAAAGACACATGGAGAACGACTCCGCCGTACCCGATGCATCGAAGCAAAACCTCCCAGCACAGACCCGCGACCCGCTGATACGCTACAGCGTCTTCGCCGCACTGGGTTGCGCCGGCGTGTGCATGATCTTCACCATCCTTTACGTCTTCAGCTACTCGCTGGACTCCACGCTCTCCTTCGAGCGCCACTTCGACTCCTACCTCGCCTCCGGCAACGCCAGCAACCTCTCCACCGTCCTCGGCCTGCACATGGCTCAGAACCGCATGTTCCTGCAATCCTGCGGCATGGTTGCCGGCATCTTCTTCGCCTTCCTGGGCCTCGCCCTCTTTCTGGTCGGCATTCAGGGCTCCATCGACGCCACCGGCAAGGTCACCGACTACTCCAACAGCATGAAGCGTCTCGCCCCTGGCGGCATCATCCTGCTCGCCTCCATGATCTTCGTCGGCGTCTCGGCCATGCACCCCATCGAGCTGAAGATTGGCCCGACACCCGCCAGCGGCTCTCCCGCATCGGCGGCCGCCCAGCCCGAAGCTCAGCCCGCACCCCAGCCCGCGACCCAACCCGCGACCCAACCCACCGCTCAGCCCGCGAGCCAACCCGCCGCCCAGCCCGCGCCGCAGCCCATTACCCAGTCGCAGATCCAGCCAGCACCGGCACCCGCAACGGCCGCCCACATGGCCCCGCAATCCGCGCAAGTGACCCCACCCACGGCTCCCGCGCCCACCGTGCAAACAGCACCGCCGCCAGCCCCCCAGCCCGCCGTGCAGCAGGCGCCTCGGCCCGCGCCCCGGCCAGCCCTGGTGCCCGTCAAGCAAAGCTCGGTAGCCTCGCCGTTCTCCCTCTCTCCCATCCACCGCTTCCAGCCCTGAGCCTCATCCCAACGCCCTTTGCGTAGCCGCTGCATCCCGCTGTAGAGAGTGCTGCATCCGCTGCGGTATGCTTCCATCCATGAAGTCAATGGATCGTCGCCGCTTCCTTCTCGCCTCTGCCGCAACCGCCGCGCTGCCCAGCCTCCACGCATTCGCCCAGGCCACAGCGACCGCCACCACCACCGCCACCGCCACCCTCAAGCTCCACCCCGGCGAGACCGGCCCGCGCATCCCCGACAACTTCATCGGCCTCTCCTACGAGACCAACCAGCTCACCGAACCCTCCTTCTTCTCCCCCGACAACACCGGCCTCATCCAGCAGTTCCGCACCCTCTCGCCCAACGGCGTCCTGCGCATCGGCGGCAACACCTCCGACATCGGCTACTGGAAGCCCACGCCCTCCACTCCTCCTCCCGCCATCCACGTCCGCGACACCGGCGGCGGCGAGCCCACCTCCGCCCTCGCCTACTCGATCACCCCCGAGGCCATTCAGAATCTGCGCGGCTTCCTCGACCGCACCGGCTGGACCTGCATCTACGGCATCAACCTCGGCACCAACACCCCCGCCCGCGCCGCCGACGAGGCCGCCTTCGTCGTCCAGACCCTCGGTTTCACTCACGACCACGGCAAGCTCGAATACTTCCAGCTCGGCAACGAGCCCGACCTCTTCAAAAGCCATCTCCGCGACCCCAAAACCTGGTCCGCCGACCTCTACATGGACGAGTGGCTTGCCGAAGCCAACGCCATCCGCGCCCGCGTCCCCGCCGCCCGCTTCGGCCTCCCCGACACCTCCGGAAATCCCGACTGGTACGCCGCCGTCGTCACCCGCCTCCTCGCTCTCTCCAACCCGCCCGACGTTGCCGCGCTATCGCACCACTACTACATCGGCGGCCCACCCTCCAACCCGAAGATGACCATCGACTACATCCTCACCGCCAACCCCCGCGTCGGCCAGCTCGCCCATGACATCCGCACCGCCGCCGCCCGTCTCTCCGCCGGCGAGCACAAGACCGTCCCCTACCGCATGACCGAGGGCAACACCTGCTATCGTGGCGGCAAACCCGGCGTCTCCGACGTCTTCGCCGCCTCTCTCTGGGCCGCCGACTACTTCCTTGACCTCGCCACCCGCGGCTACGCCGGCATCAATCTCCACGGCGGCGACGGCAAGTATGTCGGCAACTCCCTCGGCGGCCATCTCCCCGGCGACGACCTCGTCCTCGCCGCCCACGGCGACCCCACCCAGCATCCCCACCCCTACTACACCCCCATCGCCCACATCGGCGACCAGTACCTCCTCGAGCCCGTCGCCTACGGCATGCTCTTCGCCGGCCACTTCGCCGGAGCCACCACCTTCCCCCTCGACTTCAACCCCGGCGCGGTCAACGCCACCGCCTACGCCGCCACGCTCCCCACTGGCCAACGTATCGTCGCCATCATCAACAAGGACGCCCAACAGCCCCTCAACATCGACCTCCCGGAGTACCGCCAGGGCCCCACCCTCACCGCGCCCGCGCTCGACTCC
>JAJXYW010000238.1 GCA_021780415.1 Acidobacteriota bacterium
GCACCCCCACCTCCCCCCGACGACCTCACTCGCAGCACCTGCACCGCACAGGCTCCGCCAAATTTTCCTCACCATCGGCAGCCTCGCCGGCCTCCTCGCCGTTGCCCTCGTCATCGCGGCCATCGTTCTCCGCCACGACCTCCGCGCCAGCCAACCCGTCCTCGACGGCACCCTCCCCGTCTCCGGCCTCGCCGCGCCCGTCACCATCACCCGCGACACCCAGGGCGTCCCCTCCATCCACGCCCGCACCCTCGACGACCTCCTCTTCGCGCAGGGCTATCTCACCGCCTCCGACCGCCTCTTCCAGATGGACGCTCTCCGTCGCCACGGAGCCGGCACCCTCGCCGAAATCCTCGGCCCCTCGCTCATCCCCCATGACCGCGAGCAGCGCTATCTCCAACTCCGCGCCGCCGCCGACCGCGCCATCACCACGCTCCCTCCCGACCAGCTTCACCAGCTCCAGGCCTACGCCAACGGCGTCAACGCCTTCATCTCCACGCACAACGGCACCGGCTCCCACCCCAACACCCTGCCTATCGAGTTCCACCTCCTCGACTACGCTCCCGATCCCTGGACCCCGCGCGACTCGCTGCTCATCGCCATCGTCATGGCCCAGGACCTCACCACCGGTTTCCCCACCAAGCTCAACCGCGAAGCCCTCGCCACACGTCTCCCCGCCAGCCTCCTCGCCGACCTCTACCCCGTCGGCTCGTGGCGCGACCAGCCTCCCACCCAAGGCACCCCCGATCTCACCACGCCCTCCTCCCCCATCGAGCAGATCCCCCTCGACAAAACCCAATCGTCCGTCAGCCCCGCGGACCTACTCACCCTCTCTGCCGATCTCAGCGCCCATCGCTGCGACGGCTGCCGCGCCGGATCCAACAACTGGGCCGTCGACGGAGCCCACACCTCCACCGGCGCGCCGCTCCTCTCCAACGACATGCACCTCGGCCTCACCGCCCCCGACATCTGGTACGAAGCCGCCCTCCACGCCGACGGTCCCAATCCGCTCAACGTCGAAGGCTTCACCCTGCCCGGCGTTCCCTTCGTCATCGTCGGCCGCAACGCCAACGTCGCCTGGGGCTTCACCAACTCCGAAGCCGACGTCCAGGACATTCTCATCGAGCACCTCCGTGGCTCCGGCCAGAACGCCGAGTACGAGCGCCCCGACCACACCTGGGCCCCCGTCGCCCACCATCCCGAACTCATCCGCGTCCGCGCCGGCAGCAATCTCACCCTCGACGTCCTCACCACCACCCACACCATCGGCAGCACCTCCATCCAAACCCCGATCATCTCCCCACTCCTCAAATCCGAGCACCGCTCCCTCGCCCTTGCCTGGACCCTCTACGACCCCTCCACCCTCACCGCTCCCATGTATGCCATCAATACCGCAGCGGACACCGCCTCACTCGTCGCTGCCTTCAGCAGCTTCAGCATCCCCTCCCAAAACCTCATCTACGCCGACGCCCACCACATCGGCTATCACCTCCTCGGCCGCATCCCCATCCGCGGCCCCGCCATCCAGCGCCCTCGCTCCGCCGAGCCCGTCGTCCTCCCCAACCCCACCTCCGCCGAAGACGAAGCCGACGAATCCGGCGACACCCAGTCTTCCTCGATCACACCTCTAACGCAGTCGCCTCAACCGCAGCGAGGTGCAGTGGTTGCCCCTCCACTTCCCTCCTCATCTCTCACCACCTACACCATCGGCTCGCCCATCTCCCCCGTCCCCGTCGACGCCCTCGACCCCGCGCAGGCATGGTCCGGCTACATCCCCTACGACGCGCTGCCCTCCGTCCAGGACCCCGCCTCCGGCATCCTCGCCACCGCCAACGCACGCATCACCCCCGACGACTACCCCTACGCCGTCTCTCTCGACTGGTCCGACCCATATCGCGTCGAGCGCATCCACCATCTCCTCGCCACGGCAATCGCCAGCGGCACCCCACTCACCCCCGACGCAATGCTCCGCATCCAGACCGACGTCCGCTCCGAGTTCGATCTCCTCGTCGCCCAGCGTCTCGCCTACGCCCTCGACCACTCCTCGCTCACACACAAGGACCCGCGCCTCCTCCAGGCCGCCAACCTCCTCCGCAACTGGAACGGCGACCTCACGCTTAACTCCTCCGCCGCCACCATCGTCGCCGTCGTCGAACCCCAGCTCTGGCCCATGCTCCTCGGCCCCCAGCTCCAGGCCTACAATCAGGCTCACGGCCACGTCTACCTCAGCAACGAGCAACTCACGGCCCTCATCCACATCTACATCTGGGAAGAAGACCGCACCGCCCTCGAACAGATCATCCAGAACACACCCGCCCGCTGGCTCCCGCCCGCCTTCGCCAACTGGAACGACTTCCTCACCACCGCCGTCGAGCGCGGCCTGGGCGCAGCCAACGCACCCCACGACCTCGACACCTTCCCCTATGGCCCGCACCACCCCGTCGACATCGCCCACCCAATCTTCGGCAGCCACTCCCCCGTCAGCACGCTGCTCGGCGTAGCCACCGGCACCGGCCTGCATCCCAACAGCGGCGACGCCACCACCATCAAGGCCACCGGCCACGCCTTCGGCCCCAGCGAGCGCTTCACCGCCGACCTCTCCAACCCCGACAACACCCGCGCCAACATCACCACCGGCGAGTCCGGCAACCCCGCCAGCCCCTGGTTCCTCGACCAGTTCCGCCCCTGGCTCAACGGCACAACCTTCACCCTCCCCCTCGACCACCCCACCATCACTCACACCCTCACGCTCACCCCGCAATAAGCCGCGCTCTCAACCAACGCCGGTCTGCCTTCATCCTTGCGCACAGCGGAATTTCCGCTCCGCAAGCCCCTGCCCGCGTTCAGACCAAAATCATCCCCGCATTTTGTTCATCCGCCGCAAGCCCCCGCGCCCGTCGCCCCCACAGGCCCTACACTCTAGTCAGATGCGTCTCCACTTTCACACCGAGCAGAAGCTCCCCTACCCCATCGAGGCGGTCTTCGCCTTCTTCGCCGACCCGGCCAATCTCCCCCGCCTCATGCCCGCCTGGCAGCGCCCTCGCATCGACCACGCCACCTTCGTTCCACCCCCGCCACCCCACGAACCCTTCCCTGGCTCCGACCGCATCACCGCCGGTTCCGGCACACGCCTCAGCCTCACCATCCGCCCCATCCCCTTCTCGCCCATCCGCATCCCCTGGGACGCGCTCATCGAAGACTTCCGCTGGCTTCACGGCTTCTGCGACGTCCAACTCCGCGGCCCCTTCCGCTTCTGGCGTCACTGCCACACGGTCGAAATCCACCGCAGCGGAACCCTCCTCCGTGACGACGTCGAGTACGATCTCCCCCTCGGCCCCCTCAGCCTGCTCGCCGACAAGCTCTTCGTCCACCGCCAGCTAGCTGCAACCTTCCGCTTTCGCCAGCGCCGCACCCTCGAACTCCTGGCCCAGCAGGACAGCGCGCAGTCAGCGTAACCTGCGCCACTAAACCCCAACCACCTTCTTCAGCAACGGCCGCACCCTCGCCATCGCAGCTTCGGCCGTCAGCCCATACTTCTCCCGCAGCGCCTCCACCTTGCCGTGCTCCACAAACTGGTCCGGCCAGCCCACCCGCACCACCGGCACGTCGATCCCCTGCGCGTTCAAGCTCTCCAGCACCGCCGACCCAAAACCGCCAGCCAGCACATGATCTTCCATCGTGATCAACACCTCACACCGCTGGCCGTACAGCGCAACGCACTCCGCATCCACCGGCTTGGCAAACCGCGCATTGATGACCGCAACGCTGTGCCCTTCGGCCTCCAGCATCGCCGCCAGCCGCCGCGCATCGGCGACCATATTCCCCAGCGCAAACACTGCCACCTCGCGCCCGTCCTGCAGCACCTCGGCCTTCCCAATCTCGAGCGCCACCGGCTTCGCCTTCACAGCCACTCCCGGCCCAATTCCTCGCGGATACCGGATCGCGCTCGGCCCTGGCTGCCCCAGCGCGGTAAACATCATGTCCTGCAACTCGTCCTCATCCTTCGGGTCCATGTGGATCAAATTCGGAACCCCGCGCAGATAGCTGATGTCGAACAGCCCATGATGCGTCGGCCCGTCATCTCCGCTCAGCCCGCCGCGGTCCATGCAGAACACCACCGGCAGATTCTGCAGCGCGACATCGTGCACAATCTGGTCGAACGCCCGCTGCAAAAACGTCGAGTAGATCGCGCAGAACGGCCGATAGCCCTTCGTCGCCATCCCCGCGGCAAACAGCACCGCATGTTCCTCGGCAATTCCCACATCGAAGTACCGCTTCGGATGATGCGGCCGAAACAGATCCAGTGCGGTTCCATTCGGCATCGCCGCCGTAATCGCGACCACCTTGCCGTTCCCATCCGCCAGCTTCGTCAAGCTCTCGGCAAAGATCTCCGAGTACGTCTTCTGGCCCGCCGACTTCGTCTCGCCCGTCTCCGGATCATACGGTCCCAGCCCATGAAACTTCTTCTGCTTCTCCAGCGCAGGCTGAAACCCGCGGCCCTTCTGCGTCAGCGCATGCAGCACCACTGGCCGCTGCTGCTTCTTCAAAAACTTAAACGTCTCCACCAGCATCGGAAGGTTGTGCCCATCCACCGGCCCATAGTAATTGAGCCCAAACTCCTCAAAGATCATCCCTCGCCCGACGATCCCCTTGGCCGCCTCCTCCGCCTTGCGCGCAATATGCAACGCCGCCTTGCCGCCAAACCTCTCCACCAGTCCCGCCGCCCGATCATGCAAACTCACATACGTCGGGTTCGTCGCAATCTTGTGGAAGTACTCCGCAATCGCTCCAACATTCTTGTCAATCGACCACTCATTATCGTTCAGCACAATAATCAGCCGCTTCGTCGACGCCACATTATTCAGCGCCTCAAAGCTGATCCCGTTGGTAAACGCCGCATCCCCAGCCAGCGCCACCACATGCTCATCGCCGCCGCTCATATCCCGCGCCACGGCCATTCCCAACGCCGCACTCAGCGCCGTACCTGCATGCCCGGCTCCAAACGAATCATGCTCACTCTCGGTCCGCAGCATGAAGCCGTTCAGTCCGTCCGGCTGCCGAATCGTATCGAACTCCCCCTCGCGCCCCGTCAGCAGCTTATGCACGTAGCTCTGATGGCTCACATCAAACACAAAGCTGTCCCGCGGCGTATCGAAGACATAGTGCATCGCAATCGTCAGTTCCACCACGCCGAGGTTCGGCCCAATGTGCCCGCCCGTCTTGGCCACGCCCACAATCAGCCGCTCGCGGATCTCCTCAGCCAGCAGCCCAAGCTCAGCCACGCTCAGCTTCTTCACATCCGCCGGCGATTTAATTCTGCTTAAATACTTACTCATCCTCGAACCCCGCGGACTTTGCAGCTTTACCGGAACAGGACGCAAACCCCATCTCCCCAGTGTACCAACCTCCGCCCAAATTCCGACGCTCATGGCGACATCGTTTCTCCCAACTGCTTGCTGTCGTCAACCTCGCCCTCGAAATCATGCCGCGCCGTCAGCAGCCATCCGCTCCATCGCATCCCTCGTTCATCCCATTTTCCCCATCTCCGCAAACGCGCTTGCGCTTGCACCTATTCCTCGGCTTACTATGGTCGGCATGAGATATATCTCCAACGCTCTCGGCCTCGCAACGCTCGCGCTCTTCTCCGCCGCGCTCTTTTTCACCGCGTTCGCTCCTCCCGTGCAGGCCCAGCAGTTCACGCTCCCCCTCTGGCCCCACGCCACCCCGGAGCCCCCCCAAACCACCGCCCCTGAGGCCGACGTCACCAAGCCCACCGACCATCTCCTCAGCGGCCACCGCACCGCCCGCCTCACCAACATCACCGTACCCACGCTCACCGTCTTCCTTCCGCACGATCACAACACCGATGCCGCCGTTCTCGTCTTCCCCGGCGGCGGCTATCAAATCCTCGCCTGGGACGGCGAAGGCCTCGACCCCTGCCACTGGCTCAACTCCCTCGGCATCGCCTGCATCCTGGTCAAGTACCGCGTCCCCCAGCCCGTCGGCGAAGCCGGCCACTATCCCGCCGACCCCTCTGACCTCGAAGATGCCCAGCAGGCCATGCGCATCACCCGCGCTCATTCCGCAGAGTGGCATATTGACCCCACCCACATCGGTGTCATGGGCTTCTCCGCCGGCGCCAATCTCGCCGTCCTCCTCTGCACCCATCCCCGCGACACTCACGTCGAATCCACCCCCGCCGCACCTGACGTAGACTCCCACGTCAGCGCCCGCGCCGACTTCGCCATCCTCGCCTACCCCGCCTACCTCGTCGCTCCCCCCGACAAAAAGGAACTCTTCCCCGCGTACACCCCTAACGAGTTCACCCCCGCCACCTTCCTCATCCAGGCCGAAAACGATGGCGGCTATGGCCGGAACGCCCTCGTCTACTACCAGGCCCTCATGGACGCCCACATCCCCGCCGAGCTGCACTACTACGCCACCGGCGGCCACGGCTTCGGCATGCACCCCATCGACGCCCCCGAAGAGAACTGGCCCAAACTGGCCGCCAAGTGGCTCCGCTCCATCAATATTCTCCCGCCCAAACCGGAGCATCACCCCGGCAGCGGAACCCCGGCCCCCTGCTCCATGCCGCAGCCCCCTCCCCCCGGCCATCCCGTCAACTCCAACACCCCCTCCAACCCCAACATCATGCCCAACGCAAACTCCAACCCCAACCCCAACTGCTGGTCCACCCAGCCCTGACCCCTCACCCCGCCGCAGCCGTGAATAGCCATAGCCATGGCCACGGCCAGCGCCCGTCGGCTAAGCCTCCACACCCTCCAACACCGCCGCGCTCGCCGCCTCTGTCCCGAACGCGCCCTCCCACTTCGCGATCACCACGCTCGCCAGGCAGTTCCCCACCACATTCACCGTCGTCCTCGCCATATCCATCAGCGCGTCGATCCCCAGAATCACAAAGATCGGCTCCACCGGAAGATGGAACGAAGACGCCGTCGCCAGCAACACCACCAGCATCGCCCGCGGAACCCCGGCCACGCCCTTGCTGGTCAGCATCAGCGTCACCATCATCACCAACTGCTGACCAATCGACAGGTGCATCCCCGCCGCCTGCGCCACAAAAATACTCGACACCGCCAGATACAGCGTCGAGCCATCCAGATTGAAGCTGTACCCCGCCGGAATCACAAACGCCACAATCCGTCGCGGAACCCCCAGCGCCTCCATCTGCTCCATCGCGCTCGGCAGCGCCGCCTGGCTGGTCGAAGTCGCAAACGCAATCGTCGCCGGCTCCGCCACCGCCGCCAGAAACCGCACCACCGGCACGCGGAACAGCAGCGCCACCGGCAGCAGCACGCACACCCCAAACACCACCAGCGCTCCATACAGTGTCGCCAGCAGCTTGGTCAGGTTCACCAGGATGCCCAGCCCCATGTGGCCCACCGTGTACGCCATCGCCGCCCCCACCGCCACCGGCGCAAAGTACATCACCACATTCGTCAAC
>JAJXYW010000206.1 GCA_021780415.1 Acidobacteriota bacterium
GCCATCCCGGCACGACCCTCAAGGACGCTCCCCAACTGGCTCAGCAGCTCGAGTCCAATGCCGGCGACATGTCCGGCTCTCCCGTGCTTGCCCGCGCTCCGCTTGTTCTGCAGCAGTCCCTGCTCTTTCCCTATACCTCGGGCCTGGCCTTTGAGCAGGCCGTCCTGGTGCAGGGTGGTGCCGAGCGGGCCTTTGCCGGTGTCCTCGACGCGCCCCCCAGCTCCAGCTTCGAGATCATCACCCCGCAGGCCTATCTCCGCAACCAGCCCGTCCCCATCCTCAAGCTTCCCGACATCCATCCGCTGCTCAAGACCGCCGGATACCTGCCCTACGATGTTGGCGTGATGGGCGAACTCGACGTGCGAATGACCGCCGAACTCTTCGGCGGCCGTCCCCTCGCCGAGGCCCTGGCCCCCGAATGGGACGGCGGCATCTACTACGCCGCGCAGCGCCGCAACGCCACCCCAGCCGAGAAGGACACCACCGCATCCCTCGCCCTCCTCTACAGCTCGCGCTGGAAGAATAGGGACTCCGCCCGCAGCTTCTTCGAGGTCTTCGAGCAGCAGCTACCCCGCCAGTACAACGGTCTCACTCGCCGCCAGAAGGACGAAACGGCTGATGACGAGCGCGTCTACTCGACCCGTCAGGGTGACGTGCTTCTGACCCTTAAGGACAACACCGTATGGGTCAGCGAGGGCTTCGATCTCGCGCTCGCCCGCAAGCTCCGCGACGCGGTTGACGCCGCCAACACTCCCCTGGGCAGCGGCCTCATCCAGCAGGCCCGCACCCAGCACCCGCGCCACGATCTCGTCGGCGGCCTCGTTAACACGCTCAGCCAGTTCGGCGTCATGAAGGTGGCTCTCCGCTAAGGGATCGCCCTGTGCCGCCTTCCCATTGCTCATCTCATGCAGCCGTCGCACGGCGGTAATCGAGAGCCTCCTGTCAAAAACTGCACCGTCACCCCGGCAGGGCATTTATCGCGTCTGAAAACCGACGTATACTGAAAGTCTATGTCGATCATTCGCAATGTCGCCGCCATCGCCAAGGGAATGAGCATCACGCTGCGGGAAGGTTTCCAACCCAGCCAGGTGGAGAACTACCCCGACGGCAAGGGGCCCATGCGCGGCGCTCAGTTTCAGGAGCGTTTCCGCGGTAAGCATCAGTTGCAGCGCGACGAGAACGGCCTCGAAAAGTGTGTGGCCTGCTTCCTCTGCGCCGCCGCCTGCCCCTCCAACTGCATCTACATCGAAGCTGCGGACAACACCTCCGAGACCCGCATCTCCTCGGCCGACCGCTACGCCAAGGTCTACAACATCGACTACAACCGCTGCATCTTCTGCGGCTACTGCGTCGAAGCCTGCCCCACCGACGCCATCACCCATGGTCACGGCTTCGAACTCGCCAGCCTCAACGCCACCACCATGGTCATGCGCAAGGAAGACCTGCTGGTGCCAGTGGCAACGGGTCTTCCGCATTCAGCTAAAGAAGAGGTTGAAGTGCTCGCCTAGGCCTTAAAGTCTTGGATTCACAGTAAGCGGCGAGCCATGATTGGCTCGCCGTTGTGCGATAGGCGCTGAATGCTCGCGCCAGGAACGGGAAAGACATGAAAACAGTTCACCAACATCCGCTCGAGGAGATCCTCGAGCATCGCATTGCCATCATCGACGGCGCCATGGGCACCACCATCCGCACCTACGGTATGACCGAGGCCGACATCCGCGGAGACCGTTTCCAGCACTCCACCAAGGATCTGCTCAACAACGGAGACCTCTTCTCGCTCACCCAGCCAAAGATGATCGGCGACATCCACCGCCGCTTTCTCGAGGCCGGCGCCGACATCATCGAGACCAACACCTTCGGCGCCACCAGCATCACCCAGAGCGAATTTTTCGTAGACGATCCCCGCGAACACGGCGGCCGCAAGGACCCCGAGTTCTACCAGAAGATCATCGAAGATGCCTCCCTCAACACCCTCGCCTGGGACATCAACTACACCTCCGCGCAGCAGTGCCGCGAGTGGGCCGACCGCATTGCCAACGACACCGGCCGCCAGCGTTTCGTCGCCGGCGCCATCGGCCCGCTCACCGTCTCCCTCTCCAACTCCCCCGACGCTGACGACGCCGGATTCCGTGTCGTCACCTTCGACCAGGTCAAGACCGCCTACGCCCAACAGGTTCGCGCGCTCATCGCCGGCGGCGTCGATCTCCTGCTCGTCGAGACCATCTTCGACTCGCTCAACGCCAAGGCCGCGCTCGTCGCCATCCGCGAAGTCTTCGACGAGGACGGCCTCGCCGCCTCCGGCAAAGAACTCCCCGTCATGATCTCCGCCGCAGTCGGCCGCGGCGGCGAAACCCTCATCTCCGCGCAGACCACGGAGGCCTTCTGGAACGCCGTCAAGCACGTCAACCCGCTCTCCGTGGGCCTAAACTGCTCGCTCGGCCCTGACCTCATGTACCCCTTCCTCAGCGAGCTCTCCGAAAAAGCGGACGTCGCCATCTCCTGCTATCCCAACGCGGGCCTGCCCAATCCCTTGTCCGAAACCGGTTTCGATCTTGGCCCCGATGATATGGCGCGTTTCCTCGGTGACTTCGCGCGCGCAGGTCTCATCAACATCGCCGGCGGCTGCTGCGGCAACACCCCCGAGCACATCGCGGCCATCGCCAGGGCGCTCGAAGGAAGGCATCCGCGCGAACTCGCGCAGCGTAAGCTCGGACACCGCGAGGTGGCAGCTTGAGCGCAGCAGCATCGACTCTGAGCATCGAACCCAGGCCACTGCGTCTCTCCGGCAGCCAGCCCTTCACGCAGCAGCGCGGCGTCTACATCATGATCGGCGAGCGCACCAACGTGGCCGGCTCGCCGAAGTTCGCCAAACTCGTCAAGGAAGGCAAGTTCGAAGAAGCCGTCAGCATCGCCCGCCAGCAGGTCGAGAACGGCGCCAACGTCATCGACATCTGCATGGACGAGGGCATGATCGACGGCGTCGCCGCGATGACCCGCTATCTGCAACTTTTAGCCAGCGAGCCCGAGGTCGCCAAGGTCCCCTTCATGGTCGACTCCTCCAAGTGGGAGGTCATCGAGGCCGGCCTGAAGTGCCTCCAGGGTAAGGGCATCGTCAACTCCATCTCGCTCAAGGAGGGTGAAGCAAAGTTCCGCCAGAACGCCGCCGCCATTCTCAAGTACGGTGCGGCTGCAGTCGTCATGGCCTTTGACGAACAGGGCCAGGCCGCAACCTACGACGAGAAGATCCGCATCTGCAAACGCGCCTACGATCTCCTCGTCGACGAAGTCGGCTTCCCCCCCGAGGACATCATCTTCGACCCCAACATCCTCACCGTCGCCACCGGCATGGAGGAGCACAATAACTACGCGGTCGACTTCATCAACGCCACGCGCTGGATCAAGGCCAATCTTCCCCACGCCAAAGTCTCGGGCGGCGTCTCCAATATCTCGTTCAGCTTTCGCGGCAACAACAAGGTCCGCGAGGCCATGCATTCGGCCTTCCTCTATCACGCCATCGCAGCCGGCATGGACATGGGCATCGTCAACGCCGGCATGCTCGAGGTCTACGAAGAGATCGAGCCCGAGCTCAAAGTATTAGTCGAAGACGTCCTGCTCAACCGCCGGCCCGACGCCACCGAACGCCTCGTCGAATACGGTGAAACCCTCAAGGGCGCAGGTAAAGCCGTCAGCGAAAAGAAGGCCGAAGAATGGCGCGCCGGCACCGTCGAAGAGCGTCTCTCGCACGCCCTGGTGAAGGGAATCGACACCTACATCGAAGTTGACGCTGAGGAGGCCCGCGTCAAACTCGGCCGCCCCCTGCTGGTCATCGAAGGCCCGCTGATGGCCGGCATGAGCGTCGTCGGCGACCTCTTCGGCGCGGGCAAGATGTTCCTCCCCCAGGTCGTCAAGTCCGCCCGCGTGATGAAGAAGGCCGTCGCGCATCTCACGCCATTCATGGAAGCAGAGAAGGCCGCGCTCGAAGCCTCTGGCCAGATCGTCAAAGCCCAAGGAAAGATCGTCCTCGCCACCGTCAAGGGCGACGTTCACGACATCGGCAAGAACATCGTCGGCGTCGTCCTCGCGTGCAACAACTACGAAGTCATCGACATGGGCGTGATGGTCGCCTGCGAAAAAATTCTAGAACGAGCGAAGGCAGAAAACGCCGACATCATCGGTCTCAGTGGCCTCATCACACCGTCGCTCGACGAGATGGTCCATGTCGCCAAAGAGATGGAGCGTCAGGGCTTCAAGGTGCCGCTGCTGGTCGGCGGTGCAACCACCAGCCGAGCCCACACAGCCATCAAGATTGCGCCCCACTACAGCCAGCCCGTCGTCCACGTACTCGACGCCAGCCGCGCGGTCCCCGTCACCACCAGTCTGCTCAGTGAAGACGGCAGCGCAGCGTTCGTCTCAAAGCATCGTGCCGAATACGATGCACTCCGCAAGTCCCACTCTGCTCCGCGCCAGCAGGTCGTCTCCCTCGGCACGCCCATCGACTGGCGCATCGAAGACCTGCCCACCCCCGAGTTCACCGGCATTCGCGTGCTCGATAATTTCCCTCTCGCCACCTTACGCGAGTACATCGACTGGTCGCCCTTCTTCCACACCTGGGGCATGAAGGGCATCTACCCGCGCATCCTCGATCACGAAGAGCAGGGAACCGAAGCCCGCAAGATCTTCGCCGACGCCAACAAACTCCTCGACAGCATCATCGAGAAGAACCTCATCACAGCACGCGGCGTCTACGGCTTCTTTCCAGCCAGCGCCACAGGCGACGATGTCGAACTCTATTCCGACGAGACGCGCTCCACAATCCTTACGAAGTTCCACTTTCTCCGCCAGCAGGCCAACCGCGAAGGTAGCGAGCCTTGCCGTTCGCTCGTCGATTTCATCGCACCCAAAGACACAGGTCTGCCCGACCACATCGGGGCCTTCGCCGTCACCAGCGGCATCGGCCTCAAAGAGTTGTGCGACAGCTTCCGCGCCAGCAACGACGACTATAACGCGATCATGGCCGAAGCCATCGCCGACCGCCTCGCCGAAGCCTTCGCCGAATACCTGCATAAGCGCGTCCGCGACGAGTGGGGCTATGGCCGCGACGAGGGCCTCACCCCAGCCGACCTCATCCAGGAAAAGTATCGCGGCATCCGCCCCGCACCCGGCTATCCCGCCTGCCCCGACCACACCGAGAAGGGCACGCTCTGGCACTTGCTCGATGTGCACGCGAACGCCGGCATGATCCTTACCGAGTCCTTCGCCATGTGGCCCGGCTCCAGCGTCAGCGGCCTGTACTTTGCGCACCCTGCCGCGAGATACTTCTCGCTCGGCAAGATCGACCGCGATCAGGTCGCCGACTACTCTGCTCGCAAGGGCATCAGCGTCGGAGAAGTCGAACGCTGGCTTGGACAAAATCTGAACTACGATCCTGGCGTATAAATCTCCCACAGGAGGGTGACGATGCAAACGGAAAGCAATCTCTGGCCCGAACTCCGCTGGGAAGACTGGTCCGCCACCGCCGACACCCTCCACATGTGGACCCAGATCGTCGGCAAGACGCGTCTCGCGCTCAGTCCGCTGCAAGCTCATTGGTGGAACGTCCCACTCTACGTCAGCGCGCGCGGCCTGAGCACCTCGGCCATGCCCTACGGCGACGAGTTCCTCGAGATCGAATTCGACTTCGTCCACCACCAACTGCTCTTCCGCACCAGCACCGGCGCCAGCGCATCGACTCCGTTGCGCGCACAGTCGGTCGCTAGTTTCTACTCCAGCTTCCAGAAGACGCTCGCCGATCTCGGCGTCCCTGTCTCTCTCTACGCCACGCCCGTCGAAGTCGCCAACCCCATCCCCTTCGCCGAAGACACCACCCACACCTCCTACGAACCCGACGCAGCGCATCGCTTCTGGCGCATCCTCATTCAGTCCGACCAGATCTTCCAGCAATTCTCCTCGAACTTTCTCGGCAAGATCAGCCCTGTCCATTTCTTCTGGGGCAGCTTCGATCTCGCCGTCACGCGCTTCTCCGGCCGCCCGGCTCCACTCCGCGAAGGAGCCGACGCCATCACCCGCGAGGCCTACTCGCACGAGGTCATCAGCGCTGGCTTCTGGCCCGGCAACGGAGGCTACGGCAAGGCCGCCTTCTACTGTTACGCAGTGCCCTTACCCAGCGGCCTCGACGTCGCAACCATCCAGCCCGCGCAGGCATTCTGGGATCGCGGTCTCGGCGAGTTCATCCTGCCCTACGACGACCTCCGCCGCTCCTCCTCGCCCGACGCCACCTTGCTCGCCTTCCTCCAAAGCACCTACGACGCAGCCGCCAATCTCGCCCAATGGGACCGCAAGGAACTCGAGCGGCCCCCGGTCACAGCATAGGAACCTGAATAAATTTGTAAGATAGGGAATCACCTCAATTCAGCTTCATGGAGAGTGCATGAAAATCTGTATGGTCGGAGTCCTTGCCGTCACGCTTTGCGGCACATCGTTTGCCCAGGGTCCGCAGTTGCCCGAACACGATCGCGTCCTCGCGCGCCAGATCTTCAAGGAGTTCATCGAGACCAACTCGCAGGACTCCAACGGCAGTGTCACCGCCGTCTCCGTCGCCGCGCGCAATGAACTCCTCAAGGCCGGCTTCGCTCCCGCCGACCTCATCCTTGCCGGCCCCAACGACCGCAAGCAGAACCTCGTCGTCCGCTATCACGGCGTCCCCGGCTCGAAGCTCAAGCCCATCCTCATCATCGGGCACGAGGACGTCGTCGAGGCCCGCCGCTCCGACTGGACCACCGACCCCTACACCCTCGTCGAAAAGGGTGGCTACTTCTATGGTCGCGGCACGCAGGACATGAAAGACGGCGACGCAGACGTCGTCGAGAGCTTCATCCGCCTCAAGCGGGAAGGTTACGTCCCTGACCGCGACATCACTCTCGCCCTCACCGCCGACGAAGAAGGTGGCAAGTCCAACGGCGTAAGCTGGCTGGTAAAAAATCGTCCCGAACTCATGCAGGCCGCCTTCGTCATCAACCCCGACGGCGAAGGCCCCACCCTGCGTGACGGCAAGGCCACCGAGCTCGACGTCGAGGCCACGCAGAAGACCTACGCCGACTTCCACATCGTCGCCACCAACCGCGGCGGACACAGCTCCGAGCCTCGCCCCGACAACGCCATCTACGAGCTCATGCACGCACTCCTGAAGC
>JAJXYW010000297.1 GCA_021780415.1 Acidobacteriota bacterium
ACGGCCTGGTGCTTGTCGATGTTGGACCAGATGGCGGGGCTCCAGTAGCTATAGAGCTTGTGCGGGTCGTCATAGAAGAAGACCTGATCGTTGACGAAGGTGTAGGAGCCGTTGTCGAAGTCGCCGATAGGGGTGGCGTAGAGGGTGTTGGGGTCGGTGGAGGCGGGCATGGTGAAGGCGAGCAAGACGTGGCGCTGGCCGGCGGGGATGCGGAAGACGGCGGGGCCCGTGGCGGGAGCCTTCTGCTCAAAGACGCCTTTGATGAGTAATGGCGTGGCGCCGAGGAGGGTGCCGGCGGGGTGCGCGTAGTCGACGTGATTGCCCTTGTCGAGGTAGTAGTCGAGCTGGCCGCCGGCACTGACCCAGAGGGTGTGGCCGATGAGGGAGCGCTGGTCGGCGAGGGTGTCGGGACGCTCCTTGCGGAGGAAGACGTTGTCGTCGGGATCGACTTTGATGTCGGCGTAGGGGTCTTTCTTGACGGGCACGTCCTCGTGGTTGGCTTTGTAGATGAGGGCTACGCGCAGGCCTACGAGCAACACCATGACGGCTGTGGCGGCGAGGGCAATCTTTGGTCCTTTTTGCATCCGTGATCCTCCTGCTGAATTTTAGATGCTGCACATGGCATTGAGTTAGACGCACGGTGGCGGTCTGAAGAGGTTGCGAGCTGGTTTAGTCGATGGGTTCCATGCTGCTGAATTGTTTTTCGATGGCGACGAGGCTTTCGGCGGTGAGGGTGTCGGCGTGGCGGAGGGCTGGGAAAAAGACGGTCCAGATGCTCGTGACGGCCATGCTGGCGAGGCCGCCGATGACGACGGCGCGGACGGCTCCCCACCAGTGGGCGGTGAGGCCGCTTTCGTACTCGCCGAACTCGTTGGAGGCGCCGAGGAAGAGCCAGTTGATGCTGGAGACGCGGCCGCGCATGGCGGGCGGGGTGGCGAGTTGGAGGATGCTGGCGCGGACGACGACGGAGATCATGTCGGTGGCGCCGATGATGACCAGCGCGGCGCAACTGAGGACGATGTTGCGGCTGAGGCCGAAGACGACGGTGGCGGCTCCGAAGAGGCCGACGCAGGCGAGCATGGTTTTGCCGGCGCGGCGCTTGATGGGGAGGACGAGCAGGGTGAGCGAGACGGCGAGGGCCCCGAGCGAGGGCATGGCGCGGAGGAGGCCGAGGCCGTTGGCGCCGGAGTGCAGGACGTCGGCGGCGAAGATGGGCATGAGCGAGGCTGCGCCGCCGAGCAGGACGGCGAAGAGGTCGAGCGAGATGGAGCCGAGCAGAAGGCGGGTGCCGATGACGTAGCGCAGGCCGGCGAGCATGGTCTCGATGGTGAAGCCTTTTTTCTCGGCGGCTCCGCGGGGCTGGATGATGCTGATGAGGATGAGGTAGAGGCCGAGTGCGATGAGGGTGAAGGAGTAGACCAGCGGGGCTCCGTTGAGGGCGGCGAAGCGGCCGCCGAAGAGACGCAACAGAGGGGCGGTGAAGAGCAGGCCGCCAAGCATGGGGCCGGTGGCGTTGGCGATCTGAAAGATGGTCGCACCCCAGGTGACGGCGTTGACGAAGTGGCCTTTGGGGACGAGGGTGGGGACGAGAGCGCTGGAGGCGGGACCGCTGAAGCAGCGTCCGGCGCCGATGACGAAGAGGATGGCGTAGATGAGCCAGATGTTGTGGGAGTGGTGGAGGGCGAGGCGGAGCAGAGCAATGGTGGCGAGGGCCTGCACGGCGTAGCAGATGAGGATGACGGAGCGGCGGTCGTAGCGGTCTGCGACATGGCCGGAGGGGAGAACGAAGAGCAGGCCGGGGAGAAAGAGCGCCAGGCCGGTGTAGCCAAGCGCGAGGGCGGAGTGGGTGATCTGGTAGACCTGCCAGGCGACGCCGATGGATTGGGCTTCGGCACCCATGATGCCGATGAGACGCGCGGTGGAGTAGAAACGGAAGTCGCGCGACTGCCACGCGATGGTGGCGCTGGGAGACTGCTGGGTCGCTTCGCTCATCTGAACTACTATGCTGCCACATGCGAGGCGCTGGCGACGATGGGTGGCTATGATAAACACCAATGGGGGTTGCAATGACTGCACCGGATCGACATACGCTGGGCAAGCTGATGACGGAGGCGCGGAATCCTGCCAGTGAGCGTTTGGATGAGCTTTCGACGCTGGAGATGGTGGAGCTGATCAACGCGGAGGACGCGACAGTCGCGGGCGCGGTGGCGGCGGAGTTGGCGCATGTGGCGCGGGCGATTGATGCGATTGCGGGACGGTTTGGGCGCGGGGGGCGGATGTTTTATGTTGGCGCGGGAACGAGTGGGCGGCTGGGTGTGCTGGATGCGAGTGAGTGCCCGCCGACGTTTTCGGTGAGCGCGGAGTTGGTGCAGGGTTTGATTGCGGGTGGGGATGCGGCGCTGCGGCTGTCGAGCGAGCACTCGGAGGATTCGCGGGAGGAGGGTGCGCGGGATGTGAAGGCGGCGGGGTTTGGCGCGGGAGATGTGCTGGTGGGGATTGCGGCCAGCGGGCGGACGCCGTATGTGCTGGGTGCGGTGGAGTATGCGAAGGGGTTGGGGGCGCTGACGGTGGGACTGAGCTGCGTTCCGGGGTCGCTGCTGGCGCGGGCTGCGGAGATTGCGATTACGCCGGCGACGGGGGCGGAGGTGCTGACGGGGAGCACTCGGATGAAGGCGGGGACGGCGACGAAGATGGTGCTGAATATGCTCTCGACGGGGGTGATGGTGCGGACCGGCGCGACGTTTGGGAACCTGATGGTGAATGTGCGCCCGACCAATGCGAAGCTGGTGGACCGGGCGGAGAGGATTATTGCGGCGGCGCTGGGGAGCGATGGAGAGACGGCGGCTCGGTTGCTGACGGAGTCGGGGAAGGACGTGAAGGCGGCGATTGTGATGGGGAAGCTGGGAGTGGGGAGGGAAGAGGCGGTGGAGTTGCTTGCGGAGGCGGGGGGTGTGCTCGCAGGTGCGCTGGCGAGGAATTTGTAGCGGCGTTCATGATCGCGCAACAATGCGCATCTAAGGTTGCAGTATGCGAACCTTGATTTCTCAATCGAATTTGAAGGTGCTTGGACGCAGGGCGCTGCTGGGTCTGGCGTTTGTGGTGATTGCTACGCTGGCTGTGGCGTAGGACGCCTGGCACGGAACCATTGCGCTAGCTGAAGAGGGTGGGCTTGCGGGGCATCTCGATGCCGAGGTGCTCGTAGGCGAGGCGGGTGGCGACGCGGCCGCGTGGGGTGCGGTGAAGGAAGCGCTGGAACTAGAGCAGCGCTAAGAAATCTTCCACCGTGAGCCCCGCGGCGCGAATGAGAGAGCGCAGTGTGCCCACGGAAAGCTCCTTATGCTGAGGTATGGAGAGATTGGCGCGAGAGCCTGACCTGGTCATCACAAGATGGCTTCCTACCTGACCCACGGCGCTCCAACCTGCACGGCCGAAAGCCTTGACAGCTTCCTTTCCGGAGATGTTCGCGAGCGTTCCCACCTAAACCGCGACGACCATCTGCATGCGATCTTCGGGGAGCTGGCTGAGGGCTTTCTGGTCTTCAGCCCACATCCATGCAGTGATCGCTTCCTTGATATTGTCGAGAGCTTCTTTTTCGTCGCGACCCTGCGAGACGCAGCCAGGCAGCGCCGGGCACTCTGCAACAACCCAATCATCTTCTGCATGTTCCAGTGTTACGTGGAAGATCATGAGGAGCTCCTTTGCCTATTCTAACGGAGTGCGTCGTGCTAGCTGAAGAGATTGGGCTTGCGGGGCATTTCGATGCCGAGGTGCTCGTAGGCGAGGCGGGTGGCGACGCGGCCGCGTGGGGTGCGGTCGAGGAAGCCGATCTGGATGAGGAAGGGCTCGTAGACCTCTTCGAGGGCGTCCTGCTCTTCGGCGAGGGCGGCGGCGAGGGTGTTGAGGCCGACCGGGCCGCCATCATATTTCTCGATGATGGTGCGGAGGAGGCGGCGGTCGAGTTCGTCGAAGCCGTGGGCATCGACTTCGAGCATTTCGAGGGCGGCCATGGCGGTGGGGCGGTCGATCTTCCCCTGGGCTCTTACTTCCGCAAAATCGCGGACGCGGCGGAGGAGGCGGTTGGCGATGCGGGGTGTGCCGCGGGAACGCATGGCGATCTCGGCGGCACCGTCGCGGCTGATGGGGACGTTGAGGACTTCGGCGGAGCGTTCGACGACCCAGCGGAGTTCGTCGTCGGTGTAGAACTCGAGGCGGAGGAGGATGCCGAAGCGGGAGCGCAAGGGGGATGAGAGCAGGCCGGGGCGGGTGGTGGCGGCGACGAAGGTGAAGGGGTCGATGCGCATGACGTGGGTGCGGGCCGAGGGGCCGGTGCCAATCATGATGTCGAGCTGGTAGTCCTCGAGGGCGGTGTAGAGCTTTTCTTCCATGACGGGCTGGAGGCGGTGGATCTCGTCGAGGAAGAGGACCTGTTTGGCGCGGAGGTTGGTGAGGATGGCGGCCATGTCGCCCTGGACCTGTAGGGCGGGGCCGGAGGTCTGCTGGAAGGCGACGTCGAGCTCGTTGGCGATGATGGTGGCGAGGGTGGTTTTGCCCAGGCCGGGAGGGCCGAAGAGGAGGACGTGGTCGAGGGCTTCGCCACGGGATTTAGCGGCTTCAAGGGCGATGGAAAGCTGCTCCTTGATTTTGTTCTGGCCGATGAATTCGGAGAGGCGTTTGGGGCGCAGTTTGAGCTCGACAAGATCGTCGTCGTCGAAGTGGTCGGCGGAGACGAGGCGGTCGGCCGCGGAGGGGTCGGTGGGTTTGGGCGCGGCGGTGCCGAGGCCGATCTTTCGCTTGTGCTCGAAATCCATGCTGAGGCGAGGATAAGGCGAAGCGGACGGCGAAGCAATCGGGGAGGGGGTTTGGAGGAGAATTTGAGGGAGTTTGGTGGGGTGCGCAGAAGTTGGGTCAGACCCTGCGTGCTGCGAAAGGCCGCGGTGGTGCGACGGGGGGTTGTCGGGTTATTGTGGGAGTGGATTCTATTGCCTACACGATCCATGGAGAGAGCATGCCCGTATCCCAACGCTTCCGGCTGTCACTGTTTGCGAACTTGCTGCTGGTTGCCGGAGTTTCCGCTGCACAGCAAACGCCTTTGACGGCACAGCAGACACCTTCGATCGCACCACAGCCGTCGTCGGTGAAGCAGCAGGCGCCAGCGTCCGCGCTGCATACGCGTACGACGCCGCCGTCGCGAACGATCCACCTGGATGTGGTGGTAACGCACAAGGATGGAAAGCCGGTGAGCGGGTTGCAGGCAAAGGACTTTACGCTGCTGGACAATAAGACTCCCCTGCCGATCACGTCGTTCCAGGCGTATGAGGGAGAGCAGGCTCCGGTGCAGGTGGTACTGCTGATCGACAGCGTGAATACGGACTTCAATATTCTGGCGCAGATGCGGATTGAGGTTGACAGGTTTCTGCTCGCTAACGGAGGCCAACTGGCGCGACCGATGACGCTGGCGGTGCTGGATGAGCAGGGTGGGATCAAGATGCAGAGGGGCTCCACGCGGGATGGGAAGCTGCTGGCGAAGTCGCTGGACGCGTTTGACATCGGATTGCGGGATGTAGGGCGGTCGGCGGGGATCGAGGGCGATGGGGAGCGCTTTGACGACTCGATGAAGGCGATGCGGTTGATGGCGGGGTATGCGTCGGGGCAACCGGGACGGAAGATCATCCTGTGGGTGTCGCCGGGATGGCATTTGTTGTCGGGGCCGGAGGTCCAACTGACCAGTCAGCAGGAGGAGGCGATCTTCAACGAGATCACATGGTTCTCGATGGCCTTTCGCGACACGGAGACGACGCTCTATGCGATCAATCCGCGGGGAATCGACGAGTCGGTGGCGCGGGAGTTTTACTATGAGGAGTTTCTGGACGGGGTGAAGAAGCCGGGAGATGTGAACTTCGGAAACCTGGCGCTGCAGGTGCTGGCGATCCAGAGTGGTGGGCTGGCGGTCAGCAGCAGCGACATCTCTGGACTGCTGCGGCAGGTCGTGGAGGAGACGCAGGCGTACTACCGGATCTCGTTTGAGCCTCCGCCGACCCCGCGCAGGGATGTGTACCACAAGCTGGAGGTCAAGGTGGATCAGCCGGGCGTGGTGGCGCGCACCAACACGGGGTACTACGACGAGCCCTAGACGGGCGGGGTTTCGGGGGGAGAGCGGACGGGAGAAACGGGGGATACGGACGCAGGCAAGGGACGAGCTGCGTCCTGTGGTGGAGAGGGAGCGTCTCACCCTCAGAAACTTCGCTTCCTTTATGTTGCGAGAGGCGCAACTTCCCGGGCGGTGGCGGGTTCAGCATGTGGAGATGTCACAGTGACAGGTCTGTCATATTGGGGTCGCTGAGAGGCTGCGGCGATCAGGTCCGAGTGGTGCGCGTTCCTTCGGGGGGCCGCTTCAGCTCGGCTTAGAGAATTCAAATGAGCGCGGCTTGCGCAGTCTCCCGAGCGCAATCCAGACGGAAAGTACTGTAGAGATGAAACGTTTGGTGTACCTGAGTGTGACGGCGTTTAGCCTGCTGGGCCTGCTGCTGGCGACGGAACGCCGTGCGATGGCGTATGTGGATCCGGGTTCGGGGCTGCTGGCGGTTCAGTCGATAGGGTCGATGATGGCGGCGGCGGGATTCTTTCTGCGGCGGCGTATTATGAGGGTATTCACAAAGAAGAAGCCCCTCACCCGCGCAGCCCTGCCGGTAACGGTGCGGAAAGAAGACTCTCGCAACGCTGCATGACCTCTGGAACGCCAACCGCTACATTTCGAGATCCGGCCGGGTCGCTTCGCCTTGAAGACGACTTCGCTGTACGCACCATTCACCCGTCGGCCCGCGACCAGGTGATGGAGTTTGTGACGTCGCAGTTTTGCAGCCGGCTGCAGGACCGGGGCGACATGGTGGCGATTACGATCAGAAATACGCCAGCGGGTTTGCAGTTGCTGCATCCGAAAGTGCCGGTGCCGACGTATCCGTGGGAGTGGACGCCGTCGCAGTGGCTGGCGGCGGCGCAGTTGACGCTGGCGCTGTGCGCGGAGGCGCTGAGCGAAGGGTGGGTGCTGAAGGATGCGACGCCGCTGAATATTCTGTTTGTGGGGTCGCGGCCGGTGCTGGTGGATGTGCTGTCGTTTGAGCCGTGGGACCCGGCGCCGAAGAAC
>JAJXYW010000262.1 GCA_021780415.1 Acidobacteriota bacterium
CAGCGCCGCCAGCGTCGTCGCATCCCAAGGCGCGCCAATAAATCCATACGCATAGCAGGTCGTGCCAAACGGAAAATACGGCGTTCCGTCCGCATATTGGAAGTGAAACTGGTGCGCCGTTCCCACCGGCCCCCGATTGCCCGCCTTCGCCGCAACGCACTCCAGCGCGCCCGTGTGCCCCGCCAGTTCCTTCGCGCTGCTCGTCGTCTCATACGTCCAGCGCCCCGGCGTGTCGGGCGAAAACCGCACCTTGTACACGCCCCCGCCGTCGTAGAAGCCCGTCACCTCCACTGTCCGGTGCTCCAAGGTGAAGAGCGCGCCAAACGTCACATCCACAAAGGGATTCCCGCTCGACGGCCCCTGCAGACTGGCCTCGAACACACCCCACTGCTCCACGGATTCTGCCGTACCAGCCCGGCGCGGCTGCTCGGCCGGCGCCGCAGAGGCCATCCCCGACACCAGCGCGCCCGCGCCCAGTTTGATCACTTCTCTGCGATCCATCGTTCCTCTCAACCTGCCGCCCTCCGCACTCTCTGTGGCGCAGCTCTCTGGCCACGGTTCCATGGGGTTGCAGGCAGCACCGTTCTACATGCCTTCCACTTCACTGTCAAACTAATCCTGCAAAAGTGAAAGTTATTGCACAATTCATCTCCACTCCCGTATAAAGAAGGCGCACAAGGGGAGAGTGACAACACTCGCTGCACGGGTCCACATCCACGCGCACCGCGTCTCTCCACGGGAAAGGCAGCACCGTTCATGAAGGGCAAGCCCACCACCGCATCTGAAGCCAAAAAGCCAATCCGCCGCCGCATTCCCAAGTGGGCGCTCCAGTCCGCCACAGACACGCAGTCCAGCGAGCAGTACTACCTCCGCTCCATCGGCCGCGCCCTCGAAGTTCTCGACTGCTTCGATACGCAGACCGCCCTCGGCCTCAAGGACATCGGCGCAAAAACCGGCTTGCCAGAATCCACCCTCTTTCGCGTCCTGCTCACCCTTGAAAAGCACGGCTATCTCCAGCAGGCCGTCGACGGCACCTATCAGCTCGCGCCCAAGCTCCGCTTTGGCTGGCTCGTCGAGCAGGCCCGTCAGCTTCGAGACAAACTGCGGCCGGAACTCGAACATCTCGCCAATCACTTCAATGAAACCGCCAGCGCGGCATACCTCTACGAAGACCGCATCCACGTCCTCGATTCCGTCGAGACCTTCCACGAAATCCGCATGACCAACCGCATCGGCCGCGTCCTCCCGCCCCATTGCAGCGCCATGGGCAAGGCCATCACCGCCTTCCAGGATCAGGCACTCGCCGATCAGATTCTCGAAATCTACGGCCTCTCCCGCCGCACCGAGCACACCATCACCGACCGCGCCCGCCTCTTCGAGCAGTACGCCGAGATCCGTCGCACCGGCATCGCCGCTGATCGCGAAGAGTCCATCCTCGGCGGCATCTGCTACAGCGCCGCCATCCGCCCCGCGGGCAAACCCGTCGTTGCCGCGCTCAGCCTCTCCACGCCTATCATCCGCATGACGCCCGAGCGCGACGAAGCCACCCGCAAAGCCGTGCTCGAAGCCGCACAGCGGATCGCCAAAGCCTGCTGAACCCCGCTCCAGCACTGCATCATTCCTGCGCCAGTCCGGTTGCGGGGCATCCCGCGGAAACCGCCCCGGATGCACCCTGATCCTGAACCATCCCTAAAAATTAATTCCGCATAGCGGCACCTCTTCGGACCAATATCGGAAAGCGCGCCGAAAATCTCATTGATTTTCCATTCTTTCTGAACGTGCAACGCTAATTTTCAAAAGATGCTTCTTATTTTCCAAAATGTCCTTGACACCCGATTACCCACTTCTTATCGTGGCTGAGCCTCGACACGAAGGCACTTGTCCCAGTCGCAAACTACAACGGAGTCCCCATGAAGCGCTTTCTCGCAGTTGCTCTCGCAGTGATCTCTCTGTCCAGCATGGCCCTCGCGCAGGAGATGCGCGCCACCCTTACAGGCCGCGTCACTGACCCGACCGGCGCCATCGTTCCTAACGCGCAGATTGAAATCACCAACACAGCCACCGGCGCCAAGACGATTCTCAAGTCGAATGCCTCCGGCAACTACACAGCACCTTTCCTGGTGCCCGGCCCCTACGACGTCCAGGCCACCATGTCTGGGTTCAAGACCTACATCCACACCGGCCTCCAGTTACAGACCGAGCAAACTGTCGTCGAGAATGTCACCCTCGCCGTCGGCAAGGTCGATGAGACTGTCACCGTCACTGCGGAGACGCCCCTCGTTGACGTCGCCACCGCCTCCACCGGCCAGGAGCTGACGGCCGAGGAAGTCGAAGACCTGCCGAGTAACGGCCGTTCGCCCATCGGCTTCGCCCACCTGGAATACGGCGCAGTCGCCAAGGGCAAGCACTCCGAGTCCCAGGTCACCCCCTTCGGCAACTCCACCGGCGACGACTTCTCCCTCGGCGGCGGCGCATCGGCCTCCAACGAGCTGCTGCTCAATGGCGTTCCCAACATGGAAGACTCCGGCCGCACCTCCGGCTTCAGCCCGGAGCTTGACGCCGTCAACGCCGTCCACGTCGATGAGTTCGCTGCCAACGCGGCCCTCGGCGACACCTCCGGCGGCACCGTCAACATCACCACCAAGTCCGGCACCAACAACCTCCACGGCACCGCATCCGAGTACTACGCCGGTTCCCGTCCCTTCACAGCCGAGCCCTACTTCACCAAGCACGGCTCCACCGTTCCCTCCACCCACTTCAACCAGTACGCGGTCACCATCGGCGGACCAGTCGAAATTCCGCACCTCATCCACGGCCGTAACAAGCTCTTCTTCTTCTATGCATTTGAGGGCTACGACGGCAACGCGCCTAACACCATCATCACCACCGTGCCCACGCAGGCTGAACGCAACGGCGACTTCTCCAACCTTTTGACCACAACCAGCAATCCGCAGCTCTACAACCCTTTCACCGCCACGCTTTCCGGCAACAAGGTCGTCCGCAATGCGATTCCCGGCAACGTCCTCTCTAACGCCGGCCTCACCGTCAACCCCATCGCGCAGGCGTATCTCAAGCTTGTGCCCATGCCCAACTACAGCGGCCCTTCCACCAAGCCCGATGGCGAGAACAACTTCTTTGCCAGCGATCCCACAGTCAATAACTACAAGTCCAACGAGGCTCGCATCGACTGGAACGCCAGCCAGCTCGACAAGGTCTTCTTCGAGTTCCATAGCAGCCACTACACCAACGCTCAAAACAACATCTTCGGCAATTCCCTCACCGGCACCACCTCCACCGTCAACCTCCTCGGCGGTCAGGTCGACAACGTCAAAACCTTCTCGCCCTCCCTCAGCCTCGAGTCGCGCCTCGGCTTCAGCCGCTATGAGACCTTCTCCGGCCCCAACAGCCTCGGCCAGAGTCCATCCTCTCTCGGATTCCCAGGCTACCTCGCGGGCAACTCGACCGCGCTGGCGCTTCCCTGGGTCATCTTCTCTGACTCCGGGTCCATCGCCAACTACAGCGCTACACCCGGAAATCGCGAGTTCTTTGATGAAACTCAGCTCTTTGCCAGCCTGAACAAAACCTGGGGACACCACTCCTTCAAGTTCGGCCCCGACATTCGCGTCAATAAGGACTCAGCCGTCTCGCCTGGTCGCGCAAACGGCGCCTTCCTATTTCAATCCACCAACGGAGACTTTGTTACGTCCGGCAGCAGCGGACAACCCCAGGGTTTCGGCGGCGCGCTCGCGCTCTTTGAACTAGGACTCCCCGGCGTTGGCGCATACGATTTGGATACGCGCTTCCAGTACGACAACTGGTACATGGGCTTCTTCGCACAGGATGACTGGAAAGTATTGCCCAATTTCACCCTCAGCGTCGGCTTACGTATCGAGCATGAAACGCCGCTGGTTGAAAGCAACAACCAGATGGTCGCTGGCTGGAATCCCACGACCGTAAACGCAGTGACCGCGCCAGCTGCAGCCGCTTATGCTGCGCACCCGGTTTCTGAACTCCCGGCCAGCAACTTCTCCGCCACTGGCGGCATCAACTACGCCACCAGCAGCAATCGCTCGCCTTACTCCACCGCGCCTGTCTACCTTAGCCCTCGCATCGGCTTTTCCTATGCGCCAACGATGTTCAACAACACCCTGGCCATTCGCGGCGGCTTCGGCATCTTCGTCAATCCTTTCAATGACTACAACGCCGGTCCCAGCTATGGGTTCTCACAAAGCACGTTCATGATTACCTCCACCAACAACAACCTCACCCCGGCAACCACTGACGCCGACCCATTTCCCACAGCAGCCAATCCCATCGTCAAGCCCTACGGTAGCAAGTACGGCATCAACACCAACCTCGGCAGCAGCATCTTCTACTACGGTCCAGCCAAGGTCCCCTACTCGCAGAAGTGGAGCCTCGACGTACAGAAGCAGTTCAGAGCCAACTGGCTCGCTGAAGTCGGTTACCTCGGCGATCATCAGGTCCACAACTCCTACACCAATAACGACAGTCAGGCTGGCCTGTTGCCCTTCCTCGCGCATCAGCCCACTTTTGACAAGACCCTCACCACCCAGTTGAATTCCTCCACCACAAACCCGTTCTACGGCATCATCCCCGGGCCCGCGACCGGCCTCAACTCGTCCAAAACGGTGAGCGTCGCCTCGCTCCTCCACAACTACCCTGAGTACACGGGAGTCTCTCACGCCCTTATCCCGGGTGCCAGTGCCAACTTCAACGCGCTCATGCTGCGCCTGACCAAGCGCATGTCCCACGGAGTTGAGTTCAACTTCAACTACGAGTACTCCCGCCAGCTCGGCTACTACACCCAGCTCAACGCCGGCGGCCCGCTCTGGTACGGAGAAACCACCTCCGACTTCCCGAACCACGCCTCCGTTACCGTCATCTATCAGCTGCCCTTCGGCAAGGGCCGCATGTTCCTGCATGACTCCACCCTGCTCAGCGAGATCGTTGGCGGATGGGAACTCTCGTCCATCTATCAGTACCTCTCCGGCACGCCGCTCGGCTGGGGCAACGCCATCTACAACGGCACCTGGAGCGACTTCCACAACAACCCGCACGACACCACAACGGCGTCCTTCAACACCACGCCCTTTGATCGCGTCGCGGCCGACCAGCCCAACGGATACAACTACCGCACCTTCCCGCAGTACCTGCTGCGGTCTGACCCAACCAAGAACTTTGACTTCTCCATCCTCAAGGACTTCACCATCGGCGAGCGCATGATCATCCAGCCCCGCGTCGATGCCTTCAACGCCTTCAACCGCGCTCAATTCCAAGGCGCTAACACCAGCCCCACGTCCTCCGCATTCGGCGACGTGAGCAAGCAGCTCAACGCCAACCGTACTCTTCAGGGCGGCATCCACTTCCTCTTCTAACTGGCGCAGTCGGCCTCCTGCAAGAAGGGACGTGCTCCGGCGCGTCCCTTGCTTTTTTCTCCGCTGCGCTCCCAACGCGCTCGCTCCTCACCACCGCATGAGTCGTCGCGAAGATCCCGTCCCGCATCGACCTGCATCGCCGGTCAAGCTCGCCGCTCTGATCTCGGCATCGATAATAGGAGCAATGCCCTTCACCCTCTCGCATCCCGCGGCAGCTCTTCCGTTTCTGCGCACGCGCCTGCTTCCCTCCGCGCTGGTCATCGGCTCCATGGTGCCCGACTTCGAGTACTTCCTCCGCTTCTCGCCCAAAGGAGGATTCGGTCATACCCTTCCCGGCGTCTTTCTCTTTGACCTGCCCGTCGGGCTCATCGCCTTCTGGCTTTTCCACGCCTTTCTCAAGGAGCCGCTCTATTCCTGGCTGCCGCAGCCCGTGCAGCAGCGGATTTCGCTTGGCCCTTCATCCCCTTCCGTCCAAAGCCCCGCGCACTTGGTTCTCGCTCTGCTCTCCATCCTCACCGGCATCGCCACGCACATCCTCTGGGACTCTTTCACCCACCGGGGCTTCTGGCTCTACCGCCACTGGCTCTTCCTTCACCGCACCATCGCGCTGCCCGATGGCTTCCAACTGGAATATCTGCGCGTCATCCAGCACGTCAGCACGGCCGTCGGCGCCGCAGTGCTCCTGTTCTGGCTCAGACACTGGTATCGCAGAACACCCCCAAACCAGCCAGTATTCGCGCAATCTTCTCAACGCACGCCGCGCGCCTCGCTCCTCCTGATCTCCCTCATCGCCCTCACCGCCGCCGTCTTTCGCGCATTCGCCATCACCGGATGCAGCGCTCCGGAAAGCATCACAGGAGACAAATACGTCTTTGAACGCGCCGTCATCACGGGCATCACGGTCTTCTGGTGCGGCGTCGTCGCCTACGGAGTCGTTCGCGCAAGAGCGCGCAACCAGAGCTAGACTCTGCAACCCTCATTCGCATCCAGTCACCGGGCCACGCCAGATGCCCCATCCAATGCGCAGCCCCATCGCGCATTGGGTGGGAGAGCATGACCCCACGCTTCCGCACCCCACCCTCAAATCTTCCCCGCCACAAACCTCGGGTGTCCCGTCTTCACCGATGCGCGACAGCGCAGCGGTTAAGGTGGGAATAAATTCACCACAAACCTTCGGGTACCCCATTCATGACGGACGCGGAGCGAACGTCATGAGTGGGTAACCACAACTCCACACCAGCCACAAACCTTCGGGTGCCCCATCTTCACCGATGCGCGACAGCGCAGCGGTTAAGGTGGGAATCAACCCAACACCAACCGCGGGTGCCCCATTCATGACGGACGCGCAGCGAACGTCATGAGTGGGCAACCACAACCCCACACCCGCCAACACCTTCGGGTGCCCCATCTTCACCGATGCGCGCCAGCGCAGCGGTTAAGGTGGGAATCAACCCAACACCCGCCACCGAAGAGCTGGAAGCCGTCAATCCCCCTCGGCCCAATATTTCCTCTAACCCACTCATTCCACTCATCAAAAAACTTCTGCCGTTTTGCATGTTAATTCCAGCCAAACGCGCATACTAAATACATCAGCCTGAGAACCGCGCCCACCGGCCCGCGTCTCAGGCATTTTCATTTCAGGAGCCTCGCGCCATGCCGACAACCTTCACATCGGGTCCGATGTCCCTCCCGGTCCGTACCAAAGCCACCCCCC
>JAJXYW010000110.1 GCA_021780415.1 Acidobacteriota bacterium
CGTCACATACATCGGCGTGTTAAAGTTCTCCAGCAACACATCATCCGAGTAGTTAATGAACACCTGCGCACCCTGCTCCTTCACCCCATCGCGCCTCACCACCCCCAGCGGATCCCGCACATACACCCGCTGCCGACTCCACACCCCCCACACCGCAACAACCACTACCACCAACAAAATCAACTTCCTCAAAGCAACCTCCCAAACAGTAGCAATCTAAAGCTAGAAGCTAGAAGCTAGAAGCTAGTAAATCTAACTCGCCTTCTCCTCGTGATACTCCTGCTCCGAATTAATCCCCCACACCGCATCTTTATCGACATATCCCGCAGCAATCCCATCCACCACCGCCATCGCCGTCAGCATCGAGTGGTCCTGATTGTTGTACTTATGCATTCCATTCCGTCCCACCAGAAACAGGTTCTCAAACCGGTCCATCCACGCGCGCAACTCCTCAAAGCGGTCATACGTTCCAAAGTAGGCCGGATACGTCTTCGGCACGCGCACCACATGCGCATCCAGCACCTCAGCCGTCTTCAGAATCCCGATCTTCTCCAACTCCCCCGCCGCAAACTTCTTCAACTCCTCATCCGGCATCGACCACAGCGCATCCGTCTCATAGCAGAAATACTCCAGCCCAATCCAGACCTTTGTCGGATCGGCCACCATATACGGGCTCCAGTTATTAAAAATCTGCAGCCGCCCCAGCAGCACATCCGGCTCCTGAATATAAATCCACGTGTCCTTGATCAGCGTCTTATCCGACTCCGTAACATCCAGCTTATTCGCCAGCACCCCCACCGTAATAAAGTCCCGATACTGTAACCCTTCGCTCACCTCGCGCACGTTCTCCGGAACCTCCACCTTCAGCGCCCGCACCAGATCCCGCATCGGCATCGTCGAAAGAAAATAATCCCCCTCAAAACGCCGCAACTCTCCCGTCTCATTCACCGCCTCCACCGCCACCACCCGCGCACTCTCAACCTCCACCCCAACCACCTTCCACCCCATGTGGATCTCGCCGCCCATCGCGGCCACCTTCTCCGCAACATGCTCCCACAACTGCCCCGGCCCGAACTTCGGATACAGAAACCTCTCAATCAGCGAAGTGTCCGTTCCCTTTTGCGCAATATCTTTCCCACCTTCACCCTTCGGACTCCGCGAAAACATCTTCTTCACAAAATGTTTCAGCGCAGTCGTCAAGCTCAGCCCTTTAATTCTCTGCGCCCCCCACTCCGCCGAAATCGTATCGCAAGGCGTCCCCCACACCTTCTCCGTATAGCTCTTGAAGAACGTCAAATACAACTCGTGCCCAAAACGGTTAATCAAAAAATCCTCAAGGCTCTTCTCTTCCCTGATCGGCTTCACGCGGCTCATCGCATAACTCACGCCGATCTTCACCATCCGCACCATCCCCAGGTTTGAAATGGTCGCCCCACCCAGCTTGATCGGATAATCGAAAAATTTCCGCAGATAATAAATCCTGCTCTTGCGCGGCCGCACCAGCATCACCAGGTCATCGCTGGCCGGCGCAACCTCCCCCACCACCGTTACCGTCGGCACATGTTCCGCCAACTCCTCCGCACTCACCTCGTCCTGCGCGTCCACCACCTTCAGCGGCCCCATCCCGCGCAGCGGAGGCTCTTCCTCCACCCCCACCGGCACCGCCACCGTCCTCTGCTGCCCCTGATAGCTGATCTTCGCGTCACCATCGCCCGACACCACCGGCATCAGGTCCATCCACCACTGCATCACGCGGTCGCTCTTGGAAAAAAATCGGTGCCCGCCAATATCCATCCGGTTGCCCTTATACCGGATCGTCCGCGAGATCCCGCCAATCTCACCCGACGCCTCCAGCACAATCGGCTGCACGCCCGTCTTGCGCAGAAACTCCAGCGCCGCCGTCAACCCCGCCGGTCCCGCCCCAATCACAATCGCCTTCTTCATCCAGCGCACCAACTCAGCGAGCCAGCACCTCGGCCCGCACCTCTCTCTTCATCATGCATCACAGAACCGCGCCCACGCTCGATCCATCCCGCTCTCCCCCCCTCTGCACGGCAACACGCACTCAAGCAACTCTCACCTCATGGCTCTCATTGTCCTTGGCCAGCAACCGGTGTCTTTACCATCATCACCTCACCGCCAAACGCCTGCCCAACCGGAGTCACCTTTATCTGTCCGTTCGCAAAGGCCAGTTCCAGCCAGTTCCAGCCTCCATGCGTCACCACAAACAGGTGTTCTCCCGGCGCGCGGATCACACTCTCGTAGGGCACGATCGTGTACGGAGTGAACGTCTTTAAATCTTCAATAATCCTTGAGTCCGTCTCGGATTGAAGCCACCGCATCTCCTCGGCCTCCGAGTACACCAGCCCAAGGTGCTGCAGCGCATCCGTATCGGCGCCATGGAATGCCACAGCTGCGAAGAGGTCTAAATCCTGCGTATAGAGCCTCTGCGTTGGACTCGCGAGGATGGCCTCCTTCACCTGCGGCGAAATCACCAGGACCTCCCGAGCATACGCTCGATATGCGCGTTCCGCTCGCGCCACCTGCGCGCCCTTCCAAACAAATCCCACCACCAGCGAACCCAGAATCAACCAGCCCACAACGCGAGACTCCAGCACCGGTAAAAGCGCAATCGCAAGCAGTGCTGCCATCCCAATCACGGCACCCAGCGCGTAACGTGGCTCCATTGCATGGGTCACAAAGTGGCCCAGAAGGAATACGAAAACCGGCAGTGCCGCGAGCACAAGGAGACATACGAACTCTGCATCCGGTAACCGCAGGCTTCCGCTATGCCACAAACGAATGCACCTCCACAAAACGATCACCGTCAGCAGCAGCAACGCCAGTGCCAACACATGATTCGTCCGAACATCGAAGGCCTCCCGCCCGAACACAAAAAAGTTGTACGTCCGCGTGATCGACCGGTACGGAACATTCCCCGCCTTGTAATGCCCGCGAAACTGCAGCGCCCCCTTCAGAAACGGAATCACGAACACAATTCCCGCCACGCCTACCCCCATCGACAGCAGCATCGCAACATCCAGCCGTCGTCGCTCCCACACCCGTACGGCCTCTCCCATACACAGCGGCAACATCACCAGAACCCCGTAGTACTGCGCATTCGCCACGGCTGCAATGCTCAGTGCCAGCACCACCAACGACGCTGTACGTCCATCTTCACGCCGCGCAGCCGTCTGCCAGCTCAACATTGCCAGACCGAAAAGTCCCAGCATCACTCCATAAGGACGAATCTGGAGCGTATACCCAAAGGCAACTGTCAGCGCAGGAATCGCCATCGCAAACATCGCTGCGCGCTCCGTCGCAATGCGCCGCACAAAATAAAACAGGCAAACCTGCATCAGCAGGAAGCCGCCAATAGAAGGAAGCCTGAGAAAAAACGGCTTGATCCCAAAGATCCGAATGTTTGCGAACGTCAGGCCATGATAGAAAAATGGATCGATCACTAGCGGCGTCGTTCGTTGAATGTGTATCAACTGTGCAAGGCTTCCCACCCGGTCGCACCACAACTCCAGCAGATCATCCCCGTCCATCAACTTGTAGTGTCCCTGCACTGCCCACACCCCCGCCGTCAGCGCAAGGAACGCAACCGCCCACCACGGGAGACCCGCGATCTCAAATCGCCGATCTCTCTCGGGCCCCTCGGAAGCTTCAGATTCCAGCGGTACACTCATGCAGATCCTTCATTACCATTCGATGTGCGCGCATCATCCCACTCTAGCCAAACGCCCTCGCTGAATGCACCGGGAGAATGGTCAGTATAACTTCCGCCGTTAGTCAAGATCACCTCACATATCTCCCCGAGCCCTGATCACACTCCCTTTGGACCTGTCCCCGCACGCTATACTGTTGCTGCCAGATGCACCCACCACCACTACCCGGAGCCCACTCCCGATGCCTCACCGCGATAGCCCCAGCGTACCATTCGGCGTTCGGCTCCGTGCCCACATCGCCATCGCCCGGCTCGACCACTCCATCAAGAATCTCTTCGTCCTGCCCGGCGTCATCATACCTCTCAGCGTCGACCCGGCACTCTTCAATCTCCACCTCGTCCGCACCCTCGTCCTGGCTTTCATCTCCATCACGCTCGTAGCCTGCAGCAACTACGTCATCAACGAAGTCCTCGACGCCCCCTTCGACCGCCTCCACCCCATCAAGAAGAATCGTCCCGCCGCCCGCGGCCTCGTCAGCATCCCGGCGGCCTACATTCAATGGCTGCTCATGATGGTCGCCGGCATCGCCATCGGCCTCACCATCTCCAAAATGTTTGCCCTCATGGCGCTTGTCCTCTGGATCATGGGCTGTGTCTACAACTTCCCGCCCATCCGCACCAAGGACGTCCCCTACCTCGACGTACTCACCGAATCCATCAACAACCCGCTCCGCATGTTGCTCGGCTGGTACGCCGTCACCATCGTCCTCATCCCGCCCGTCTCGCTCCTCATCGCCTACTGGATGATCGGCTGCTACTTCATGGCCCTCAAGCGCTTCAGCGAACTCTCCGAGCTCCAACGCTCCGGCGACCACGCCCTCGCCGGCTCCTACCGCGCCTCCTTCAAGCGCTACACCTCAGAGTCCCTCCTCGTCTCCGTCGTCTTTTACGCCTCCACGGCCATGCTCTTCCTCGGCGCCTTCATCATCCGCTACCGCATCGAGCTCATCCTCGCCTTCCCCTTCGTCGCCTTCACCATGGCCATCTATCTCAAGCTCTCCTTCAAACCCGAAAGCGCCGTCCAGAACCCCGAGAAGCTCTACCGCGAGCCACTCCTCATGGCCTCCTTTCTCTCCACCGTTCTCGTCATGGGACTGCTCCTCTTCATCCGCATGCCGCGCCTCGAAGAGTTCTTCATGCCCACCATCCCCACCTCAACGTCCTCTCCGACATCGCACCTGCAGCCTGGTCCACTCCACACGCCGCTCTCATCGGAGAAACTCCCTGCATGACACCGCAGTCCAGCTCTGCTCCAACTGAGTCGACGCGCTCCTATCTCCTGCTGGCCTTCTTTCTTCTCCTCACCGCCGCGCTCTCGCTCCTCTGGTCGCACGCCCGCCTCATGTGGAACGACGAGTTCCTCTCCTTCTACACCGACGGCGTCGCCACCTTCCGCCAGGTCATCCTCGTCCAGCTCCACCACCCCATCTCGCTCGACCCGCCCACCTACCACCTCCTCTCGCATCTCAGCATGGACCTCCTCGGCCGCAACGCCATCGCCCTGCGCCTGCCCGCGCTCGCCGGCTTTCTCCTCTTCCAGCTCTGTCTCTACTTCTTCGTCCGCCGCATCGCCGGCCCCCGCGCCGCGGTTATCGCAGCCGCCGCACCTCTCCTCACCGCCAGCTTCCGCTACTCCGTCGAAGGCCGTCCGTACGGCCTCCTCCTCGGCCTCTACGCCCTCTCACTCCTCTGCTGGCAGATCGCCGCACAAGACGACAACATCCCCCGCTCACGCATCCTCCCCCTCACCGGCCTCACTCTCTCCATCGCGCTCGCCATCACCAGCCACTACTTCGGCGTCCTCATCCTCATCCCCGTCTCGCTCGGCGAGCTCTCCCGCATCTACATCCGCAAGCGCCTCGACCTCGGCGTCCTCACCGCCCTCGCGCTAGGCCTCGCCTCCGTCGCCCTCATCCTGCCCTTCAAGCGCGCCCTCATGGTCTACCGCCAGCACTACTACATCACCGGCGTCAACCTCCACGACATCAGCCAGGGTTATCGCGAGCTCTTTCTCCGCTACACCACCTGGTCCATCCCGCTGCAAAAATTCGCTGCGGCCATCATGGTCGTCCTCGCACTGTCGCTCGCCATCGCTGGATACAAACGCTTCAAGCGCCGCCCCGCCACCGAGCCCGCCTGCACCTGGGTCGCACTCTTCGCCATGGCCCTCCTGCCCTTCTTCGGATACCTCTTCGGACGCTTCGTCACCCACACCATGGAGGTCCGCTACGTCATCGCGGCTCTCATCGCCTTCGCCGCCACCTTCGCCATCGTCCTCGAGCGCAGGCTCCGCAGCAACACCTTCTACTTCATCGCCCTCGGCGTCCTCTTCCTCGCCGCCATCGACATCAACACCTGGAACATCCTTCAAGAGCGCCGCGCCTCCAACGCCATCCTCGCCAGCCTCCACCCCTCCCCCGCATTAGCCGCAGCACTAGACGCCAATCCCACCGCACCCCTCTACGAACAAAGTCTCGGCACTTTCTTCGTCGACTCCTTCTACACCCCTGACCCCGCTCTCCGCGCCCGCATCACCCTCCTCTATAACGCCCAGCGCGAACTCTTCTTCCTCCAGCACGACACCTACTCCATCGCCGCGGTAAACCTCCACCACTTCACCACCCTGCCCATCGCCGACTACGACCACATGCTCTCTCAACCAGGCCCACATCTCCTCATCCAGTTGCAGGACGGCTGGAACTGGACCGACAAAGCCGCCGAGCTCGAGCACGCAACCGTGACCCCACTCGGCCCCTCCTTCGGCGCCCAGGCCGTAGCTGTCCAATAGCCACAATCTACCCGTACTATGGAATAAAGCGCGGCTCATTGAGCGAGAGGGTTGGAATGGATCACATCGGAAAGCGCCGCCTCGTCAACATCGCAGCCGCGTTGCTCCTCGCCGAGGCCGCCGCAACCTCCATCATGAAGTTCATGGCCGTGCGACGCGATCCGCTCGCCTTCGACGACGCCTACATGTTCCTGCGCTACGCGCACAACATCCGCCACGGCCTCGGCTTCTCCTGGAACCTCGACGGCGTCCACACCTACGGCCCCACCTCGCTCCTCTGGAGCTTCTGCGTCCTCCTCTTCAGCTATCTCCCCACCGACCCCTGGACGCAGCTCCTCATCGGCACCTGGCTCTTCTCCATCGCCGCGCTCATCGCCACCGCCTGGGCAGTCTCCGCCAACGCCCAAAGCGACTGGATGCGCAGCCCTCTCCGCGTCCTCGCGCTCATCGTCGTTCCCCTCGCCGGCACCGCCCTCTTTCAAGGCAATCAGTTCAACGGCATGGAAACCATGCTCGCCACCATGCTCTGCGCCTTCTTTGTCGGACTCGCTCTCCTCTGGCGCGCCGGCCGCATCTCCCCCG
>JAJXYW010000180.1 GCA_021780415.1 Acidobacteriota bacterium
TGGCAGCCACGCAGCGAAGGAACGGAAGCCACGTAGAATCCGTCGGCGTCCCGCTCCACGATGACGTCGAATTCCCGTTCCATGCCGTAAGTCTACACCCTTCTTGCAGCCTGCTGCGCCCTAACGCTGCGCTTCAGGCGCGCGCCCACGACGCCGATGACTGTTGGCACTGAACGATGATGCGCCACCTTGCGACCTCCGAGCAAACTTCGCCTCGGGCGCGGCGCCTGCAAGCGCTGGTTAGACCGCACGCGCAGGACTTCACTCATGGAAGTCGAGGTAGAGATACCACGGCCCATCGATATGGCGGAGCAGCGTCCATGCCGGCGAACCGTGGCCCGAGGCATGATCGAGACGGGGGACCACCTCGAAGTCCGAGGGAGGCCGGTCGGAGTAGAAGAACCCCTTGGAGGAACCGGAATTCACCCAGCCATGTGCAGATACTACGATCCAGATTGGGTCCTTTGGCTCCGCCGCCCCATCCGTAGCGGATGCACGGGGCTGATCTTCATCCGCCGCGCAACAGTGTGCTCCCGCGGCGGCAAGAAGGCGATTGTAGTCTGCCAGCCTCGCTGCTGAAACTCCGGCACGACTCGGGTCGGCAAGCGCCGCCCAGTAACACTGCCCAACGTCCGTCAGGCCGCGATCGCCTTCGAACATCGTCACCAGTGCTTCGAGCTGCACGCGGTGCTCTCGGAATTGCCTCAGAAGCCGCGAGTCACTCGGGTGATCGCAGGCACGCAATAGGACGACCATCGCAGCAAGGAGCGCCAGTGCGGCCCCGCCGACGACTCCAAGCACGTTTCTCGTTAGATGGTCCATGTGGTGTTTCGCAATTGCGGCCTAACGCCGCCGTTCAGCCGCCCGCCGGCTGGCGCGACGCGTGCCCCTGCACGCGGCGTGACAGCCGAGTGGGGCGGCTGCAACGGCTGGTTAGGCTCCGTACTAGGAGACACTGGCAGACCTCGAACCCGCAAATAGGAGAATCGAGCCAACTAGGCCGCACACGATGCCGACCACGAACAGGATCGAGATAGCGCTCGGGACAACAACACGACCGTTCACGACCCCCAGGGCTCCCCAGAGGATGAACGTGAGCCCGAAGCAACTCGCCATCAGCCGCCGACGGCTGGGCGGTGTGCCAGGCTTACTCAGCGCGCCGCGCAACGCGAGAAGCAAGACAGCAACGCCAAGGATGGCCGGCGCACCCACGAGAATCACTTGTCTCGCAACAGCCACCTTGACCTCTCCTTCCGTTCCTTCAGGAGCCTAACGCCGCCGTTCAGCCGCCCGCCGGCTGGCGCGACGCGTGCTCCCGCACGCGGCGTGACAGCCGTGTGGGGCGGCTGCAACGGCTGGTTAGGCGTCAAGCGAAGCCCCCTGAATCTCCGCCAGCAAGTCGACCGGGGCGTGTCGGAGAAAGTAGTCGCGCTCTTTCGCGTCTCCCAACCGAAACAACTCACGCAGATCGACTCCCTCCAGCTGAGCGCGATATGGCTCCAACGGATGGCGCTCCCCATGGCCAGCGATGCGCTGGCAGGCCTCCCTGCATTCGGAGTCGTCCAGAAGCGTCAGGACCCCCGCCTTGTGGAGGCCGTGGGCACCGCTCCGGACGGCGGCTTGGGCTTTCTCGACGTACAGGTCCACGACGTGTTGAATTCGCCGGTCTCGCGCGGAAGTGTCGTAACGGTGCTTGGCGCGTAGGACGCCAGCAAAATATGTCAGGCCAGACACTACCAGACCGCCAAGGCCGATCAGAAGTTCGTTACTCATTGGCTGCCATTTGACGCCTAACGCCGCCGTTCAGCCGCCCGCCGGCTGGCGCGCGGCTTGCCCTCGCAAGCCGCGTGACAGACGTGCGGGGCGGCTGCAACGGCATGTTAGGCTGGCCCGCTCTTGGTGCGACGAGTGTTTGGTGATGACCGTCGTGCATGTGCATTCTCCAGGACGGCCCGAAACTCGGAGTCGTCGGATAGGTGAATGAAGAGACGGCCGCAGAGCTCCCCATTGGCCAGCGTGGCCCAACCGCGCCCACACACAGGTTCGCTGTCGCTCGACCCCTCCCACGACCATTCGATCACACGCTCGTCGCTCCGCTTGACAACACGACAGTCCAGGAATCCTACAACCGTTCCGAACTGGAACGACCCAAGGCCCTTCGGCTCGAATTCGATGAACGCTGGAACTTCGATGTCGAGGTACTCCCTGTCCCACTCGCTCATCTCAGCAATCCGCCACCGGCCGACGAACGGGTTCGTCGTCATGTTCTACGCTCCAGAGGGCAGCCTAACGCCGCCGTTCAGCCGCCCGCCGGCTGGCGCGCGGCTTGCCCTCGCAAGCCGCGTGACAGACGTGTGGGGCGGCTGCAACGGCATGTTAGGCCTCCACCCGTATGCCTGCCATACGCTCAAGTGCGGGCAGGAGCACAGCGCAGTCTCCACACCAGAGAATCACCGGAGTGTCAATCTCCGGGGAGGTATGGTGAATCTCAACCCCTTCGCCCTTGCTGTCCGATGCAAGCCTCAGGGCAGCAATCGTAGACGACTGAATGGCGAACGCTGGCATGAGTCTCGGCCAAATCCAGAGGCCCTGGGGGTGGACTTCCACTTTGAAGAGGCGTGGGTCATCTTTCAGTCCATAGAGCCAGCGGCCGAAATAGTTCACTGTGCCGACCCGCCCTCCGCAACGGAGCGAGACGCTAGCAGGACCCGATGTACGCACAGCCCGCTCCAGCTTAGCCATTGCAGTCGCGTCGTTGTAGACCGCCGCAGGCGCCAGGACCTGAAACCACAAGAAGGCGACCGCAAGCACCGCGAACGGGGCAGCAGCTAGCACGCTGACCTCCTGCCAAGGGCTCCCTCGCCAGCCACCAAGAGGGTGAGGAGTTCCGCTGTGACCAGATGAATCAGGGCGGCCCGTGCTGGCGTGATCTTCCGACCGGCCCAGTTTGGACGGCCCTGTATCCAGGACGAACGACCCGAAGTTCACAGCGTAGAGGACCGCAAAGAGGACACTCACGACTCCGACCAGGCGCTTCACCATCGCGCTTCTCTTTGTGGAGGCCTAACGCCGCCGTTCAGCCGCCCGCCGGCTGGCGCGACGCGTGCTCCTGCACGCGGCGTGACAGCCGAGTGGGTCGGCTGCAACGGCTGGTTAGGCATCCAGGCACCTACTGGACCTCAACGTTGACCTCGACAATGACCTGGACAGCGACGGGCCGGCCCGCCTTCTCCGCCGGTTGGTAGCGCCATTGCATGATCGCTTCACGGAAAGACCGGTCGAGGACATCATACGGAGGCGTGGGCGCTGGCACCCGCACCGGCGTCAGGTCTCGTACGCACCCCGCTTGGTCCACAACGATGGCATAGAGGAAGGGACGCGGTGCGAGCTTGAGGGCGCGGAGCGCCTCAGTGACGTGGGGCCGGATGTCGTTGATAAGCCGCGGCGGGGTGATGCCCGGGCCGATTCGCTCAACGCCTCTGCCTGGCGTTGGCAAGGCGGAAACTGGCGTCGACACGGTCGGGGCCGGCTTGATCTCGGGAACGGAGGTGGCCACGTTCGGTTGAGAGTGCCGAGGAGCCGAGCATGCCATTCCAAGGATCAGCACAACCGCAAGCGAGATCCTCCGTCCGATCTCTCCCTCCCATGGATGCCTAACGCCGCCGTTCAGCCGCCCGCCGGCTGGCGCGACGCGGTCCCCTGCACGCGGCGTGACAGCCGAGTGGGACGGCTGCAACGGCTGGTTAGGCCTCGTCCGGCGGTTCCGTGGCCGCTGCCGCTCTCTCATGGATTAGCCGCTCGAAGGTCTTCACCCAGTTCTTGCCGCCGATCTCGGGCCACGTGAGCCGTGGCTCTAGGCTCCGCTTCCGCTCCAACTCCTCTTCCTCCTGCCTTTCAGCATCGCGCGTGACGGAAATGCCAGCGACCTTGTATGCGGGCGCGAGCCGGTTGAAAATGCGGCACTGGCGTTTCTTGCTGACGCGGTCTCGGAATTCTTGAAGGAGCCAGTCGTTTACGTAGGTCTTCCCATCCAGCTCGACTCCGTAGTCAGAATCTCGTGACACAAGCAGGATGTTCTGACCGCTTGTTTTCGCCACATCGACAATCCACTCCCAATTGAGGGCGTCGCCCATGGACGTGTCTTCCTTCTTTCGCGGCGGATAGCCAAGGATGAAACGCCTGAACGCCCTTCGCTTTACCGCTCGGCGTTCAGGGCTCTCACGCAAAAGGTTGAAGGGGCCAGGATGGGTAAAGAGTCTCTGGACGACCTTGTACACGGGGTCAGACCCGGTCGGGTTGGCAAGCACCTTTCCAAGGCGGGCTCTGAAGCGGGCGATTCTCTTGTTCGCCTCTTCCAGTCTTCGGTTGAGGACCTCAGCGGACTTGCTCTCCGCAAGAAACGCGGCATGCGGCACCTTTTCCCGGGCTTTGAGGTTCTTCAGTGACTCCACAATGACCGCCTGGCGATTCTTCTTGAATTCCATTTCCACCTGGTACGTGCAGATGAGGCGGTCGCGGATGCTGTCGAACACGTTGAGGAGAGTCAAGCCTGACTCGTTTCTAACCCGGTAGAAGTCGAGCAGGATGTTGGTATCGACGAAGAGCAGGTAGTCAGTCATTTGGTTCCTTACGAGGCCTAACGCCGCCGTTCAGCCGCCCGCCGGCTGGCGCGCGGGTTGCGCACGCAAGCCGCGTGACAGCCGTGTGGGGCGGCTGCAACGGCCTGTTAGGCAACCTGCCCTTACCCCTTCCTGACTGCTGCAGCAACGTCCTTGATTGCGCCAACTAGGGCTCCCGTGCTCCGATCGAGCTCAAGTGCTGACTGAAGAAAGGCGTTTAGGTCTATGGTCGTGCGCTCCTCGACAGTTCGGCCGGCAAATGAATATGTGGCGGTGACTGCGAAGACGCTAGGGGTCACGGACAGGTCGGCGTTGTCACCGAATATCACAAAGGACTGGGCCAAGTAGAACATCAACTCGGCATCCGGCGAGAAAGACACGATAGGCTCTTGGAAGGCTCGGAACGTGGAAATGTCGCGGTCTGCGCGCCTTTCGCCAAACTGGTAGAAGGAGCGGTCGAGGGTTAGCCGGAGGTTCGATGCGGCAGTCTTCCCAGTGTTCCGTATGTGCAGGATGAACAGGGGTGTCTCGGGTTCCGGGAGAGCCGCGATCGCGATATAGGGGCGGGTGGCCTCGAGCGCCTGTTCCTGCATGAACAGGAGAGTCTTTCGGTTAGACCGCACGATTAAGTACGTCAGCCATGTGTAGAGGAGGGTCGACAAGGTCATCACGACAGCAAGAACAACATTCATTCGTTGACCTCCTCAGGTTGCCTAACGCCGCCGTTCAGCCGCCCGCCGGCTGGCGCGCGGCTTGCCCACGCAAGCCGCGTGACAGCCGAGTGGGACGGCTGCAACGGCTGGTTAGGTGTCTCCATGGCCCTTGCCGCGGTGCGGAGCAATCTCCCGCACATAGCATTCCTCACACGCCCAATTGTTGCCATCAGTGTATCCGGACCGGAGATCGTTGCCGCGACCCGAGATGGTGGCATTGCACAAGCAGCAGTGCTCGTGGTCCCATCCGCCGGGCACAATCCGCATGCCCTCCCCGATGACCTCGTCGGTACGACGTTTGTGCCCGCTCTTTCCGAACTTGGTCATCACCATGACCATGTCGCTGGGCTCGAAGGTCCGAACCCACCACTCGTGAGCCGGGTTCTCGATCAACTCGGCCCGCCACTTGGCAACTGCCTCTCTTGCACGGTCCTTCGTCATTCCTGCCTCTGGTTCCTATTCAGTGAGACACCTAACGCCGCCGTTCAGCCGCCCGCCGGCTGGCGCGCGGGTTGCGCACGCAAGCCGCGTGACAGCCGAGTGGGACGGCTGCAACGGCTTGTTGGGCGGCCACGTTCGCCTGCGGCTCACCAGGCCCCCGAAGTGGTCAAGAACTCGATGCTCTGGATCCGCGGGTCCGCCAAGTACCTCTTCACCCAACCCGGAGCCATGCTCCACGAGAGCATCGCCGGGCGCCGCGGGTACATCTGCTCGAGGTGCGCCTTCGGCACGAGGAACACCGAGATCCGCCGCGCCGCGTCGACGACGATGGCGAAGTAGGGAACGCACTGGAAGACGGTGCACGCGGCCTCGACCTTGGCCAGTTCCTCGGCGCGGCCGATGTTCACCGACTCGGCTTCCTTGCCCGGAAGGCGACTCCGCGTCTTCACGGAAATCCCGAGCCGTTCTTCGGACCGTGGCCGCTTGGCAATGAGGTCAATACCCGTGTGATCCACCCGTGCACATTCGAAACCCGACCGTGAGAGCCAGTACAGGACCAGCGACTCTCCGAAGTCGCCGGTGATCTTCGCGTGCCGACTACTTTTCTCCACAGTCTCCGCCAAGTGTCCTCTGCGGTCCGCGGGTCCGCCCAACGCCGCCGTTCAGCCGCCCGCCGGCTGGCGCGCGGCTTGCTGTCCTCGCAAGCCGCGTGACAGCCGAGTGGGGCGGCTGCAACGGCTGGTTAGACGGCTGCATCGGGACTCCTTACTGTGGCGTGTGCTGCGCGGCCCGAGACAGAAGCCTCTCGAGTTCCCTTGCCTGTTCGCAGCCTAGGACCATGGTGAGGATGTAGGGGCGCGCACCCCCCGTGCTCACGACCTCCAAGCCCACTGCCGTACCGTGGCCCCCCTTCTCCTCGAGAACGTGGACGCGTACGCTGAGACGCGAGAGCCCAAGGCCTCTTTCCCGCGTTAGGACCTCTCCTACCGTGGAGAGGATCCGCGCGCCGAAGATAGCCGCTTTGAATCCCTTGTGCTTGATAACCCTGTAGGCGAACGCGACCAGACCGATTGCGATGATAGCGAAGAGAACGTATGGGACCTTCACGCACTACTCCTCAGGTCCAGCAGCCGTCTAACGCCCGTGCTGACCTGCGGGACGGACTGGCGCGCCCGTTGCACCCCTGCAACGGGCGTGACAGGCCGGACCGACAGGTCCAGCGCGCGGTTAGGCAGCACCTTGGCCCTCCACTCCCGCGCTTCGGAAGAAGCT
>JAJXYW010000183.1 GCA_021780415.1 Acidobacteriota bacterium
TGCCATGCCCCTTTGCATGCGCCTCGAATATCTTCCGACGCAGATCATCCTCGTAGGCTCTCGCCATCTTGTTTTCGTCGCAGAGTCTCGCCTCTTCTACCTTACACCATCACTACTCTTGCTCTAACAGCAGGAAACAGGAAATCGCGATCCGGAAGTAAGGCTTAGCCAAAGCCACCCTGCTGGCGCGCAGGAGCAACGGGCGGTTGCTGGTTTCCCACCGTCATTCAGTGCGATTGCTTCCCACTTGCCAAGCAATCGCCCGCTCGCCCCACCGATCAGCGCCCGGCTACTTCTCCGCCAGCGCCGACTCCGCCAGCGGCTCCATGATCGCGTACCCTGCGGCATTCGGATGCACGCCATCCAGGCTAATCCCGGGCTTCATCCCGCCATCTTTATCCGCCATGGACGTCCAGTAATCCAGATACGTCAGCTTCTCCTGCGCGCAATACCCCTTGATCCACGCATTCAACTCCTCGATCTTCCCCGCAGGATCAGCCACCGAAGGCCGCCACGGATACGTCTTCACCGGCAACACCGACGCCAGCACCACGCGAATCCCATTCGCCTTCGCAATCTCCGTCATCGACCGAAAATTATCCTCAATCATCCCCAGCGTCGACGGCCCGGTATTCCCCGCAATATCATTCGTCCCTGCCAGCATCACCACCGCCTCAGGATGCAACGCCACCACATCCTGCCGAAACCGCACCAGCATCTGCGGCGTCGTCTGCCCGCTGATCCCGCGATTCACATAGGGCTTACCCGGAAAAAACTTCCCCCCATTTTTCACCCAGCCATCCGTAATCGAGTCGCCATAGAACACCACGCGTCCCGGCTCGCTTTCAGGCAGCGCCAAATCCGCCGCGCGATATCTCTCCAACTGCGCCCAATCCTCCAACTCCAACTCCATCCGCGCCACCTTCATCTCCAGCTTCTGCTGGCTCTCCGCCGCCGCAACCGGCGCAGCCTTATCCGGGGCCACCGGAGCACTCTGCTGCGCAAAACCCCGCGCCCCCATCGCCATCAACCCCACCGCCACCACACAAACCATCCTTCGCATCGCACTCTCCCATGGGTTCATTTGCCCGATCCCTCCTCCACCAGCCCGCGGTCCTTCAGCATCGGCCCGGTCGTCGGCTCCTTCCCCAGCCACGTCGAGTACATCTTGTCCAAATCCTCCGTATTCCCCCGCGAAAGCACCATCTTCCGGAACCGGTCGCCATTAGCGCGCGTCAGCCCGCCATGCTCCTCGAACCACTGGTACGCATCATCATCCAGCATCTCCGTCCACGAGTACGCATAGTATCCCGCCGCATATCCATTCGCCCAGATATGCAGAAAGTAGCTCGACCGATACCGCGGCGGCACCGCCACCAGGTCCAGCTTCGTCTTCCGTAGCGCCGCCTTCTCAAACACGTCGACATCCTGCAGCGGCGCACTCGCCGGCAGCGTATGCCACTGCATATCCAACTCCGCAGCAGCCAGCGCCTCGGTCACCAGATATCCCTGGTTGAACTTCGCCGCCTTCTTGATCTTCGCCACCAGTTCTTCCGGCATCGGCGCGCCCGTCTTGTAGTTCACCGCGTAGTGCTTGAACACCTCCGGATAGCTCGCCCAGTGCTCATTGAACTGCGACGGAAACTCCACAAAGTCCCGCGGCACATTCGTTCCTGAAAGGCTCGGATACTCCGTGTCCGCGAACGTCCCATGCAGCCCGTGCCCAAACTCATGGAACATCGTCGTCACATCCGAGAAGCTGATCAGCGCCGGCTGCCCCGGCGCCGGCTTCTGGAAGTTCGCCACGTTGTAGATCACCGGCAGCGTGCCCAGCAGCTTCGACTGCCCCACAAAATTACTCATCCACGCGCCGCCGTCCTTGTTATCGCGCTTGAAGTAGTCGAAATAAAACAGTGCCAGCGGCTTCCCATTTGTGTCGAACACCTCGAACACCCGCACATCCGGCTGATACACCGGAATATCCTTGCGCTCCTTGAACGTAATCCCATACAGCTCGTGCGCGGCATAGAACACCCCGTCCACCAGCACACGATTCAGCTCGAAGTACGGCTTCACCTGCGCCTCATCCAGGTCATACTTCGCCTTGCGCACCTGCTCGGAATAAAAATTCCAATCCCACGGCCGCACCTGAAACCCCGCACCCTCCATGCCGCTACCCATGCCCGCGGTCTGCTTATCAATCAGCGCCTGAATCTCATGCTGCTCGTTCTTCGCCTTCGCCGTTGCAGGCCCCACCAACGCATCCATAAATTGCAGCGCCGCCTCCGGAGTCTTCGCCATCTGATCCTGCAGCGCCCACGCCGCATAGTTCGGGAAGCCCAGCAGCGCCGCCTTCTCCGCCCTCACCTGCGCCAGCCGTGCAATCGTCGCGCGCGTATCGTTCGCATCGTCGCGTTCGGTCCTCGTCCACGAGTCCTCAAACAGCGCCTTTCGCGCCTCTCTCTCGTTCATGAACGTCAGGTCCGGCTGCTGCGTCGTATTCTGCAGCGGGATCACATAACCCTCCTGCCCGCGGCCCTTCGCCGCCAGCGCCGCCGCCTCCATCTGCGCCTCACTCAACCCCGCCAGCGCCGCCTTGTCCGTCGTCGCATACGCCGCCATCTTGGTCCCCGCCAGCAGCTTGTTCGTAAACGTATTCGACAGCACCGCCTCTTCCTCATTCAGCTTCTTCAGCTTCGCCTTGTCCGCATCGCTCAGTTGCGCTCCCGCCTTCACAAACGCCTTGTAGTCCACCTCCAGCAACCGCGCCGACTCCGCATCCAGCCCCAGCTTCTCGCGCTCGTCATACACCGTCTTCACGCGCGCAAACAACTTGCTGTTCAGATAAATCGCATCCTGCAGCGCTGCCAGTTTCGGTGTCACCTCGTCCTGAACCTTCTGCAGCGCGTCATTGCTGTTGGCCTGCACCACGCCCTGGAACACCAGGTTCACGCGATTGAGCAACTGCCCCGCCTTCTCCATCGCCACCACGGTGTTCTCAAATGTAGGCGCCGCAGGATTCTCCGCAATCGCCTCGGTCTCCTTCAACTGCTGCGCAATCCCGGCCTCGATCGCCGGCTGATAATCCGAGTCCTTGATCCGATCAAACGGCGGAGCCTGAAACGGCAGCGTACTCGCCGCATAAAACGGATTCGCCGGCCCAAACGCTCCACTCCCATCCGACGTCCCACTGCTCGCCCCACTCTGCGCCGCCGCCGTTCCCGCCACCATCGCTCCCGCCATCACCAAACCGCACATCCTCTCCAACCGCATCTTCTTCACGTCGTTACTCCTATCCCCCCGAAGCTACGCCAAGCCCCCACCCCAGCACAACCCCACCCGCGTAAACTGGAAGTCCATGCAAACCACGACCGCTCCACTCACCACCATCGCCGAAATCGGCCAGCACGAAGGCCAATCCATCACGCTCCGCTGCTGGCTCTACAACCTCCGCTCCTCCGGCAAGCTCCTCTTCCCCACCTTCCGCGACGGCACCGGCACCATCCAGGGCATCGTCCCCAAAGCCGCCGTCCCCGAGCACGTCTTCGACACCCTCAAGTCCCTCACCCTCGAGTCCTCCCTCACCGTCCGCGGCCGTGTCCGCGCCGACACCCGCGCACCCTCCGGCTTCGAGCTCGACGTCGACGACCTCGCCATCACCCAGCGCATCCCCGACGACACCCCCTACCCCATCCAGCTCAAAGAAGCCGGTGTCGACTTCCTCATGGAGCACCGCCACCTCTGGCTCCGCACCCCTCGCCAATCCGCCATCCTCCGCGTCCGCGCCACCATCCAGCGCGCCGCCGCCGAGTACTTCGACACCCACGGCTACTTCCGCACCGACCCGCCCATCCTCACCCCCAACGCCTGCGAAGGCACCTCCGAGCTCTTCGAGATGGACTACTTCGGCGACGACAAAGCCTACCTCACCCAATCCGGCCAGCTCTACATCGAAGCCACCGCCATGGCCCTCGGCAAGGTCTACAGCTTCGGCCCCACCTTCCGCGCCGAAAAATCCAAAACCCGCCGCCACCTCACCGAGTTCTGGATGATCGAACCCGAGGTCACCTACCTCGACCTCGACGGCCTCATGGACCTCGCCGAGAGCTTCCTCACCCACATCGTCACCCGCGTCCTCGAGTCCCACCGCCCCGACCTCAAGCTCATCGGCAAAGACATCACCAAACTCGAAGCCGTCATCGCCCCCGCCGCCACACCCCTGTCATCTCCATCGGACCCTCCCACAGATGTGTCATCTCGACCGGAGCCTCCCACACCCATGTCATCTCGACCGGAGCGCAGCGAAGTGGAGAGACCTGCATCTGCCCCCGCCCAACCCTCAGGAAGCAGCCCTGAAGGGGACGGGCTTCAGCCCGTCCATCACACCCCCACCACCACCGCGGCTTTAGCCGCTGAGGGAACGCCCACCACCTCCCCAGCGGGCCACGCCGAAGGCAGTAAATCCCCACGTAGTGGGTTCCCACGTTTAACCTACGACGAAGCCCACGCCATGCTCCTCGACGCCCACGCCCGCGGCCTCCTACCCTCCGCCCACGTCTACGGCGACGACTTCGGCTCCCCCGACGAGACCTACATCAGCTCCCAATTCTCGAAGCCCGTCATGGTCCACCGCTACCCCGCGGCCGTCAAAGCCTTCTACATGCAGCCCGACCCCCTCGACCCCACCAAGGCTCTCTGCGTCGACGTCCTCGCCCCCGAAGGCTACGGCGAAATCATCGGCGGCTCCCAGCGCGTCGACGACTACGACCTCCTCAAATCCCGCATCGAAGCCCACAACCTCCCGCTCGCCGCCTTCCAGTGGTACCTCGACCTCCGCCGCTACGGTAGCGTCCCCCACAGCGGTTTCGGCATGGGCATCGAGCGCTGCGTCGCCTGGATCTGCGGCCTCGAGCACGTCCGCGAAACCATCCCCTTCCCAAGAACCCTAAACCGCATCTACCCATAGCTAAATGGGTGTAGAAATGAAGCATCTCTAGCGAATTGCGAGGAGCCATGGGCCTTAAAGCTGTCGATGTATTTACTCCGGGTTCATTTCCCGAGTACACCTATGTGGTCCGTGCTGAACAGGGCCTCGAGCAGAGCTTGCGTGATTCGCTTGAAACCACAGGGCAAATCGTTTCTATCTCAGGCCCATCGAAGTCTGGAAAGACCGTACTTGTCGAAAAGGTGGTAGGACAGAATTCCCTCATTACCGTTACTGGAGCTTCCATTCGGACGCCAGACGATCTCTGGCAGCAGGTCTTGGACTGGATGGACGTTCCGACGAGCACATCTGTCGGCGAGAATTCCGACTCCACAAAAGGGGTCGAAGCCAGCGTAAAGGGCGGATTCTCAGTGCCCTTTTTGGGGAAGGCAGAAATCGGAACTACTGGAACACTGAGCACGGCTAGTGGACACACAACTGGTGCCGTAAGAAACAGGCGCGGCTTACAACAGGTAGTCGCAGAAATCGCAGATAGTAGCTTTGTGATTCTGATAGATGACTTTCACTACATGCCGCGCGACGTCCAAACAGAAGTGGCAAAATCGCTTAAGGAAGCCGTAAGGCTCAAGCTCAAAATCGTAACTGCATCTGTCAGCCACAGGGGCGACGACGTAGTCAGAGCAAACCCTGAATTAAGGGGACGAGTCAGGGCGATTGATCTGGGATACTGGAGTAGCAAAGAGCTTTGTGAAATTGCTACGACCGGATTCTCCAAGCTTAATGCCTCATTCGATCCGGCAGTCAGCGCAACTTTCGCGAGCGAGAGTGCGGGATCACCGCAATTGATGCAGCTTCTCTGCTTAGAAGCCTGTTTCGTAACTAACCTTCGGGAAGAACATCAAGGAATTATCCCCGCTGCACCCAATCTGGACAGTAGCTTGCTAAAGATGGTCTTAGAGCAAACTAGCTCCCGTACAGATTTTAGATCTTTGGTTGATGTCCTCGACTCAGGCCCTCCTACTAGAGGAACAAAGCGAACGATGTTCACTTTTCACGACGGAACCACCGGTGATGTTTACCGAGTCGTACTTAAGGCCGTTGCAAGCAACCCTCCGCAGCTATCCTTCACGTACGACGAGTTGCTAATTCGTACAGCAAAAGAGTGCGTAGTCGATTCTCCCGTCGGCTCCAGCGTCACAAGCACCTGCGTTCATATGGCAAAGCTAGCAACGGAGAAATTCCCAAATGATCAGGTGATCGACTGGGATGATAGCAAGCCGGTATTAGACCTCCCCAACCCATACTTCATGTTCTATCTTCGCTGGTCTGGACGACTCCACACACCACAGCGCGCTGCACTGTCCCAACAACTGCAAGACACTTCCGCAGAGGCTTCCAACTTGGAGTTCGAAAAATAGCCGGGTGCCCCATTCATCGCGCCCTTTGCGATGAATGGGTATCGCGCGGCAAGCGCGACCACCCCGCCCATCTCCACGCCACCCAAACCACCTGTCATCCTGACCCTGAGCTTGCCGAAGGGCAAGGACCCCGAGTCCCTCAACCCCACCCACACTCTCAACCCTTCCTCACCACCAAGCCTTGAAGGGTACGGGCTTCAGCCCGTACAAAAACCCAGCCCGCGCAAAGCGCGCACCTTGCTGCCGCAGGCCGGAGTGAAGCCGCAGGCGCAACGACTGAATTGCCTTCCCCCTGCCGCCCACATCCCACCACCACAGCCAGGCCCTGTGCCTTTAGCTGGAGCCGCTCGCTTTCAGGTGGAGCCGCAAACATTCTGATGGTTGTCATTCCGTAGCGAAGCGGAGGAATCTGCTGCTTGAACCGGCGACTACACCTGATTGCAATCGGTTCTGGAAGCTAGAAGCCTCCGATGCTCCGCGCCACCCAAAGCCCACCCCCCGCATCTACAAACCAAGAGCCCATGCCCATGCCCGACCCCTACAACCTCCAGCGCTTCCTCACCGCCCAGGCCCCCATCTACGAAGAAGTCCTCGCCGAACTCCGCCACCACCGCAAGACCACCCACTGGATCTGGTTCATCTTCCCTCAACTCCACGGCCTCGGCTCCAGCCC
>JAJXYW010000101.1 GCA_021780415.1 Acidobacteriota bacterium
AGCTCGGCCCGAACCTGATCGAGTTCCGCACGCTGCCTCTCCAACGCGCCTCGGGTCTGGTCCGAATCCACAGTCATCGCCACAAGGTCGGTCCGAACCTGCTTCAGTTCCGCGCCTAGCTGCACCCGCTCGCGGAGAGCCTGCGCCAGCTCCTCGTCCTTGCGCGTCAACTCTCCTTGGACCTGGCGGAGCCGCGCGGTCTCCGCTTCGAGGCTGGCCTCGGCCTGCCGCGACCGCTCTCGCTCCGCCTCCAGCGCGGCGCGGGTTGGTCCCAGCTCCGCCGCGATGGCCTCGGCCTGGCCCTTTGCCTCGCGGAGGGTGGCCACCTCCCCGCGCAGTGTCGCTTCAACCACGAACCGCGACGCCATGGTGCGGCCCACCACCTCGGAGAGGGCCGGGCCCAGTTCGCTCGGCACTGACCCGCGGTCGAGCAGTTCGATCGCCGCGGCGGCGTTGCTTCGCGCCAGTTGGGCAAGGCGCACGACCCGCTCCCCACGCTCCTTGCGACGAGTGCCGCCTTCAGCCAGGGCGTGCTCCATCTGCAGCGCCACGGCCCGTGCCTCGATGTCCGGGAGCTGAACGACGGACTGCTCCGCACCGACCTGCCGCATCGCCAGATCGACCTTTGGATCGTACGCCAGCGCCACGGCGGGGACGCCAGCAAGCGCGGCAAGGATCACGGAGTGAAGGCGCATCCCCACCACCAGATCGCAGCCGCCCAGGATGGCGCCAAGCTTGGCCGGGTCGCTGTCGCCCGGCGCCACCGAAGCACGCTCCGGATGGCGCAACAGGGAACGCACCCGTTCCGCCACGGCGGCGTCGTCCTCGGACGGACGAGAGGATCGCTGGAACGGCACGAACAGCAGACGGGCCTCGTGCCTCGCCAGAAATGCGTCGAATCCGACCGCCAGTTCGTGCTCCCAGAAGTAGGACGCCACGCCCACGTCCCAATGGCGCAGGGCGACCCCCACCAGGAGTTCCGACCCCTTGCGCGCGGTCTGGACGAGGCTACCTGGCGCCGGGGGACCGCTCACGAGCGGCAACGCGAAGGCGGGGTCCGCGGTCACGCGCAGGTGCGCCGGATTGACGCCGAGGGAAGCGACGATGCGCGCCGACTCCTCGTCTCGCAGCGTGATGACCTGGGCGGCGTCGCAGGCGGCGCGCACGGTACGCCGCCCATGCTCCGAGGCGAGAGGGCCGACGCCGATCGCGTACAGCATGACCGGCCGGCCGCAGAGGGCGCCGAGAATGGCAGGCTCCGCGTAGAACGTGATGCCGTAGTGCCGGTCGGTGAAGAGGCTGTCCGGGTCGATCCCCGAGTACTCCTGAAAGAGGCCACCGCCGCCCACGAGCACTAAGTCTGCGGTGCGGACTTGGGCCGCGATCGCGGGCACGTCCTGCCAGTGGACCGCATCAACCCCGTGGCTCGCCTGGGTCGAGGCGGGGTTGCCGGAGATCACGGTCGCGGTGAGCCCGGGTCGCAGCGCGCGCAGCTCGCGCAACATCCCGGCGAGGATCAGCTCGTCGCCGGCGTTCCCGAAGCCGTAGTAACCGCAGATCACCACACGCGCGTTGCGTGACGTCATCGGCAGGCATCCTCCGCAGGTGTTGCAGCGAATCGTTGGCACCGTTCGCTATTGCGACCGCAGCGGCCGTCCGGCCTCAACGAAATCCGTCCTCGTACTCGAATTGTCTGCGCTCGACCGGCTCCCGGGTCTCCTCCTCGCGAAGCAGCGGAACCGTGGCCCGCCGTTCTCGAGGTACGAAGTTCTCGCACAGGCGGCGGATATTGCCACTGGCGTGGCATACCCGCTGGCTGGATCGGGAGTCCTGACAGACCTCGATCGCTCAGCTCCAGCAATTTCTGGACCACGAGACGCCAAGCCTCCCCCGCGTCTTGCACAAGATGCATTCCCGCTGTTGCGCTCACAGCTGGATTCTAGCCCGGATCAGACCGGGAATCGAGCTGCGATCACCCCTTGGGGCGGCGTGAGAGGCTCAAGAACAGCGATGCGGACGGCTCCCGCTCGAGCGACGCCCCTCTGCCTTCCCCGTCGCATCGCGCCTCAAGGAGCGCCTCCAGCAACCTGATGCCCCCGGAACCTGTCGCGACGACCACCACAGCGACGCGACAGAACTCGCGGCCCGCTTGGCCGCCTGACAGCAGCTGGCGCTGGAGGGAGTATCGCGCCCAAAGGGTATCTCACGACGTCACGCCAATTGGGGGCGACGGCGGAACCCGTTCGGTGCGCCGGACGGATGGAACTGGGGCTTCCCATGATCGGTCGGCTGAGGATGGTCAGCGTCGGCGTGGTGTTCCCGGCGGTGGTTGGCTTCATGCCGGTACCCGGGCAGCAGGTTGCAGTTGAACAGGGCCAGACGGCCTTGGCCAAGTCGGTCTACACGCCGCCCGCGTGCGTGCCTGGTGTGCCGTTTCCGACATCACCTGCACGACAGGGTTCGACCCCTGGATCGAGCAGTTCGGGCTTGACGGCATCACCGCCGGTTGTGGCGGCGGCCTCTACTGCCCGAGCACACCGGTGACGCGCGACCAGTTGGCGGTGTTCCTCGAGAAGGCGATGCGCGGGACGGCGAACTGGCCGCCGCACACGGTCCTCGTCTTCCACCACCAGGCGGCGGAGACCAACTCCGATGTCAACTCCGGGACGGAACTGCTCGGATTGGTGGCGGCCGTACCGAGCTCGGGGCCGGAGGCGCCGTCGGCGAGCAATCCGTGGCTGGTCAAGGTTGGGCCCGGCCTCTTCGACCTCGGGTCGGGCTCGCTCATACTGCCTGCGTACACCGCCATCGAGGGTGCGGGCCAGGACACCACGGTGACCACGGCCACGGGCTCTGAATATTCGGGTGCTGCCACCGTGAGCGTGGGCGGCTACGGGCGGTTGAGCCGACTGACCGTCAACAACTCGAGCGGCAACGCGTTTGCAATCGCGGACTTCATCGCTCCCCCGGCGGGCGGGATTGATTTCAGCCATGTGGCGCTCAACGCTTCCAGCCCACCGCACACGGCTTCATCCGCATGGTGTCTATACACGATGGGCGACTGGGGCTTCTCCATCGTGGACTCTGAGTTCACAGCTCACGGCGCGTTCGACGACGAAGCCATCATGGTGAACAGCAACGGCAGCGAGGTGAGGCTTGACGGTGTGCAAGTCCACGCATCCACGCCTGATCCTGCTGGCATCGCCAAGGGGCTTGACTGCAATGGATCCTCGCTGGCGATCACCAACTCGCGTTTCTATGTCTCCGGTGGTAGGTCCCGATTTGGTATCCATTTTCAGTCAGGGGGCGGTGGAGGGTTTGGCCCTCGGAACAGTGAAATCTACACAAATGGGCCGATTGTTGCTGTAGCGGCGGGCGTGCTGGGAAGCTCGACACTGCTCGGAGGCATCATCATCGCACAGGGAAGCGCCGTCCAGACGGCTTTCACCACTAACTGGAACATCAGCAACTGCCGCATTGAGGGAGCCACTAGCTGGCTTGGCAACTCTAACGCCACCGTCACGGTCGGCGCCTCCAAGCTCGTCGGCACGACGAGCAACAGTGGTGGGACCGTGAATTGCTTCGGTAACTACACGGGGACAGCGTTCCTCGCCAATACCTGCCCGTGAGGAGGTGGCGGGGACCGGCTCGGTATCGGCCGGACTCATGTTGGAGCTGCTCAGTTCGGCCAGCGCAGCCCGAGCGTCTTGGCCAGGAAGACGGCCATCCGGCCACGCGTCACCGGTGAGCCTGGGCAGTAAAGACCACGGAGTGAGACTGCACTGGACGACCGAGACCGTGATGACTTGACATGACCGCATCGACCGACTAGATTACCCTCCATAAGTTTTTTTCTGTCCTGTCGATCTATGGAGCGTGCGGCTTCGGGAATTCCCTCTCGGGGGAGAAAGGACGTGATCTATGCGGATGCGAAACCTCGGTCTTTCTGCGGTTGTGGTCGCTGCCCTGGTGGTGGCCGTACCGGCCTTCGCCCAGCAGGTGGCCTTCGATGGAAGCATGGTCGACGCCAACGCGGTGCCGAATGCCCCGTCGATACCTTCGGTGGTGAACCCTCCGGGAAACGATCCACAGACGTACGGGACAGACTCTTGGGTGACTTGGGAAGCCGGCGGTTGCGACGCGATGCTGCGCGCTGGGGCCTGGGCTGATAACAACTGTGCCTACCTGCAGTCGACCAGCGCCTCGAATCTTTCCGTCGGGTACCCGATTCACATCCCGACTGGAGCGGTCGCGCAGTACGTGCGGATCTACTTCAACCAGACTGTCCTAGGTGACACGATCTCGGCCGGGTTCTGGAAGACCACTTACTATGGCAGCATGACTGACATTTCCAACATGTCCCCCACCGCGACGACGGCGGGGGACACGATGCAGCAGTGGGGACCGTTCACCGAGGTCATCGACAACAGCCCCAGCGCCAACACGTACTCATTTCTTGCAATCACTAGCGGGACAACCAAGATCTACAAGATGATGGTCTATTACAAACTCCAGGTTTCCCCGGCGCCGGGGACAGCGACCTTCACCGACGTCCCGACGAGCTACTGGGCGTTTCAGTACGTCGAAGCCCTGGCCGCGTCCGGCATCACCGGCGGCTGCGGTGGCGGCTTATACTGCCCCGAGAGCCCGGTCACTCGCGCCCAGATGGCCGTCTTCCTCTCAAAGGCACTCGGGTTGCACTACGTGTACTGAGTCTGCGTGAGGTATCCCCGAGCGGCCCGCCAGGGAAACCCGGCGGGCCGCTTCTTTTATGTGCGGCACCATCAGAACCATGGCGCGCCCCTGCCGAACCCAGCTCTTCTCGGCTCGGGCGTCGCCACGATTGGTGCTTGAGCGAGGCGCTCAGCGTGCCTGCGGCGTCGGTTGGCTCGGCGGCACCTGGCTCGGCATTGGCTGGCTCGACGGGGCCGGGCAAACATCGTCGAGCTTGCGGCCGCGGAACATCTTGAGCGCCCAGGACTGGCCGTGCCGAGCCGCGGCGCAGTACCACTTCGTCCCCTCCTTAGGGTCCTTCGCCACCCCCCAGCCGTTGGCGTAGAGGTTGCCGAGAGCATACATGGAATCGGCGTCGCCCTGGTCGGCTCCGCGCTTGAACCAGGTCATCGCCTGCGCATAGTCGCGGCCCACCCCCTGCCCATCCATGTACATGGAGCCCGCGGCGTACTGCGCCTTTGCGAGGCCGGACTCGGCCGCCTTCAGGATCCACGAAAAACCCTCCTCGGGTTTGCGGGCCGTCCCCGTACCGGTGGTGAGTGCGAGTCCGAGCGCGTACTGTGCTTCCGGAAAATCGTTCGCGGCAGCGCGCCGGTAGAGCTCGACCGCCTTGGCCGGGTCCTTTGCCACGCCCTGTCCCTCCGCGATCATGTGGCCAAGGTCGTAGCACGCGCGCGGGTGCCCCTGGTCGGCCGCCTTGCGCAGCCACTCCACCGCCTCGGCTTCGTTCTTTGCCACGCCGTTTCCCTCGGCGAGTGCGGCGGCGAGGTCGTACTGTGCCTGGGGGTAGCCGAGCTCGGCGGCACGCCTGATCTTCTCCAGCGTGCCGGCCTCCCCCGGCTTCGCTCCGGCCGCCGGGTTGAGCTGGGCAAGGCGGTAAACTGCTTCCGGACTTCCTTGCTTTGCCGCCGCGCGTAGCCACGTCACCGCCTTGGTGAGGTCCTTCTCCACGCCCACGCCCTGCGCATAAAGCGTACCCAGAACTTCCTCTGCAGGGACGTATCCCTGCTGCCCGGCAGAGATCACCCAGGACGCGCCGACCGCCTCGTCCTTGGCAACGCCACTTCCCTTGAGGTAAAGCAGTCCGATGGCGAACTGGGCGGGAACGTGGCCCTGCTTGGCCGACTTCTCGAGCCAGCGCGCGGCCTCGACGGGATCGAGCTTCACGCCATGTCCTTTGAGGTAGGCGAGACCGAGGTCGTATTGTGCCTTGGCGTGGCCCAGAGACGCTGCCTTCCGGTACCAGTTGACCGCCACCTCCGGGTCGGCGGCGACCCCCTGCCCCATCTCGTACATGTAACCGAGGTAGAACTCCGCCTCGATGTTACCCGCCTCGGCGAGAGGCTTCCACATCTCGAGCGCCTTCGCATAGTCGTTCGCCTCATAGGCTTTCAGCCCAGCGGCGAGAGGACCGCCCGCCCCCTGTGCCGGGGCGTCAGCGACCGATAGCACACCAACGAGCAGAACCAGCCCGATGCGGCCAATCGCAACCCTCATGGCATCCTCCACCGGTGACGCGTCGGCCACGTCCGCACAGCCGCCGCGCCAAGAGTTGCCGTTCATCGTAGCATCCCGGTTCCAGGTCCAGGCGCGGGCGTTGACAGCTGAGTGATGGGGTGAGGGCGAGCGCCATGCTTCTCTCACCCTTTCCGAACCCCGGGCCCCAGCATCCGACCTCATCCCTCAGGGCCCGGAGGTCCTCCCGGTTTGCTACCGCCCCGCCATCAGGCTCCTGACTTCGGCCTTCAATTCATCCACCTCAGCCAGCCGTGTCTTCAGCGCAGCAATCTCGGCCTTCTGGTCTTCGATCTGGGCTTGCTGGTCCTGGATCGCCTTGACCATCGGGGCGATGAAGTCCGTGTAGCGCAGCGACAACGTGCGGTCCTTGTCGCCGCCGATCCCGAGCACGTTGTAGCCGTCGCCGAGCAACGTCTCGACGTCCTGCGCGATGAACCCGAGGTCCGTCCGGCCGTTCCCCTGCTTGAGCGTGAACGACACTGGCCGCAGCGCCATCACGAAGTCGAGCCCGAGGTCGAGGGCCCGGATGTTCGTCTTTGCTCGGACATCCGACAAGTTTGACCACCCCACTGGTCCACCGATCTGGGTCACGTTGTTGTCCCCGACCTGGATGTGGTACGAGGCATCGGCCACGGCATTGAAGCCAATCGAAGTCGAGTCCACCTGACCTCCCGTGTTCGGACCGGAGAAAGTGCCCAGGAATGTGTTCTTGGAACCGGTCGCGTTGCCCGAGCCGGCGTTCGCGCCGATCGCAGCGTTGTAGTTGCCCTGCGTATTC
>JAJXYW010000002.1 GCA_021780415.1 Acidobacteriota bacterium
GTCTCTTGGACGGGGAGGGCCATGGGCTTCCTCCTCCGATTCGCAGGCAAAGCCTGACGAATCGTCGCGTTGCCCTCCGGGGCCCCGCCCCACGGGCAAAGCCCGCTGGGGCCCCACCCCACCCTTGAGGCTTCCTCCCCCGGATCAATTCCGGGGTCGGAGGCAACCCAAATCCCTCGGCGGGTGAAGACCGTCTTCAACGGAAACTACCCTCCATGAGCCTTTCGGAGCCGCTCCAATATCCAATCGCGGGATTTGCGATACCCAAGGCTGGGGACCTTGGTCATAGCGTGATTTCAAGAAGCTCTGCATCGCGAGTGACCGGGAGATCGTCTTCGACCGGCCGCAGGTACGGCGTCCGCATCCTCAGCGACCAGAGAGTACGCTTGCGGTGCGGCCGCCTAGCTTTCCTGGCATGAGGCCCATCGGCGCCGGAACGCGCCTTCCTCCGCTTCGCTCCGGAAGGCACCCCCTTCAAATGCGAGCTGAAATGTTTTGGACAGCCATGGGTCAGCGCCTCTTCTCGGGTCTCCCCCTCGCTGATGCAACCCGGCAGGGAGGGCACGCTCACGGTAAACCCGCCCTCGTCGCTCGCTTCCAGGGCCACCTTCAGAATCATGGCCTTCACCCCGTGCATACGGTGGCACAGCCCCCGCGCCCGGGCAGCCGGCCGCGCCTTGCGGCGCGCTTCCCTCAGCTCTCCGCGAGAAAGGCGCGGTGGAACTCGACCGTGCCGTGCGGGACCGTCCCGGCGAAGGGCAGGGCGAGAAAGAACTCCTGCGGGATGCCCTCGTGGACCATCTCCGGGTAGTTGCGGTAGCCGAACCGCCTGTAGTAGCCCGGCTCGCCCACGAGGCAGCAGCCCCGCGCGCCCAGCTCCTTCTTCAGGAGGGACATCCCCTCTTCCATGAGCGCGCTGCCGATGCCGCGCCGCTGGCGCTCCGGCAGCACCGACACGGGCCCGACGCCGTACCAGTCCGGCGAGCCGTCCGAGAAGATCACGGGCGAAAAGGCCACGTGGCCCACCACCCGCCCCTCCTCCTCCGCCACCAGCGAGAGCGTCATCGCCCCTGCCGTCCGCAGCTCCCTGATGATGAACTGCTCCGTGTGCCGGCTGATGGGCAGCGTGTTAAACGCCGCCACCGTCACCTCGGTGATCGCCTCGAAATCCCCCGGTGTTTCCCTTCGAATCAGCATGATCCCTCCCCACAATAATCTCTCTCGTGTGCCATCCGCGCGGTGGGATGCGCAACGCCGCGCCGCCGCTTGCCCCCCCGCTTGATTTCCTATTGTCTGCGCTACTGCGTAAGCAGCCTCAGTTGCGTCAGCCGTAACGCCCTTCGCCTAAGGCGCCCCCCGTTCGCCGCCCACGGTGCCCTCCTCCCCATCCTTCCGGGCCCGGTCAGCGGCCGCTCCGCGGCCCGATCAGGTGCAGCCGTCGAAGTACCCTCTCACCACCGCCCCATTCCGCCTCTCCGCGTCGGTCACCGAAGCCCCTCCTCGTGCGGCTCCGCATCAGGCCCCCAACGCTAGCGTTCAGCGGGCCGGGCAACTGCGCCCGAACCATCACGATGCCTTGCGAATTATTGAACACGATGGACCGGTCCGCAGCAACGCGATGTTAGGTGCAAGTCGTCTTTGCTCTAAGTTCTTCATGTAAATAGCCTGTCCTTACAAAGTTGATGATCACGAAGTAGCCAGCGATGTTAATTCGGACAACCGAGACGAATAGCACACCGGACGAATGGTCGATCTTGATCATTCGCCCTAGACCATGAAGCCTGAATAGGTCTACCGAGGTAATACTGCGATACGGAACCTCCGATGTCGTCTTGCCTTCTATGACTAGGGCTTCATCGGTCATGGTTGCATAGCCGGCCTTGACCTTCGTCTTGAGGTCAACTGCGGGACCATCGTGGTAGATCACTCTGTACGTCATTAGTCCTCGCACCTAACGCCGGCGTGCAGCGGACCGGGCAACCTGGTTCAACATGAGCCCACGATACAGCGGAAAAGCCCACAAAGGGCATTGTGAGAGGCAACCCGGTGATTCGGTCCGCTGCCATGGCTTGTTAGGTTGCCCTGCCGATATTCACGCGGCTATCTAGCTTTCTTCCCACTCAGAGTATCCAGCCCTGGCGACCCTCATGCCTGTTTCTAGATCTTTGTAAAATTTCTCGCTTCTCGGGTTTCCGATGTGATTTGGGCAAGTCAATTCAATCAAGACCTCTAACATGTTGCTGAACCAGTAAGTGTCGTCCTTCATTGGTGGAATTGCGTGTGCCCATGCTAAGTAGCTTACGGCACGAGTGATGATATTTGGATCGCGCTTAAAGGTCACCATGAATTCCTCGTGCTCTAGCGCGATGGTGAAGAGTCTCGACGCCAGTGCTTCTATGGGCTCAACAGGGACAGGGCCCTTTTGCCATAGAATGTTGTGAGCTACTTCGAGACACGCCTTCTTAAGCGCAGCGCGATTCAGCTTCATGGGTACCTCTCTTAAGACCACCTAACGCCCGTTATGCGTCTTGCGACGGCAAGTACGAAGGGCTGGTGTCGTATAACACGTTTTCACGGAAACCCCCGCCATCCCCAAGGCCCTTGTAGCACAGGACGGTTGGCGCGTCCAGACCTCGCATGGCGGCGTGTCAGGCGACATGCCCTTGTGGCCTAGCACGGCCCTCCCTGGTCGAAGCATCGCGCTCTGGAGAGCGCTCCTACACGGGTAAGGGGGCAAAGGGTCGAAGAAGGGAGCCGTTCAACGAGCCGCCTTCGAAGACCTCCCCCCGGCCTCTCGCCCCGCACCCCATAGCGTCTACGTCATCCTGAAGGCTCCTTCGAGGCTTCTCCCCTGAAGGATCTCGGACGACGGCCCCGCACCCTCGATGGTCGAGATCCTTCGGGGGAAGGGCTTCGAAGCGGCCCTCAGGATGACAGCGACCGGCGCGGGCTGACGAGAGCGGCGGCCTTCCCGCCTTCGAAGGCCTCCCCCGCGCCCTCATCTCCTCATCACCTCATCCCCTCATCTCGGTCCCACAAGCCCCAGCCCTTCTCGCTTCCTAACCTCGTCACTCTCCGCGCCCTCTGCGCGTCCGCGGTGAATCCTTGTCTCTTGGAGCTGGTACGGTACGCCGAGGGGCCGAAATTGCGGCGGGATCGTTGAAGAGGCGATATCGGGACGCCGCTTTCAGCGGCGGTTCAGGGTCCACGGAGGGGTGTGGGCGGGATCGGCGGGTCGGCCTTCGAGGTTCTGCCAGACCATGAGGATGTTGTGGATCGTGACGAGGAGCTCCGCCGGACCGGCGACGCGGGCCTGTCCCTCCTCGGAGTCCAGCAGGATGCCGTCGAGGTCCTCGCGGAAGCTTCGCAGCTTCACTCGGCGACAGAGGACGATCTGCGTGCCGGCCGCCGCGAAGAAGTAGCTGCGGTAGTCGGTCACGAGTACGAAGTCCCTCCACCGCAACCAGAGCCGTAGCGTCAAGGCCACGACCGCCCCCACCGCGAAAAGAATCAGGGCGAAGACGGGCCGCTCCAGCAGCGCGTCCATGAACTCCCCCCGAATGCCGGCCCTTCCACTGCCGTACGCGGCCAGCGCCAGGAATGCCGCGCTCCACAGGACGAGGAAGAGGTCCACCTGCCGAAGCAGCGTCCGGCGCATCAACAGGAAGCGCGCGCCTCTCTCGGGAAGACCCAGCCCTTTCATGCCATCTCCCTTTTCAGAGCGGAGTGCCACGCCGGGCGCTCGGACCAGCGGGCGGCACCGCGGAGACGACCTTCCGGGAGCCGACGGACCGCACCCTCCTCCGGCTCCCCGTCAAGAGGCCTGGAGCCCCCGGCGCTCGGAGGCGAGGCGGGCGGCCTCGATGTAGCGCGCGCGCTTCTCGGGGGTGATCGCCGCCACGTCCACGACGAGGAACCCGTCCACGCAGTGGCCGAAGTTGGGGTCCACACCGAAGCCCAGAAATTTCACGCCTCCCCAGGTGCAGAGCTCGGCGTACTGTTTGTAAAGGGTGGGAACGGCGCAGCCGTGCTCCCGCAGCGTCTCTTTCAGGACGCGCAGCTCGGCGCGGTAGTTCCGGCCCGGCAGGAGCGCCGCGGCCCACTGCTCCCGGGCCTTCGTCATGACGTAGGGGTGCGGCGAGACGACGGCACCCTCTTCGGCGCCGAACCATGTCCGGTAGAAGCGGACGATCAGGTCCTTGGCGGGCTCTGGGTAGCTGTTGCTGATGCTCACGCAGCCGAACAGGGTGCGGATCTCGGGGTGGGCGGCGAGGTAGGCGCCGATGCCCTGCCAGAGGCTGTCGAGGGCACGACTGTTCCAGTAGCGGGGCTGGACGAAGCTGCGCCCCAGCTCGATGGCTGAGGGCAGGAGAGCCTGGACGGCGGGCGAGAGGGCGAACAGAGAGGCGGCGTAGAGGCCCGCCAGTCCCCTCTCGGCCATCACCTCGGCGCAGGGAGCCAGCCGGTAGGCCCCGGCGACCTCGAGCTCGCGCTCGTCCCAGAGGACAATGTGCCGGTAGTGCGGGTCGAAGTCGTCCAGGTCGAGCCGCTGGCCCGTCCCCTCGCCCACGCGCCGGAAGGTCAGCTCGCGCAGGCGGCCGATCTCCCGCAAGACGGCCCTCGATTCGCCGCCGGCCAGCAGGATTCGTTTGCCGTCGTCCGTGGTTCCGAGGAGCTCGGCCGCCGCCAGCTCGGCGAGGAGCGCCCTGCGCTCCACGGGATGGACGATGCAGGTCTCGGTGCGGAAGAGGCCGCGCTTTCCCTGCCCGATTTTCTGTACATGGCGGCGGAGGAGGCCGGTGAGGACCTTGGCGCCGAGGGCACCGGGAGCGAAGGCTGAGGCGGGGATCGGGTCGCCGACCTTGAGGACGATGGTGCAGCCGCGCTGGCTGAAGAGTTCGCGCGGGAGGAGGAGCATGGAGAGCCGGCGGCTGAGGAGCGACGCGGCATAGAAGAGGCGGGAGTTACGGCCGCCCACCCACACGGGCAGGACGGGGGCACTGCACTTGCGGGCAAAATGGACGGGGCCCTTCTGCCAGGGACCCTCCTGCACGCCGCGCCAGGTAGGTCGGTCGACCTCGGCCGCAGGGAAGAAGACGACGGCCCCCTCCCTCTCCAGGGTCTGCTCGATGGCGAGAAGGCCGGACTTCTGCCTCCTCCCGGAAAAGAGGTCCACGGGGAGCATGAACTCCGAGAGGCCCGGGAGCACCGTGAGCACGTCGTTCGCCACAATCCAGACGTCGGGGCGCACCTCCAGTAAAGCCCTCAGGAGAGCCAGGGCGTCCACGCCGCCGAGGGGATGGTTGGCCACGACGACGAGGCGGCCCTCGGAGGGAATGCGCCTGCGGTGGCGCAGAGTCAGGCTGAAGGAGACGTCCAGGAAGTCCAGGGCCTCGTCCAACAGCTCCACGCCGCGCTGGCCCTCGGAACGGGTGCAGAAGGCCCGCACGTCGCGAAGCCGCAAAGCCCGGTCCAGGAAGCCGAAGAGCCACCTGTGGGCGAAGCGCGGGATCCTTCGGTAGAGATCCGGGTTCCTCTGCTCGACGAGCGTTTCGATATTCAGGCCGTTCATGGGGTCCCCTTCCGCCTTAAGGATGGGGTGCGATCTTGGCTCCCCTCTTTCGGCTGCGTTTCGAATCAGAGACCCGAGCCTAGCCTGGGGATCTGCGCCGCGGAAGCTCCTGACGCCCGAGTGGACAGGAAACCGGACCGAGCGCAGCGAGAACGGCCCGGAGATCCTCGCGCCGTCCCGAGGCACTCCCGGTGTCCACCTTGAAGCCAGCTTGACACGGTCTCGCAACGGACCCGCGGGATGCTTGCGCTTGGCGCCGCCGAGAGCGGCAGGAGGTCCCGATGAACCGGCTCATCCTTCTCTCCGTGCTGTTCCTCACCGCGATGGCGGCCCACCAGGCCCGCGCTGCCGCAGCCGTCATCTTCTACCCCCCGGCACTTTCCGGGGCCACCTCCTTCGCCGATTCCATCGAGGCCTTGGCCCCGGCGGAGGCGGGCTGGTTGGGACAGGTGGTCAAGGTACCCTTGGTCCCGCTCGATCCCGGGGATTCCCTGGCGCGTCTGCGCGAACTGAAGCCGCGGCTCGTGTTCACCTACGGCGCATTCGCCACGAGGAGCGCTCGGTCGGTCCTTCCCAAGGCTTGGCTGATCTATGCGGGCGTTCCTTTTCCCGAGAACGAGGGCTTCATCGAAGACGACTGCATGGTGGGGGTTGCCGCCTGGGGCTCGCCGCAGGGGCTCTTCCAGCTCCTCAACTCGGTGCGTCCCGTCCGGAAACTGGCGGTGCTTTACTCGGATATGCACGACGCCTCGGTGCGGCCGCTTCTCGCCAGGCTGAAGGAGGCGGGCTTTGATCCCAGCAGCATAGAGCTCAACGAGGCGCCCGTGATCGAGGAGGTGGTGCGCTCCATCATGAACGGGGGGTACGGCGCGCTCCTGATCCTGCCCTCCCCGCCCATGTCCAATCCCGACCGTCTGCGCTACGTCATCACCCAGTGCGTACGCGGCTCTATCCTTCCGGTGGCGGGCGATCCGGCCCTCGTTCAGGAGGGCGCACTGTGCGCGGTGACACCGGGAAGCCGGGCCACCGCGGCAACGGCACTGGCCGCTGGCAGAAAGCTCCTCTCCACGGGGAGCCGAGGGCAAGCGCTGTACTGGCCTTCCACCTTTCTGAGAATCGTCAACCAGTCGGTCGAGGCGGCATTCCGCTTGGACCGCCCACTGCCCGCCGACCGGTCCATCGAGTGAACCGCGGCCGGGCCAATCCTCCCCGCGCCGGCGGATGACCGCAGGCTCCACTTGATAGACGGCTGGGACGATGCCAGACTCTGGGAGCCGATTCCACGAATGGAGGTTCCCATGGCGATCCGGGTGGTGCGGCTGGGAAGCCCGAGGGCGGCGGGCGAGGGGCTGAGGCTGGGGACGGTGCTGCGGCCGCCGCGGGGGGTGCCGAAGGCGGAGCACGCCTCGCGGGACTTCTACGACGCGTGGCTGCCGGAGC
>JAJXYW010000018.1 GCA_021780415.1 Acidobacteriota bacterium
GGTCCTCTTTTTTGAAGTAGCTGGGTTGCTCGTGGATCTCGGGGAAGGTGGCGACGGTGAAGGGCTGATAGCTGGAGATGGATTCGCCGTGGAAGGTGCGCTGCCAGCCGTCTTCGAAGACCCAGTCATTGAGCTTGTCGTCCCAGCGGACGGACTGAGCGAAGATGCGGCGAGTGAGGTTGAAGGTGCCGGGCTGAAATTCGAAGACGGTGAGGTTGGCGAAGACGTTGCGGTCGGGATCGAAGAACTGGTAGTAGAAGATTCGTGTGGGCTCGTTGTTTCCGCTGGTGTGACCGGGGGTGGAGTTGCCGGTCTGGCCTGACATCCACTTTCTATCGGGGCGGAGGAATGTCTGGGCAGGCTTGCCTTTGATGACGGAGAGGAGCGATTCCTGGCGGCGGTTGGCGGCGGGGAGGTAGGTTTCGTCGAAGACGAAGAGGAGGGCCGAGAGCAGGGCCGCGACGACGAGCATGGGGGCGACGATGCGGTAGAGGCTGATGCCGGTGGCCTTCATGGCGGTGAGTTCGCTGGTGCGGTTGAGCGCGCCGAAGGTGATGAGCACGGCCACGAGGGCGCAGAGAGGAAGGATGGAGTTGAGGATGAAGGGGATGAGGTTGAGAAGGTAATCGCCGACGATGGAGAGCGGGGTGCGGTAGCGAAGGATGTCGCCGATGAGTTCGAAGAAGGTGAAGATGATGAAGAGAATGATGAGGCTGACGAGGACGAGGGCGAAGTTGCGGAGGAAGCTGCCCATGACGTACTCGTCGAGGATGAGGGGGAAACGGATGCGGAGGGAGCGGCGGATGCGCTGCATGAGGGCGCCGTCGCCGAGGTGGAGGGCGCTGGGGGGATTGGCGAGGGTGCGCTTGTGGCGGATGCGGTCGAGGAGTTTGGTGAAGCCGTGGCCGATGCCGGCGAAGAGTTCGAGGACGGCGCCGCCGCGGGAGAGTTGCTGGATGAGCAGCAGGCCGGCGAGGGCGAAGATGATGTTGGCGCCCCAGACACCGAGGACGGGAGGTAGTTTGCCCTGGCGTGCTAGAGCGATGCCGACCGAGGAGAGGAAGTAGTAGACGAAGACGAGGCCGAGGGTGACGACGAAACCTGCACCCTTGCCTCCGCGCTTGGAGGAGAGGCCGATGGGGACGCCGACCAGCATGAGGACCAGACAGGCGGTGGGGAAAGCGATGCGGTCGTGGAACTCGATGAGGTAGGGGCGAGTGGCACTCACCCCGGCAGGTCCTGGGGTGTGGGCGAGGGTCCAGAGGTCGCGCAGGGAGAGCGCGTGCATGGGAGTGTCGCGGCGGCTGAGATGCGAATCGTCTTCCTGCTGGCCGGTCTGCATGGGGAGTTCGGTGGAGAGGAAGGTGGAGATGTCGTACTGGTCGGGGTTAGAGAGGGAGATGTCGTGGCGGCTGCCGTTGGCGAGGTCGAGACGGAGGGTCTGAGGGCCTCCGCTGAGGACGGTGGCCTCGTTGGCGGTGATGATGTGGGGGTTGGCGGGCTTGGTGAGGTCGGCGAGGAAGACGTGACGCCAGATGGCGGTGCCGCCGGCGCCGGGGATGACGTCCTGGGCGTAGAGGACGTAGTTTTTGAAGTCCTCGTAGAAGACGCGGGGCTGGATCTCGACGGTGGCCTGGCTGGTCTTGCTGACGTCTTCGTAGTGGAGGAGAGCACGGGCGGCGCGGGGGGCGATGACGAGGGAGTTGACGAGACCGAGAGCCCAGAAGAAGACGGCGAAGAGGCTGACGATGCGGACAAAGGTGAAGACGCCGACGCCGCTGGCACGCATGGCGGTGACTTCACTGTCGGCTGCGAGGCGGCTGAGGCCGAGGAGGATGCCGACCAGGACTGCCATGGGAATAGTGAAGGAGAGGAAGCTTGGGAGCAGATAGGCGATGAGACGAAAGATGTCGAGCGGGGAGGCGACGCCGCGGACCGTTAGCTCCATGAGCGGGAGCAGGTAACGCATGAACAGAATGAAGGTGAAGAGCACGCCGCCGAGGAGTGCGTAGCCGGTGATTTCGCGGAGGATGTAGCGAGTAAAAATGCGCACGTTTGATCCGCGGGAGGCGGTGATTTGAGTGTATCGCGGGAGAGGTGGTTATCTGTTGCGAGATCTCAGATGGGCCTGGAGGGAAGGCGGCGGAGACGGAGGGAGTTGGTGAGGACGCTGACGGAGCTTAGAGCCATGGCGGCGGAGGCCAGGATGGGGCTGAGCAGGATGTGGAAGTGAGGGTAGAGGACGCCGGCCGCGAGTGGGAGGCCGATGAGGTTGTAGATGACCGCCCAGCCAAGGTTCTCGCGCATGATGAGCGTGGTGCGGCGGGCGATCTGGATGGCGAGCGGGATGAGGCGGAGGTCGTGGTGGAGGAGCAGGATGTCGCCGGCTTCGCGGGCGAGGTCGGAGCCGGAGGCCATGGCGAGGCCGGCATCGGATTGGGCCAGGGCCGCGGCGTCGTTGATACCGTCGCCGACCATGGCGACCTTGTTGCCGACGGATTGCAGGGTGCGGATGGCGGTGAGTTTTTCGGCGGGGAGGAGATGTGCGAGGACGTCGGTGGGACTGGTGATGCCGGCGGCGTGGGCGATGGGCGCGGCGGAGGCGGCGATGTCGCCGGTGAGGAGGATGGGGTGGACGCGCAGGGCGTTCAGTTGGGCGATGGTCTGGGGGGCGGAGGCGCGGAGTTCGTCGGTGGCGAAGAAGACGGCCTGCGGGATGCCGTCGAGGAGGAGATAGAGGGGAGTGGCGCGGGCGAGGTCGGGGGGCGCGAGGAGTTCGGCGGGTGGGGCGGAGGTGAGGAGTGCGGCGTTGCCGAGGGCTAGATTGTGGGCTGTGCTGTCGGAGTTGCGGATGGTGGCGGTGAGGCCGGTGCCGGGGAGGGTGAGGTGGTCTTCGATGACGGGCGCGGCTGCGGGATTGGGATGCAGTTCGGCGTAGGTGACGACGGCCTGGGCGAGAGGGTGTGTGGAGAGGCGTTCGGCAGCGGCGGCGTAGGCGAGGAGAGTTGCGGCGGGGAGGGTTGCGTTGGAGGCGAGGACGAAGGCGGCGATCTGGGGACGACCTTCGGTGAGGGTCCCGGTCTTGTCGAGGGCGATGGTATCGACGGCGGCCAGACGCTCGAGGGCTTCGCCGCCTTTGATGAGCAGGCCGGACTGCGCGGCGCGGCCGAGCGAGACGGTGATGGCGGCGGGGACGGCCAGCCCCATCGCGCAGGGGCAGGCGATGATGAGGACCGCGATGGCGATGGAGAGGGCGCGGCTGAAGCCTTCGTGGCGGCCTCCGATGTTTTCGGCGATGGACCAGACGGTGAAGGTGAGGGCGGCGATGGCGAGGACGGTGGGGACGAAGATGGCGCTGGCGCGGTCGGCGAGGCGCTGCATGGGAGCTCGGCTGGATTGGGCCTGGGCGAGAAGGCGCTGCATCTGGGCGAGCGTGGAGGCTGCGCCTACGGCGGTGGCACGGAGAACGATTGGGCCGTCGAGGTTGAGGGTGCCGCCGGAGACATTGTCGCCGATGGAACGCGTGACGGGGAGGGGTTCGCCGGTGAGCATGGACTCGTCGATGGAGCTGCGGCCGTGGAGGATGAGGCCGTCGAGGGGGATGCGGTCGCCGGGAAGGACGCGGATGATGTCGCCGCGCTCGATGGCGGAGAGGGGAAGGAGGGTCTCGGGGGCCGATGCGTAGTCGGTGGAGTTGGGTGGGAGATCCAGGAGGCGGGCGTCGGCGGATTCGAGTTGGGCGAAGCCGCGGAGGGCGCTGGTGGCGCGGGCGCGGGCGCGGGCTTCGAGCCACCGGCCGGTGAGGAGGAAGGCGAGGATGAGGACGACGGCTTCGTAGTAGACGTCTGAGGAGAGGCCGTGGCGGGCGAAGTAGGCGGGCGCGATGGTGGCGGCGAAGGAGGAGGTGAAGGCGGCGATGGTTCCGAGCGTGACCAGGGTGTTCATGTTGGTGGTGCGGTGACGCGCGGCGCGGAAGGCGGCGGTGTAGATCTCGGGCGCGGCGAAGATCATGGTGGCGAGAGCGATGGCGCAGAGAACCCAGCGGATGGGCTGCGCGGGGAGCACCATGAGAGCCGCGGGCATGAGCGGCGCGAGGGCTTTGGCGAGGGCGTTGAGGAGCGGGTCGCCGCTGGTGGTGGAGGCCATCATCAGCGGCATGGAGAGCAGCATGGCGATGGCGCCGGCGAGGAGAGCAAGGACGGTGCGAAGGCCGAGGCGCGTGCTCTCGGTGGACTCGTCGTGGTGGGATTCGCCTTCGGCGGCGGGCAGGGAGGCGTCGTAGCCGGAGTTGCGGACGGCGGTGATGAGGGTGTCGGTGCTGAGGGGTGCGGTGTCGCTGGTGACGATCTGCGCGGTGTGCGCCATGAGGTTGACGCTGGCGGATTGGACGCCGGGAACTGCCTCAAGCGCACGCTGGACATGGATCTGGCAGGAGGCGCAGGTCATGCCCTTGATCTGTAGCGTCTGCTCGCTCATGCCCCGGTTGTTTCGACAAAGGCGGGGAAGCCGGCTGCGGTGAGCGCCTGCTGGATCTGCTCGGGTGCGGCAGATGTGGTGAGGCGTGCGCTGCCGATACGAACCTCTTCGGCGTGAGTGTCGGGTTGAGCGTTGATGGTCTGCGTGACGCGGCGGACGCAGGAGCCGCAGTGCATGTTGTCGATACGAAAGTTTAAAGTCGCCATACAAATATGATGCGCCCGCGACGAAGAAGTCGCGAGCGCATGGTTATCAGCAAGAATGATTCAGATTAGGTTTTTGCGAAGTTCTCAGGTTAGATGCCCACGCCGATGCGGCCAGCGAGGGAGGGGTTGATGATGATGGGCGAACCGAGCGGAACGACGGTGTAGCCGGCGACCGCGTTGAGGAGTTCGAAGAAGGCGAGCAGCATGGCGTCGATGCCCGTGGCGAGGCCGGCGTAGCCGCCGAGCTTGCCGTAGACGTCGCCGAGGCCGAAGTCCTTGGCGGCGAGCAGAAAGAAGGTGATGGTGAGGAGAAGGAAGATGCTCCAGAGGATCTTGTTGAGGCGGAAGGTAACGAGCCAGAGGAGCAAGGAGAAGACGCCCCAGAGGAGGAGAGCGGTGGCTACGCCAGTGGGAGCGGGTGGTTTGAGCCAGCCGGCGCCAACGGTCCAGATCATCAGCGAGAACCACCACCAGAACATGGCGTAGGAGGTGAAAGCGACGCCGCCGAAGGTGTTACCGAGACGCAACTCCATGATGCCAGCGACGAACTGCGCGGTGCCGCCAAACGCGAAGGCGAGAGGGATGACCGCGGTAAGCGCTGCGGGCGGAAGGAGGCCGGCGTTGATGGAGGAGAGGAGGCAGGTGGTGACGCCAAAGCCGAAGAGTCCGAGTGGACCGGGATTGGCGACCTTGATATTAGCGGGAACGGTGGGGATTGCGGTCTGACTCATTTCTGTTGACTCCTAGTAAGGATCAGGTTGTTTGGTGCGCACCACTATACACAGAAGCGGTTTCGAGTGAGACGAATGAGGTGCGTGGCTTTGTGGCCAAACTTCAATTACGGTTGCGTAGTCGACGACGGAAACACGCTGACCTTTGTTTGGGGAACGATCTGCTATCGGAATCAGGGTTGGCTGTGATTCTTGTCACAGATCACGGAATATTGTCGGGGGCAGGAGTCTGCGCACCGAACATCGCCCGGCGTCGAGGGCAGGTGCGCTGTGATGGAGGAAGGCCTATTCGGGGGCGGGGATGAAGCGGTAGCCGATGCCGCGGATGGTGAGGAAGTGGATGGGCCGGGAGGGGTCGGGCTCGAGGTAGCGGCGGAGGCGGACGATGAAGTTGTCGATGGCGCGGGTGTCGGTGTCTTCTTTGACGTGCCAGACGTTTTCGAGCAGTTCCTTGCGCGCGATGATCTTGCGGGGATGGTCGAGGAGATAGCGGAGGAGTTCGGCTTCCATCACGGTGAGGTGAATGGTGGGTTCGGGTTGGTCGGTGGTGCGGATCTCGAGGGCATCGAGATCGATGATGTGGCCGGCCAGGGTGCAGATGGGAGTTGGGGTGGGGATGGTCTTGGCGGAGGTTTCGGCGGAGGTTTGCCAGTGCACGCGGCGAAGAAGGGCGGTAAGGCGGGCGAAGAGGACGGCGAGGTCGAAGGGCTTGGGGAGGTAGTCGTCGGCGCCGGCGGCGAAGCCTGCGACGATGTCTTCGGTGCGGCCGCGGGCGGTGAGCAGGAGGACTGGGGTGCGGCGGCCAGCTTGACGAAGCGCGGCGACGATGGAGAATCCGTCGCGGCCGGGGAGCATGACGTCGAGGAGGACGGCTGCGGGTGGATCTGCGGCGGCGGGAGCTGTGGCGTCGAGTAGCCAGGCGAGGGCGGCGTCGCCGTCGGCTTCGTGGTGCGTGCGATAACCGTCGGCTTCGAGATTGAAGATGAGGCCGTGGGCGAGATGTTCTTCGTCTTCGATGATTGCGATGAGTGGAGCTGAGGGCTTGGTCATGGGAGGACGAATGTCGGCGGGATGGTGGCGGGGTTGAATGCGGAGCTTCTATGTTCTCAGTAAGGACGGGATGAGATCGCTTAGGCCGTTCCATGTGATTTGGATGCCGATGCAGAAGAGGATGAAGGCGACGACGCGAAGGATTCCGTGGGCGGTGGTGGGCGAGATGGCGTGGACGATCTTGGGTGCGTAGGCGTAGCAGACGTAAACGCTGGCGCTGAGAAAGAGGATGGCAAGCAGGAGACCGGAGTAGGCAAACGCGGTCTGGGCGAGGGCTGGCTGCCTGGCGTGGATGCTGAGCGTGAGCATGACGACGAGGGTTCCGGGGCCCGCGGTGATGGGAAATGTGAAAGGGTAGAAGGCTTTGCCTTTGAGGCTGGCAATCTCGGCTTCGGTGACGGCTGGCATGGCTGCCTGCGTCTTCTCGGGGCTGGGGGCGCTGTCCTTCTGGTTGAGCAGCGACCAGCCGATCATGGCGATGACGATGCCGCCGGAGACCTGCATGATGG
>JAJXYW010000325.1 GCA_021780415.1 Acidobacteriota bacterium
GGTCCTCTTTTTTGAAGTAGCTGGGTTGCTCGTGGATCTCGGGGAAGGTGGCGACGGTGAAGGGCTGATAGCTGGAGATGGATTCGCCGTGGAAGGTGCGCTGCCAGCCGTCTTCGAAGACCCAGTCGTTGAGCTTGTCGTCCCAGCGGACGGACTGGGCGAAGATGCGGCGAGTGAGGTTGAAGGTGCCGGGCTGAAACTCGAAGACGGTGAGGTTGGCGAAGACGTTGCGGTCGGGATCGAAGAACTGGTAGTAGAAGATTCGTGTGGGCTCGTTGTTTCCGGTGGCGTGACCGGGGGTGGAGTTGCCTGTCTGGCCTGACATCCATTTTCTATCGGGGCGAAGGAAGGTCTGGGCGGGCTTGCCCTTGATGACGGAGAGCAGAGATTCCTGGCGGCGGTTGGCGGCGGGGAGATAGGTCTCGTCGAAGACGAAGAGCAGGGCCGAGAGCAGGGTGGCGACGACGAGCATGGGTGCGACGATGCGGTAGAGGCTGATGCCGGTGGCCTTCATGGCGGTGAGTTCGCTGTTGCGATTGAGCGCGCCGAAGGTGATGAGCACGGCCACGAGGGCGCAGAGGGGAAGGATGGAGTTGAGGATGAAGGGGATGAGGTTGAGGAGGTAGTCGCCGACGATGGAGAGCGGGGTGCGGTAGCGGAGGATGTCGCCGATGAGCTCGAAGAAGGTGAAGATGACGAAGAGGATGACGAGGCTGACGAGGACGAGGGCGAAGTTGCGGAGGAAGCTGCCCATGACGTACTCGTCGAGGATGAGGGGGAAACGGATGCGGAGGGAGCGGCGGATGCGCTGCATGAGGGCGCCGTCGCCGATGTGGAGGGTGCTGGGTTGCTGGATCGAGGTGCGTTTGTGGCGGATGCGGTCGAGGAGTTTGGTGAAGCCGTGGCCGATGCTGGCGAAGAGTTCGAGGATGGCGCCGCCGCGGGAGAGCTGCTGGAGGAGAATGAGGCCGGCGATGGCGAAGACGATGTTGGCGCCCCAGACGCCGAGCGCGGGTGGGACCTTGTCCTGGCGGGCGAGAGCGATGCCGACCGAGGAGAGGAAGTAGTAGACGAAGACGAGGCCGAGGGTGACGACGAAGCCTGCACCTTTGCCGCCGCGCTTGGAGGATAGACCGATGGGGACACCGACCAGCATCAGGACCAGGCAGGCGGTGGGGAAGGCGATGCGGTCGTGGAGTTCGATGAGGTAGGGACGCGCAGCACCCACCCCAGCAGGACCGGGAGTGTGGGCGAGGGCCCAGAGGTCGCGCAGGGAGAGCGCGTGCATGGGGGTGTCGCGGCGGCTGAGGTGGGAGTCGTCCTCCTGCTGGCCGGTCTGCATGGGGAGTTCGGTGGTGAGGAAGGTGGAGATGTCGTACTGGTCGGGGGTGGAGAGGGAGATGTCGTGGCGGCTGCCGTTGGAGAGGTCGAGACGGAGGGTCTGGGGACCTCCGCTGAGGACGGTGGCCTCGTTGGCGGTGATGATGTGGGGGCTGGCGGGCTTGGTGAGGTCTGCGAGGAAGACGTGACGCCAGATGGCGGTGCCGCCGGCACCGGGGATGACGTCCTGAGCGTAGAGGACGTAGTTTTTGAAGTCCTCGTAAAAGACGCGGGGCTGGATCTGGACGGTGGCCTGGCTGGTCTTGCTGACGTCTTCGTAGTGGAGGAGAGCCTGGGCGGCGCGGGGGGCGATGACGAGGGAGTTGACCAGACCGAGCGCCCAGAAGCAGACGGCAAAGATGCTGACGATGCGTACGAAGGTGAAGACGCCTAGGCCGCTGGCACGCATGGCGGTGACTTCGCTGTCGGCTGCGAGGCGGCTGAGGCCGAGGAGAATGCCGACCAGCACGGACATAGGGATGGTGAAAGAGAGGAAGCTCGGCAGCAGATAGGCGATGAGACGGAGGATGTCGAGCGGGGAGGCGACGCCGCGGACCGTTAGCTCCATGAGCGGGAGCAGGTAACGCATGAACAGAATGAAGGTGAACAGCACGCCGCCGAGGAGAGCGTAGCCGGTGATTTCGCGGAGGATGTAGCGAGTAAAGATGCGCACGTTTGATCCGCGGGAGGCGGTGATTTGAGTGTATCGCGGAGGGACGGTTGTCGGCTCTCAGTGGGGAAGGCTGCGGAGGCGGAGGGAGTTGGTGAGGACGCTGACGGAGCTTAGGGCCATGGCGGCAGAGGCCAGGATGGGGCTGAGGAGGATGTGGAAGTGGGGGTAGAGGGCGCCGGCGGCCAGAGGAAGGCCGATGAGGTTGTAGATGACGGCCCAGCCGAGGTTCTCGCGCATGATGTGGACGGTGCGGCGGGCGATCTGGATGGCGAGCGGGATGAGGCGGAGGTCGTGGTGGAGGAGCAGGATGTCGCCGGCTTCGCGGGCGAGGTCGGAGCCGGAGGCCATGGCGAGGCCGGCGTCGGATTGGGCGAGGGCAGCGGCGTCGTTGATGCCGTCGCCGACCATGGCGACCTTGTGGCCGGCGGTCTGGAGGGCGCGGATGGCGGTGAGTTTTTCGGCGGGAAGGAGATGGGCCTGGACGTCCTCGATGCCGGCGGCGTGGGCGATGGGAGAGGCGGAGGCGGCGATGTCGCCGGTGAGGAGGACGGGGTGGATGTGCAGGGCGTTGAGTTGGGCGATGGCTTCGCGGGCGGAGGGGCGGAGTTCGTCGGTGGCGAAGAAGACGGCTTGGGGAATGTCATTGAGGAGGAGATAGAGGGGTGTGGCTCGGGCGAGGTCGGGGGGCGCGAGGAGTTCGGCGGGTGGGGCGGAGGTGAGAAGTGCGGCGTTGCCGAGGGAGAGCCTGTGGGCCGTGCTGTCGGAGGTGTGGATGGTGGCGGTGAGGCCGGTGCCGGGGAGGGTGATGTGGTCTTCGATGGTGGGCGCGGTTGCAGCGTTGGGGTGCAGTTCGGCGTAGGTGACGACGGCCTGGGCGAGGGGGTGGGTGGAGAGGCGTTCGGCGGCGGCGGCGTAGGCTAGGAGGGTTTCGGCGGGGAGGGTTGCGCTGCGGGCGAGGACGAAGGCGGCGATCTGGGGACGGCCTTCGGTGAGGGTTCCGGTCTTGTCGAGGGCGATGCTGTCTACTGTGGCTAGACGCTCGAGGACTTCGCCGCCCTTGATGAGGAGGCCGGATTGGGCGGCGCGGCCGAGCGAGACGGTGATGGCTGCGGGGACGGCCAGGCCCATGGCGCAGGGGCAGGCGATGATGAGGACCGCTATGGCGATGGAGAGGGCGCGGCTGAAGCCTTCGTGATGGCCGTTGGTGTTGCCGGCGATGAACCAGATGGTGAAGGTGAGGGCAGCGAGGGCGAGGACGGTGGGGACGAAGATGGCAGAGGCGCGGTCGGCGAGGCGCTGCATGGGAGCGCGGCTGGATTGGGCCTGGGCGAGAAGGCGCTGCATCTGGGCGAGGGTGGAGGCTGCGCCGACGGCGGTGGCGCGGAGGACGAGCGGGCCGTCGAGGTTGAGGGTGCCGCCGGAGACGTGGTCGCCGATGGAGCGGGTGACGGGGAGAGGCTCGCCGGTGAGCATGGACTCGTCGATGGAGCTGCGGCCGTGGAGAATGAGGCCGTCGAGGGGGATGCGGTCGCCGGGGAGGACGCGGACGAGGTCGCCGCGCTCGATGGCGGAGAGGGGAAGGAGGGTCTCGGGGGCGGAGGCGTAGTCGGTGGAGTTGGGCGGGAGGTCAAGGAGGCGGGCGTCGGCGGATTCGAGTTGGGCGAAGCCGCGGAGGGCGCTGGTGGCGCGGGCGCGGGCGCGGGCTTCGAGCCAGCGGCCGGTGAGGAGAAAGGCGAGGATGAGGACGACGGCTTCGTAGTAGACGTCGGAGGAGAGGCCGTGGCGGGTGAAGTAGGCGGGCGCGATGGTGGCGGCGAAAGAGGAGGTGAAGGCGGCCAGAGTTCCGATCGTGACGAGGGTGTTCATGTTGGTGGTGCGGTGACGCGCGGCGCGGAAGGCGGCGGTGTAGATCTCGGGCGCGGCGAAGATCATGGTGGCGAGAGCGAGCGCGCAGAGAACCCAGCGGATGGGCTGCGCGGGGAGATCCATGAGGATCGAGGGCATGAGCGGCGCGAGGGCTTTGGCGAGGGTGTGGAGAAGTGGATCGGTGCTGGTTGCGGAGGCCATCATCAGCGGCATGGAGAGCAGCATGGCGACGGCTCCCGCGAGGAGAGCGAGGATGGTGCGCAGACCGAGGCGGGTGCTCTCGGTGGTGTCGTCGTGGGGGGATTCGCCTTCGGCGGCGGGCAGGGAGGCGTCGTAGCCGGAGTTGCGGACGGCTGTGATGAGGGCGTTGGGGTCGATGGGCGCGGCGGCGGCATCGCTGGTGACGATCTGCGCGGTGTGCGCCATGAGGTTGACGTTGGCGGATTGGACGCCGGGAACGGCTTCGAGCGCGCGCTGGACATGGATCTGGCAGGAGGCGCAGGTCATGCCCTTGATATGGAGCGTCTGCTCGCTCATGCTCCGGTTGCTTCGACGAAGGCGGGGAAGCCAGCGGCGGAGAGTGCCTGCTGGATCTGGTCGGGCGCGGTGGTGGTGGTGATGCGGGCGCTGCCGATGCGAACCTCTTCGGCGTGGGTGTCGGGTTGAGCGTTGATGGTCTGCGTGACGCGGCGGATGCAGGAGCCGCAGTGCATGTTGTCAATGCGAAGAGTAAGAGTCGACATAATTAATATGATGCGCCCGCGAGGGTTAGGTCGCGGGCGCATTCTAGTTGACAACTTTTCGAGATTAAAATTCTCCGAAAAGTTTCGAGGTTAGATTCCCACGCCGATGCGGCCAGTGAGCGAGGGGTTGACGATCATGGGTGAGCCGAGCGGCACGACAGTGTAGCCGGCGACCGCGTTGAGTAGCTCAAAGAATGCGAGGAGCATGGCATCGATCCCAGTGGCCAGGCCGACATAGCCGCCGAGTTTGCCATAGACATCGCCGAGGCCGTAGTCCTTGGCGGCTAGGAGGAAGAAGGTGATGGTGAGGAGGAGGAAGATGCTCCAGAGAATCTTGTTGAGGCGGAAGGTTACGATCCAGAGGAGGAAGGAGAAGACGCCCCATATGAGGAGAGCGGTCGCGACGCCGCTGGGAGCGGAGGGTTTGAGCCAGCCGGCACCCACGGTCCAGACCATCAGCGAGAACCACCACCAGAACATGGCGTAGGACGTGAAGGCGACGCCGCCGAAGGTGTTGCCGAGACGCAACTCCATGATGCCAGCGACGAACTGCGCTGTGCCGCCGTAGGCGAAGGCGAGGGGAATAACCGCAGTAAGAGCTGCGGGCGGAAGGAGGCCGGCATTGATGGAGGATAGAAGACAGGTGGTAACGCCGAAGCCGAAGAGTCCAAGTGGACCGGGGTTGGCGACCTTGATGTTTGCAGGGACGGTTGGGATTGCGGTCTGACTCATGAGTGTTGACTCCTAGTACGGATCAGGTTGTTTGGTGCGCACCACTATACACAGAAGAAGTTGCGTGTGTAGCCGATGCGGTACGTGGCCATCAGGCTGGAACTCCATCAGGGTCGCGTGGTTGACGATGGAAACACGCTGACCTTTGTTTGGTGAACAATCTGCTATTGGGATCAGGGTTGGCTGTGATTTTCGTCACACGTAACGGAATATCGTCAGCGTTAGGGGACTTTGCACGCCGAACATCGCCCGACGCAGAGGCGCCGGTGCGATGCGATTACGAGGGACCTATTCGGTTTCGGGGATGAAGCGGTAGCCGACGCCGCGGATGGTGAGCAGGTGGATGGGCTTGGCGGGATCGGGTTCGAGGTAGCGGCGGAGGCGGACGATGAAGTTGTCGATGGCGCGGGTGTCGGTGTCTTCCTTGACGTGCCAGACGTTTTCGAGGAGCTCCTTGCGCGCGACGATCTTGCGGGGATGGTCGAGCAGGTAACGGAGGAGTTCGGCCTCCATCACGGTGAGGTGAATGGTGGGTTCGTGTTGGCCGGTGGTGCGGATCTCGAGGGCGTCGAGATCGATGGTGTGGCCGGCGAGGGTGCAGGTAGGGGTAGGGATGGGGCTGGGTGTGGTGAGGGCGCCGGCGGCGGCTTGCCAGTGCATGCGGCGGAGAAGGGCGGTGAGGCGGGCGAAGAGGACGGCGAGGTCGAAGGGCTTGGGGAGGTAGTCGTCGGCACCGGCGGCGAAGCCTGCGACGATGTCTTCAGACCGGCCGCGGGCGGTGAGCAGGAGGACGGGGGTGTGGCGGTTGGCGTGACGCAGGGCGCTGACGATGGAGAAGCCGTCGCGGCCGGGGAGCATGACGTCGAGGAGGATGGCGGCGGGAGGGTCTGGAGCGGAGGGAGCGGTGGCGTCGAGCAGCCAGACGAGGGCGGCGTTGCCGTCAGCTTCGTGATGCGTGCGATAGCCTTCGGCTTCGAGATTGAAGATGAGGCCGTGGGCGAGATGGTCCTCGTCTTCGATGATGGCGATGAGTGGGGCGGTGGGCTGGGTCATGGGAAGACGATAGGGTGTCGTATACTCGCAGCTTCTATGTCCTGAGTAAGGCAGGGATGAGGTCGCTTAGGCCGTTCCAGGTGATTTGGATGCCGATGCAAAAGAGGATGAAGGCGACGACGCGAAGGATTCCGTGGGCGGTGGTGGGCGAGATGGCGTGGACGATCTTGGGTGCGTAGGCGTAACACAGGTAGACGCTGGCGCTTAGCACGAGGATGGCAATGAGCAGACCCGCGTAGGCCAGTGCGGTCTGGGCGAGAGCAGGCTGTTTAGCGTGGATGCTGAGGGTGAGCATGACAACGAGGGTGCCGGGGCCTGCGGTGATGGGAAAGGTAAAGGGGTAGAAGGCTTTGCCTTTGAGGCTGGCGATCTCGGCTTCGGTGACGGCTGGCATGGCTGCCTGCGTCTTCTCGGGGCTGGGGGCGCTGTCCTTCTGGTTGAGCAGCGACCAGCCGATCATGGCGATGACGATGCCGCCGGAGACCTGCATGATGG
>JAJXYW010000244.1 GCA_021780415.1 Acidobacteriota bacterium
GCGAGAGCGGCAGCGGCGGTGCAGGCCTGCGCCGCCGGAAGAAGCCGAGCGCACAGGCTCGCAACGGCACAGTCGACGGGGAGGAGGATCAGCGCCAGCGTTGTCCGGGTCATCTATCGAAGCTCCGCGGGGGTGAGGTCGTTGCGGTTCGAGAGGTCGCAGGAGAAGAGGGGCTGAGCGGCCTTGCCCGCGGCGTCCAGTTCGTCCTGGAGGAGCCGGGTGATCTCCTGCCGGTGCACCTGGGGCAGGGCGACGTAGGCCTCGGGCAGACGGGAGAGGCAGTAGCGGACTCGGAACCGGCCGGCGAAGCCGGGCGGGAGGACGGCGGCGGGAAGTCCGCTTGGGGCCGGAGGTTCGGCCGAGAAGAAGATCGTGATCCAGGTGTGGCCGTGGACGGCCGGCAACCTCCCGGTGTCGTCGGGATTCATAACCCACGTGGAGTGGGGCTCCACGATGATGCCCTGGCGGCTGGTGGCGATCCACTGGGCCCAGGCGCTCATGATCTGCTGGCCCGTGAGGAGAAAGGGCCGGGGCCTGGAGGAGAAGGGCAGGATCGAGAGGGGTTCGGAGGAGAGGTTCTCGACCGTCAGGAGATCCACGTTTCCCTGGTCCACCCCCGGCACCGTGAGATACAGGGGATGGGCCGCGTTGTTTGCCCGAAACTCTTGCAAGAACCACGTCCACCGGTATTCTTCATTGCCTGGAGAATGAAGGGACCACATCCCCCAACCGAGGAGTACCAATAGGGAGATCGCCCCCCCGGCGACGGCGCCGCGTAGCCGGGGGGTGCTTCCGAAAGAGAGCGATCGCAGGCACGATGGGATTCCGTCGATGAAACCCTTCGTGGCTGACCTCGGAATGACACCACAAGAATGATTTTTGCCCGTTGCGGCGGGTTTGCGCCGGTTGCTCCCACCGGTTTCCGGTTGGTCACTCATGGGGATCCTCCTGGTAGGCGTCCATGGCGATGTCGCGCGAGATCCAGATCTTCATGCGGTGGCCCTCCTCCACGGTGATCGTGGGCACGGCGTTCAGGAAGGGCGAGAGGAGCTGTTCGGCGGTCCGGCTCATGCTGTCGTTGGCCTGGATGCGCATGAGGTCCGTGCCGCTATAGGCTCCGTTCACGCCAGCGCTCCCCTGGACCTGGGAGGCGTTCCAGCCGGTGAGGATGCCCACGAGCCCCGCCGTGAAAAGGACCCTCGCCGTGTGGCGGTTCACGTGGTCCTGGAGGCCGAAGATGCCGAGGCCTTCGAGGGCCTGCTCGTATGGCTTCACGGTGTAGGTCGTCCCGTTGGGAAACTGGAAGGTATCGAAGGTGATGGCGAGTCGGGAGGCGGTCTGAAACTTCACTGCTTCGGCCCGTCCCAGGATGCGCGTGCCCGCCGGGACCAGGAGGGTGCCGGTGAGCGGGTCGCAGTAGGGCCGGTCCACCATGGCCAGCACCGGCGAGGCGGCGTTATCGGTGACGAGCTTGTTCACCAGGACCGCGTCCAGCAGCGTGCCCATCTTCAGGAGGAAGGGCTTGGGGCTGTCCGAGGTCCGGGACTCCGTGACGTCGGAGAGGGTCGGATTCTTGACCTGCTGCCGGCCTGCCGGTTCGTTGCCCGCCAGGGAGTGACTCACACCTGCGCCGGCGCTGGTCGCTTCTTTCTGGCCAAACTCCACTCCGAGCTGACGCTGCTCCTTCACCTTGGGGTCCAGCCGCAGATCGGCGAGCTGCTGTTGGGCCTGCGCTACGGCGGCGCGGACCTGGAGGAGCTTCAACGTCTGGGTCAGGCGCTCCAGCTCGACATCGGCCGAGGGCCCCGCCGCGCCGCTGCCAGCGCCCCCGGCCTGGCCGCCGATCGCGACGAGGGACAGCGCGTCCGCGGGGCTCTTGGTCTCGGCGCTGCTGATGGCCACCGGCTGCCGGAGCTCGGGGGCCTGCTGGCGCCTCCGGTGAGCGGCCAGGTTGCTGACGAGGAGCAGAAGGAGCGCGCCGCCGCCGGCCACTCCCCAAAGGATGAGCTTCCGCCTCTTCTCGGGATCCATCGTGGGCGGCTGGACGGGAGCCACAGGCTGGCCGCTGCCCGCCGCCAGGCTCTCCTGGCTTCCGGGGCCGGGCTCGCTCATCGCGGCCTCCCTTTGCGCGTGATGGTCACCTCCTCCTTCCGGAGTTTGAGGACGAAGCGCTGGCCGGGTTCGAGGAGCTTCTGCACGCGGTAGAAGTCCCCGCCCGTCACGTTGAAGTTCACCAGCTCCCGGACCCAGCGGTAGAAGGGGAAGTGCCCCTGCCGGGTCTCCAGAAAGAGCGTGGGCTTCTCGTCTCCGCGGACCCGGAAGTAGGTGAAGCGCTCGTCGTTGAAGACCCCCTCCACCTTGAAGCTCCGCCCCTGCTCGATGGCGTAGTCGAAGAAGGTCTTGCCCGCGTACTGCCGGATCCACTCCTCCCGCGCCTGGGTCACCTCCTCGTGCAGCTTCTGCGCGACCTCGGCATCCAGCTCCTGCTTCCGCTTGGCTTCCTGAGCCTTTCGATCCTGGCCGGGGTCCGGCCGGTAGACGGCGGGGGCCTTCACCTGGAAGACGTCGGTGTAGGCGCCGGAGGCGGCGCTGGAGAGGCGGAAGTTCTCCATGCGGCCGTCGGCCATCAGCACGTGGAGGTTGGTGGAGAGGTTGGCCGCCAGGGGCTTGACCGAGACGTACCCGGCCTCGCCTTCCAGGGTCCAGCCCTGCAAGTCCCCACACCAGGCCTTGCTGACGGTGCCCGGCACCTGGATCACCGTGGCGTGGTTCACGAGGGTCTGAACGGGGTAGACGCGCACGACGGCGGGATCGTCCTGCACCGACTCCACGCCGGGGCCTTCAGAGTAGATCCCGCGCCTCTCCTCGGCCGTGGGCTTGGGCGGGGCCTCACTGGCCTGGGGTCCGTCCAGGAGGTGGTTGGGGTCCTTCACGGCGGTCCGGTTCCACTCCTGAATCGTCATGCCGTCGGGCGGACCGGGGATCTCGGAGGAGGGGAGCTCTTCAGTCTTGTGTCCCTCCCGCGGGGTCTGCGCAAAGTGGGTGAGGGTAAAAGCCAGTAGAATCAAGACAAAGAGGAAAATCTTGCTGGGGTGCAGCTTGGACATCGGCTTGGGGACAAGCATCGGGACCATCCTTTCTGGCCGACCTGGGCCGGCGGTTGTGGGGGTCAGCGGATCGTGGTGTTGATGCGGACTCCGGTGACGAGCAGACCGAAGGGGTCGTGGAAGGTGCGGGTGGTGTTCTTGAGGGAGAGCAGGGCGTACCAGGCGCGCGACTCGCCCGTGGCGAAGTTCGTGAGGGTGTACTCGACCCGGACCTCCCAGGGATTGGCGCGCAGGATCTGAACGGCCGTGGTGCGGCACTGGAGCACCGTGCCGCTCTCCTTCAGCTTCTTGATTTCGGGGTCGTTCTGGAAGTGCTGGAGGAGTTGCCGGGCGCAGGCCTCGTCCGTGCAGGCGAAGGCGAGACCGAGGTCACGGTTGAGGGTGTGGGGGTCGAAGGAGGCGATCTCGTTGATGTAGTCGGAGGCGAAGACCTTCACCTCCAGCTCGGAGGCCGGATCGTCCGCCAGGGTCAAGTCCACGGGCTCGGCCCGGCCTGCCTGATCCACCCGGATCACGAGCGGCTTCCAAGAGGCCATTTGCGCCCTGGCGCCGTGGAGGTTCACCACGAGCAGCGCCACCGCGGCAATGAGGACGAGGTTGGCGAAGGCCGAGACGCGCAGGGCGAGAATCGACGAGCCGTAGAAGGCCTTGAAGCGCTGGAGCGGTTCGGAGGAGGGCATGCCGTTTTCCTTTCTAAGCTTCCCGCCGGGGGGCCAGGACGCTGCCGGCCGCCTTGCCTGCGCCCCCTCCCGCGGCGGCTCCCGCCGTGGCCCCCACGGGACCGCCCACGGCGGCACCCACGGCCAGCCCGCCCACGGCCAGGCCGGTGCCCGCCGCCGCTCCCGCCGCGGCCGGTACGAAGGAGCCCGAGGCCAGAACGGTGCCGGCGCCTCCCACGAGCCCCCGCGCGATGGGGAAGGAGGCCCCGAAGCCCACGACCAGGAAGAAGAGGTAGCAGTCGGCCAGGAGGGCGGCGTTGGCCTGTGACCAGTCGGTGGTCATGGCGGTGGCCATGAAGGTGTCCACCATGTAGATGAAGGCGTTCAAGACGAGCATCCAGACCTTCACCGTGAGGTAGAAGCGGACCCACCGCATCCAGAGATCGTGCAGGGGCTCGAAGACGAAGCAGGCCAGGAAGAGGGGACCGATGAGGTAGAGGAGCATGGTCGAGAAGAAGGCCCCCACGACGTTCAGGTTGTACATGGCCCAGGCGATGGCGAAGAATACGAGGCCGATGAGCTGGAAGATGGGGGCGCAGCCCCCGATCTGCAGGAGCGAGAAGGTCAGGCTCGTGATGTTGGCGAAGGGGGTCAGCAGGATGTCGATGATCTGGGTGTTGGGATCGGCGTGGCCGAAGAGGGTGACCACCTGCGCGAGGCCGTCGTCCACGAAGAAGAACACGTGCTGCCAGACGGCGAGGCCCGCGGCGACGATGAAGAGCCGCAGGAACAGCTCCCAGAAGGACCATGTGTCGAACTTGTTCTTCACCCACACCCACAAAAGGCTCGTGAGGAACAGGCCGAGGGTGAGCGAGCCCAGGGGGCCCGAGACGGCCGTTCCAAAGGTGCCCACCAGGGCCGAGAGGGCCCCCTGGCCGGCCTGGAAGTTGAAGAGGGCGCTCAGCGGGGTCTGGAGGGGAGTCATCCGGCCGCCTCAGGGCTCAAGAGCCTAATCCCGCGGCGGGACTTGGCCGTGACTCTGCAATGCAGGCACCCCTTGATTTTTGGGAAGAGCGGCGTTGGTCCCTCAAGGGATTGGGCGAGCCTCCGAGCCCGGCCCTGGCCGGGCGAGGAAGCCCCAAGGGTGGGGTGAGGCCCCATCGGGCTTTGCCCGTGGAGTGGGGAGGGAATGGTCCTCCCCGTCCAGGAGACAGTTTCTTTTCCACGGAGAACCACGTTGCCGCCCGAAGGCACAGCCGTATCCATCGCGGAATTTGGCTCAAGAGAAAGAGAGGGTGTGGCGCCCTCCCGGAGGGGGGGCCGGGAGGACGCCACGGTGGGAAGGTGGAGAAAGGGGGAATAGGAGGCAAAACGAAAGCGGGCGCGCACCGGTCCTCTCTCCTGCTCAGTGCCACGGCGTGGCCGAGTAGGGGTGGCTGCGGAGGTACTGGACCGTGCCCTGGAGGTAGTCGTTCTCCTTCTGCGTGTCCACGATGCCCTGCTTGGCGAAGGACTCCTCCTGGGCCATCTGCTGCGCCTGCATGGCGGCCATGGCCGCGAGAATCTGGGTGTTCTTGTCCACGCTCTGGGCCGTGTAGAGCGCGCCCATGGCCCCCGCCTGAGCCGTCTGGTGAGGGGTGGCACTCCCGTCCTGGATCTGGGCCCGAAGCTGAGAGTAGGTGCCGCCCGTCTCGTTGAGGTTGGAGAGGGAGTGGTTGACCTGGGAGACGAGGGCGAAGGTCTCGAGGACCGAGGAGTCGGCGTTCTGGACCATGGTGTTCAGCCGTCCCGCCGCGGCGCTCCAGTCCTCGGGGCTCCTGGGGGCCATGTGGCTAAGGTCCAGGGCCTCGCCGTAGATGCGCCCGTACAGGCTGCCGAGGTGAGCGGAGTAACTGGTAGCGCCCTCCACCATCTTCCGGAAGTCGCTCACGCTGTCGATCTTGGTGAGGGTGCCCGAGTCCACGATGGCGAAGAGCGGGAGCACGGTGTAGAGCGTGGGGTGCTGGAGCGTCTCGGCCACGTGCTGGGCCCACTGGTAGGTCTGCACGAGCTGCTGGTACTGGCGGAGCATGTAGCTGATCTGGCTGACCCACTGGGCCAGGGTTTGACCCCAGCCCCAGGCATTGAGGGCGATGTGGGCCACGTCGGTGACGGGGATCTGGGCGGGGGTGGCCAGGGGCACGAAGCCCAGGGCCAGGAGCCCGGCCATCAAAAGGACGCTCGCACTCTTACGAAGCATGCTCCGAACCTCCTTTCTGTAGGTCTTCGGGAATGCGCCCCTCGGCCACGGCGTCCACGGCCGCCTGCAGGCTGCCGAGCCGCGCCGTGAGCCTGGCGCGTAGGAGCTTCTCCTCGGGGTCCGTGGTGTAGAGGACGTAGCTGTAGGGATCGGCCAGCACCCTGACCTGCCGCTTGTAAGGCCCCTTGAAGAAGAGCTCGCTGTACTGGCCCTTCTTCATCCGCACCTGCTGCATCACGAAGTGCTCGCGGGGGTTCAGGCCGAAGGCCTCCTTCGCCTCGATCCCCACCCCCTTCTGCTCCAGCATGAAGAGGAAGGAGGTGTTGGCGAGGATCGCGTCGCGGTGCGGGGAGGCGATGAGGTCGTTGGGGTGCTGGGTGATCGTCATGATGGAGCCGTTGTGCTTTCGCACGGTGCGGTAGAGCTCCTTGATCTTGGCGGCCATGGTGTCGTTCATCAGAAACTTCCAGCACTCGTCCAGGACGATGATCTTCTTTCGGTCCTCGTCCTGCCGCTGGAGGCGCTGGAAGAGCTTGGTGAAGAGCAGGTAGGTGATGGCGCTGGCCACGTCGGGGTGGTCGTCGAAGCCCGTCAGCTCGAAGTAGACGAGCTCAGCGTTCTGGAAGGTGTCCTGCTTGTGGCAGAAGAAGGCCGCGTAGGGCCCGCCCGTGATCCAGAGGCGCAGCGGCTTGGCCAGCCCGGGTTCGATCGTCTCCAGGGCCCGGTGGTACTCCTCAAGGGTGGGCGGATCGTCAGGATCGTAGCCGTCGAGGACCTTCGTGAGGGCGTCCATCACGTCCACGCGCTCCCCCTGCCCGAGCTGGCCCTGCCCGCCCGTGATGAGGTGCTCCATGAGGTGGGCGAGGGTCACCCGCTCGGCCTGGTCCGGGGCCTGGGGGAAGGCGAAGGGATTCAGCTTGAGGTCGGGGTTGGCGAAGTCCACCGAGACCTTCACGGAGCCCGGCACCACCTGCACGAGCGGGTCGTAGCTGTTGCCCACGTCCAGGATGTAGACCACCGGACGGAAGCTGAGGCTGCCCACAAGCAGGTGGTTCATGAGGAAGCTCTTGCCGGCCCCCGTGGTGCCCGCGACGTAGACGTTCCAGGAGGTCGTCCTTCGCGAAAAGGGGTGGTAGCGGAAGAAACCTCCCTCGGGCGTCTCGAAGACCACCGGGCCCTCCGCGTCCCCCTCGTCGTCCTTGTGGAGCATCACGAAGTCAGCGAAGTTGGCGTTGAGGATCTTCGCCTGGCGGTAGTTGAGCAGGCGCCGGACGTTCAGCCCGCTGTGGCCGGGGAGGCTGGAGAGGAAGGAGGCGAACCGGGCGAAGCGGCTCTCCACGAGGAACTTCGCGTTCTTGGCGCGCGCCTCCGTGAGGAGACGGTGGACCGTACCCTCCAGGCGCGAGCGGTCCCGGTCGTACACGACGCAGAACATGGAGAAGTATCCCGCGCCCTCCTTGTCCCGCTGGATGGCGTTGGTGACCTCGGCCGCGTCGTGGGCGAGGTCGATGGACTTCTGGGCGACGCTCTTGAGAGCTTTGACGTTGGAGAGAGAGTTGCCCCAGTTCTGCTGGATGTTCAAAGCGGTGATGAAGCTCTCGGGATCCAGCGCTTCATAGTGCTGGGTGATCCAGTACTCGGAGAGCCGCTCGTCCTGGCGCGTGCTGCCGAGGCGCGTGAGCGGGTCGAAGAGCGTGGGGTAGCTGACGGCCGGTAGGGTCTCCAGGTTGAGGACCCGAACCAGGGTGTGAGGCCCGGCCGTGCCGTTGTCCTCCCGGCACAGCTCCTCCCCGCCGTTAGCCCAGTTGGCGTCCAGGATCTGCTCGGGGATCGTGTAGTTGGGGTTGTAGGCCAGGTCCCGCCGCTCCTCCTGCTGGAGGGGGTTCAGGAAGTAATAGAAGAGGCGGAGCAGCTCCTCCTGGCCGAGCGGGCGCACGCGGGCGAAGCCGGCCATGGTGTCGAGGATGCCGTGCCAGGCGGTGTGGACCCGCTCCAGGCTCGCGCGGAAGCGCTCCCATTGGAAGACCCGCGGGCCGCGAAGCAGGGCGCCCCAGAGGGTGTCCTTGAGACCGCCCGTCTCCGCCTCCAGGCTGATGAAGACGCGGTTCTCGTACAGGCTGGGGCGCCGGCTCTCCCAGAAGCTCGTCTGCCGGGCCCTCAGGTACCGGATGATCTCCGGGGCCTCCTGGTCCGTCTCCAGGGCCAGGGGCTCGGCCCGCCGGCGGAGTAAGTGGACGCTGAAGGCCGCGCCGGGGGCGAGGTTCTGCACGAGGGCGTGGAAGTCGTTTCTCGTCGCGTTCAGCTCGTCGTCTGAGGCGAGCTGGCTCTCGCAGGAGAGCACCTCGGCGATGCAGAGAAGGTTGCTGTTGCGCTGGAGGACGTAGGTGTCCCCGCCGTGCGGCACGAAGTCGAGCCACTGAAGCGCGTCGGGCAGGCTCTCGGCCCCGCGGATGTCCCGGATCAGCTTGTCGTGGACCATGCTCGCGTGCTCCGCCGGGCGGCGTCGAGGCAGGGCCGAAAACGCCGGGCCCTGAGGATGATTTCGAGGTAACGAGGATCTCTGCTCTTGCCGTATTTCATGACCGCGACCATGAGCCCCAGGACGATGGAGCCCGCCAGGAATCCCTTGAAGGCCACGCCGTAGTAGAAGCCGAAGTAGCAGGCCACGACCTCGGTCGCGTTGTAGCCGGCGATCGTGAACCTCTCATTCAGGGATCGGTAGACGCGGCGCTCGCAGAGGGCCATGAGATCGCTCAGTGGACCAGGACGTTGACGAGCGCGGCGGCGCCGATGACGATGGAGGCCCCGATGATGACCTTACCGAGGCGGCTCCATCCTTCCGAGTGCCCGAACATGATGGCGAGCCCTCCGAGGATGATGCCGATGGTCACGATGTAGGGGGCGAGGGTGTTGAACTCGTCGATCACCTTCTGCGCCGTAGTCTGGAGCGGATCGCTCTGGGCCTGCGCCGCCAGCGAGGCCATGCCCAGCGCGAAGGCCGTCGCGAGGGTCCTGCGATTCAACCGGCGCATTCGGCACCCCCCTGGGACAGTCTGACGCCGGCCCTCCCAGCAGCCTTTATCTGACACGGCCGGCCAAGGATCGTCAGGTAGACGTGAAGGGCCCGGATCAGGACCGCCTCCCTCGTCAAGCCGGGCGTCTCCTCCACCAGATGATCGACGCGCTGGAGGAGATCCACCGGCGCAATCACGCTCACCATCTGGCGGTACTTGGTCTGGTTGAATCGGTCCTGGTCCTCCGCCTCGTCCAGCAGCTCCTGAATCGCAGGGACGGTCCACTCCGAAGTCATGCTCTCCTCCTCTCTGGTTTCGGGCGCTCCCGGCCCGGAGCCGGTGCGCAGCCGAAAGACAACGGTGTCAAAAACAGGAGGAGGATACGACCCCTCGTCAAGGGCCGTCAAGCCCCTATTCACGGGCCGTTGAGCCGATTAGACTACCCTTAAATGAACTTGACTGGAGACAAATGGAAGGTGGGGGAAGTCACCCATTTCGAGGGAGCCGATGGAGGACTCGATTCTGCTGTACACTTTTCGAGTGGCCATTGCTGGACTATCATCAGGACATAGAAGGGAAGCTTGGTCACCTGACACGAGCAGAACGAGGCAGTCGGCAACGCGGTGCCCATTCAGGGGAGGTGGCTTCCATGGCAGACGATCCGGCGGCGGAGCTAGTTCTTCGGTGGGCCTTCACGGCGGTTCAGTCGGTCGAACCGAGGTTGATAGAGGAGCGCCATATCTTGGCGGCTTTCGCGGTCCTCTCCAACAGCCGGGAGCCCTCCTTGGGCCCTCTGCTCCTTGGCCTCCGGTGGCCAGTGGACTCCTACAGGATGGCCCGAAAGATCGAAAAACTGCCGTTGGAGGACCGCCCCGGTATCATCCACCCCCGCCTGTTGGTCCGTTATGTTCGCGTTCATCGTGATTGCGAAGGCCCGGTGACCGCCGAGGACCTGCTGGAGATGGTCCTGTACCAGGATGAAAGCCCTCTCGTGTCTGAGCTGATTGACTTGAATGGCCGGAAACAGTTGGAGGCGTGGGTCGGGAGGCGCGTAAAGCTGAAGGACGATGGGGCCGATCGGGAGGGAGAATCGGACGAGACAGTCTCTGCCGGTGACGAAGCAGAGGGGCGGCCCGGCCCCGACGAATCCGACCCTCAGATGCAGCTCCCCTTGGTACTTTCCCTGTGGGACTCCTTGAGCAGTGCTCATATCCGCAGATGCAGGGTCGCCAGCCGTTTGCTCGGGGCCGTGCTCGGCCAAGAGGTGGCCGTGGATATGCTGGCCGACGCCTACTTTGGGCAGGCGCTACGATGGGACGCTTCGGCGACGCGAGGGATCTTCACCCTCATAGGGCCTCCGGGAGTTGGGAAGACGCTTCTTGCGGAATCTTTTGCAGCCGCGTTGGCGGAGATCGAATCGAAGCCGGTGGCCTTCAAGCGTTTCGACATGAGTACCTATGCAGGGCGACAGAACTTCGAGCAGCTCTTTGGAATGGAAACGTTCTGGATGGGCAACCAGCCCGGCACCCTGACGGGCTTCGTGAAGGAAAATCCTTCCGCCGTACTGCTCTTCGACGAAATCGAGAAGGCCCATCCCCAGGTCATCCAGTCCCTTCTTCCAGTCCTGGACAGGGGCAAGGCCGTCGACAAAAAATTGAACATAACGGTCTCCTTCAGTGGCTGCTGGCTCCTGTTCACGACCAACTTGGGACGGGAGTTGTGGAATACACCCCAGGGCCTGGGGATTCTTCGAGGCGGGTCCGACTCCAAGGACTTGGCCTGGGATTTGCTCGCCAACGCGCGGCGGCCGGAGAAGGAAGAGGGGGATGCTCCCGCCCTGAGTCCTGAGTTCGTCTCTCGCTTGGCCAAGGGCGGGGCCGTCTTCTTCAGACCATTAGGTACGGAGAGCCTCCAGGCCATCGTAAAGCGGGCCGTCGGTGGGGAGCTCCTGAAGATCTATGGAAGTCACAGGCTCAGGCAGCCGGAGGTAAGGCTCGATCCCTCGGCGTGCCGCCTTTTTCTGCTATCCCAAGGACCACGCATAGACGCACGGCGAGCGGCCTCGCAGGGCGCCGATTGGGCCGTAAGTATTCTGGACGAAGCGAGGGTGTGCGCACGCAATCCTCGCCCCGCCCGTTTTCCCCAGACCGTGGTCATCCGTTGCGAGCCCAAGGCGCAGGCCTATTTGGACAGAAAGCTCGAGGCCTACCGGCCGAACGTCCTTCTGATGGATGATGACGAGTACTTGGTGCCAGGGCTGCAACAGATCGCGGACTCGTTCGGGGGCAACTTCCGCAGGGTCTCCAGAACGCAGGACGTAGAGCTAGGCCTCGGGCAGCGCCTGCCGGACGTGGTCCTGCTGGACCTCAGCATCGACGAGAAGCCGGCGAGTTCGCGCGCGGACTCTGGCCTCGCCTTTCTGGCGCTCCTGCGCGAGCGTCTTCCGCACGTGCCTGTCTATCTCTTCAGCGAAAACCCCAACAGGCGCGGCATGGTCTTTCGGTCCGTCATCATGGGCGTGCTCAAGCAGGGCTGGGCGAAAGACTTCTTCCCCTGCCCCTACAAGAAGGGCAAACCAAAGAGCCTGAAGCCCTTCTTCGAGCAGGTCCGCAGAGCCGTAGACCACTGGCGCTTTGACGCGCTCATGAGAGACCACCAGCGGGCCAACGTGACCGTCAGTGCGAGCTTCCGCTGTGCCCTTAAAGGAGGGAAGACCCTTTGCGTCGAAATGGCCTTGCCCCTGGAGGCCCAGGCCCCGTCACTGCCCGATATCCTCAAGGGTAACTTCTACCAGGGTATCCCGCAGGAGCGTTTCGACGACCTCATTGGGGTTGCGAGGACCAAGGATCGATTGCGGTCCGTACTGGATTGGCTGAAAAATCCCACCCTTCTCGGACGATTCGGGCTTCGCCCGCCGAGGGGTTATCTGCTTTCGGGGCCCCCTGGAACCGGCAAGACCATGCTCGCAAAGGCCCTGGCCGGCGAAGCAAGACTTCCCTTCCTGGCGGTTTCCGCGAGCGAACTCTCCAATCGCTGGGCCGGTGAAACCGAACGGTTGATCCGCGAACTGTTCGAGCAGGCCGACCGCTATGCGCCCTCCATCATTTTTATCGACGAGATCGATGCGCTGGGGGCCGACAGAGGCACCGGCAACGGCAAGGGCGGACGGGGCCCGTTGAGCCAGCTCCTGGTCTGCATGGACGGAGTGCAGTCGCCATCCCGACCCGTTTTCGTCCTTGGGGCCACCAACGATGCGGACCACCTCGATCGGGCGCTCCTTCGTCCCGGGCGCTTCGACGAGGTCATCCAGGTCGACCTACCCAACCAGGAGGCGCGCAAGGCCTTCTTTGACTGGCGGCTGAAAGACCTGCCGTGGGAAGGCCCTCGCGACGTAGCCCAGCTGGCACTCGCGGCATGGCTCTGCAGCCCAGCAGAAATGGACCGCATGGTGCGTGAGACCGGATACCTCTTGGCAAGGGAAGGCCGCAGCGCTTTCACCCAGGCCGACCTCCTCCAAATGATTCACCTTGTCCAATACGGTGCCTCAAGACCCGACAAGACCCGCAGCGAAGAGCAGAAGAGAATCACGGCCTGGCACGAAGCCGGGCACGCCGTGGTGACGAAGGTCCTGCTCCCATTTCGCCGCCTCGACTACCTGACGATCATCCCCAACGACGGGGGGGATCTCGGACTGACCGGGTCGGTCATGGAGGAGGAAAACAGGCTGAGCACGGCCCAAGAGATCCTCTCCTACATGGCCGTGAGCATGGGCGGGCGCGTCGGCGAGATGAAGCTGACGGGGGGGCTGGAAGGAGTCAACAGCGGTTGCAGCTATGACCTGGCCAAGGCAGCCCGCAGGGCCTACGAGGCCATCACCTCCCTGGGTCTCGACCCCGAATTCGGTCCCGTGGGTCTCTCCGGCCTGCCTTCCTCGGCCCAGGGCAGCTTCCAAACCAAGGCCGCCGACAGAGTGCGTTTCTGGCTGGGCGAGGCCGAAACAGCCGCAAAGAAAGTCCTGGATGAGCACGCCGACAAGCTGGAGGCCCTCGCCGAGGCCCTGCTCAAGGCCGAGACCATGGACGGGGAGGCGATCGAGAAGGTGCTGAACACCCGAGCTGAAGAGAGTTGAGACCAGGATTTGGTCCTCGATCGAGGATTCCGAGGTGTAACTATTTCTGATGGCACCGTAACGAGAAATTGACGGTGTTGGGGAGAAGTGGCAAGTGGTGGTGGTGGCCCGCAGCGCGAAACATGCTCAATGAAGGGGGATTGAAGATGGGGCGATCTTCAGAAGAAAGCGCGTGCGAGTGGCACACCGGATGCTGCGCCTTCCACGGATGAGGACCGGCTGACGGAAGTTCGATCACGGGCCGCAGCGGGGGCAAGGGGAAGGCCCTCTTGTCCCAAAGGAAAGTGGATGGCGGAATCTTCAAATATACTTGACCCTCAACTTCTAGAGATTCTGGGATGGGCAAAGGGTGCGGCCCGTGCGAATCGGGTTACGGAACTCGCCCCAAGGCATATCCTGCTGGGCACTCAGTGCACGGAAGGAGGACGTAGCCTCCTATCGGGAGTTTTCTTCGCACTCGCCGCTCTCCTCCGCCAGATTTCCCTTGCCGTTCTCCGCCGTCCTGCGGCAGATTGCGCAAACACAGAGCCAAAGGACAAGAGCGCGCGGACCACCGAGCAGGCTGTGGGGAGTTATGGATCACAAGAAGCGGGGCAGTCGGGAAGGAGCGATGATCTCCGGCAGATCGGGAGGAGAAAGTCCCGCCAGCAATCGGTGGGGATATTGATGGACCTGGCTCCCAGCGCACGGCTGGTTCTGAGTCGGCGGTGCGCGGCGACCAAGGTGACGGCCGAGTCACCCCCAGATGAAAAAGATCTCCAGGGCGCATTCACATTCCGCTTGAATGAAAGAGAGAAATCTCTGGACCGCGATCTATTGACCACTGACCACCATAGGGCTGGTGTCCGCCCACGCCTTGCCGCGCGCATGGGCAGAGGCGCCACTGGGACCTTCTCTTGGAACCGTGCTGTTGCTCAGCCGCTTGATTGATGGCCGTTCAACCGCCACGCACAATTTGGAGGCCAAAAATGGTGCCTCGACGTGAACAGGGGATGCACCCATGAATTTTGATCCCACGGCGGACTTGATTCTGCGCTGGGCCTGGACGGCTGCTAAGGTGGCCGGAACTGAGGAAATTGGTCAAGGACACATCCTCGCTGCATTCGTGATTGTCGCCAAGAAGAAAGATGCCCTGCCAGCTCTGTTCGCGGCAATTGACTGGCCTAGGGAAGCCCGAGTGGCTGCTGAGAGGATCGAGCGGAAGCTTTACGCTCCGGCATCGAAGACTCCCCCCTTACCATCGGGGATAACCCATGCCTTTTTCGAGACGCACAATCCAGGCCTGCTGTCCTTGAATGCCGGCGATCTTCTGGAGATGGTTGTTTTTCAATACGGCTACATATCGGTGGAAGACTACTTCATGGTGAGAGAAATCTTACAAAAGAACTCCGCGCTGCGGCCATGGGTGGAGCTTCGCTGGCAAGGGGATGGGATCTTGCGGGCCAAGGTGGATGATGCGCTCAAAGACCCCAATCGGGTTGACGTGCCGTCCGATGCCAAGGATCTCCTCCTGGAAGTGTCCGAGGATTCGCGACGCGGCTCCGTTCCGCGTAAATTGTCTCTTGGGGCGACTATGCACCATGAATACGCCCGAAGCCAGAAACTTGTCTCCCAGCTCATGAACGCCGTGGTCGGCCAGGACGAGGCTGTGGAGCTGCTGGGTGATGCGTACTTTCGGGCTAGCGTCGGACAAAGGGCGAACGGTCCAAGGGGCCTCTTCACTTTTCTTGGACCGCCCGGCGTAGGAAAAACACTCTTGGCCGAAGCCTTCGCTAAAGCTCTTGCGGCGATGGAGTCCCATCCTGTTGGCTGTAAGGTGTTTCACATGAGCACCATGGCCGGCCATCAAAACTTCGAGCAGCTATTCGGTGCCGAGAGCTATTACGTCGGCAACCAAATGGGAACCTTGACCGGTTTCGTCAAGGAAAATCCTCAGTCGGTTATTCTCTTCGACGAGATCGAGAAAGCCCATCCCAAGGCAATCCAGTCGCTTCTTCCTGTCCTTGATAGGGGCGAAGCGCCCGACAAGAACCTACGTGAGACTATCTCCTTCAGCGAATGCTGGATCCTATTCACCACCAATTTGGGTGGAGATCTATGGCGCGCGTCCGGCGGGGGAGCATTACTCACGGAGGCCGCGCGGTATCAGGAGATGGCCTGGGACATCCTCAGAAACTCCCCGCTGCCCGGGGGACAAGGAGATGGCGGCCATGAAGATCAGCCGGCCTTGAGCCCCGAGTTCGTCTCGCGGCTTGCAAAAGGCAGGGCGATCTTTTTCAGAAGGCTCAATACGGAGGATCTGCAGACCATCGTCAACGGGACGGTCGAGAGGGAATTCGCTCGCATCTTCGATAGTTACGAACTCCAGAATCTGCGGGTGAGCATGGACGTCGCATCCCTGAGGCTCTTCTTGCTATCCATGGCGCCGGGAGTGGACGCGCGGCGCGCTGCCTCACTGAGCGAAGCTTTGCCTTTTAGTATACTCGATCAGGCGCGGCAAGATGGTGCTCTAATGCCCAATGCGCCGCCCCCGCCTTTGACCCGAATCATGGCTTCGGAAGAGGCCTCGCGTTCTCTCGCCGAAGAGCTGTCGCTCTATCGCCCTTTGATGCTCCTGGTAGACGACGACGATTACCTAGTCCCGCCGATCGAGGCGAAGGGAGCTTCGATTGGGCTCACCCTGCGGCGGGTTACCACTCCGGAGGAAGCGGATACCTTGCTAGGCCAACGCATACCGGACCTGGTGTTCCTTGACATGACCATCAACGAGGGAGCCACTAGCGCGCGTGTTGTGTCGGCCATGGCTCTGTTGGCCTTCTTCAGAGAACGGCTTCCTCACGTGCCGGTGTATCTGTTCAGCGAAAACTACAGCCAGCGTGGGGAGGACTTCGATAGAGTCATCAGGTCGGTGCTCAAGAACAGAGGTGCGCGCGAGTTCATAGCCTACAGTTTTAGCCCCAAGGATCAGGAGGGACTCGATGCCTTTGCAGACCGCGTTGTCGAAATAGGGGATTCTTGGCGGTTCGATCAGGTCCTGAGGACACACGAACGGACCAATATCACCTCCAAGGTTGAGATTCGCTGCCGGTTGGGTGGAGATGGCGGTAATGTGTTAGGTGTCGAGGTGGGCAGCCTGCAAGCATCGCAAGCACCTTTTCTCCCTGACGTCCTCTCTGGAAACTTCGTAGAGGGGATCCCAAGGGAACGCTTCAGTGACGTGATCGGTTTGAGCCGTGCCAAGGAACGACTGCAGGCAGTCCTGGAGTGGCTAAGAGATTCCGGCCGGCTGGGACGTTTTGGGCTGAAGCCACCCCGCGGCTACCTGCTGGCCGGTCCTCCTGGTACAGGGAAAACCATGCTGGCGAAGGCACTCGCGGGAGAGGCTGGATTGCCCTTCCTGGCGGTGGCACCCGGGCAGTTGCAGAACAGATGGATCGGCGAAACCGAACGACACATTAGGAACCTCTTCGACCAGGCGGAGCGCTACGCTCCCTCGATCGTTTTTATCGATGAAATTGATGCCCTCGCAACGGACAGAACTGAGTACCACGATTCGCGCGGCCGAAGTACGCTGAGCCAGCTTCTCGTTTGCTTGGACGGGGTCCAATCCCCTTCAAGGCCGGTCTTCGTGCTGGCGGCCACAAACGACCCTTCTAGCCTGGACCAGGCAATCTTGCGCCCCGGCCGCATGGATGAAGTCATACCGGTGGATCCCCCGAATCTTGAAGCCAGGAGCGCCTTCTTTGCCCTGCGCCTGAGAGCCCTCCCGTGGGAAGGGACGGCGGAGGATGTGGAGCATCTCGCGCGTGCAACATCGGGATGCAGCCCTGCCCAAATGGATCAGATGCTCCGGGAGACGGGATATCTTCTCGCGAGGGAGGGACGGGACACCTTCACCAAGAAAGACATCTTGCGGATGGTCCACCAAGTAATGTATGGGGCGGGCAACCCTGACATAAGGGTAAACGAGGAGGAGAGGCGAAATGCCGCCTGGCATGAGGCCGGCCACGCCCTGATCGCGAGAGTTCTTCTTCCGCGAAGACGCGTGGACTACCTTACGATCATCCCCAACGATCAGGGGGGGCTCGGACTCACTGGTTGCCTCCCGGAAGATGAGATTAAGGGTACCACCGCCCAGGACGTACTATCCCAGATGGCTGTTTCCCTGGGAGGGCGGGCCGCCGAACTTCTGCGAACCGGGTCTCGCGAAGGAGTAACGGGCGGATGCAGTAGCGACTTGGTAATGGCAAGCCAGAATGCATTCAGGGCCATTACCGCTCTCGGCCTCGACCAGGAATTTGGCCCCGTGAGTCTCTCCGGTATACCAGCCTCAGCCCGAACGGCCCTCGAAGCGAAGGCTTGTGAACGGGTGCTCTTCTGGTTGCGCGAGGCCGAATCTCTCGCCAACAAAGTTCTCAGTGACCACGTCGACCAGTTGCAGACCCTCGCCGAGGCCCTGCTCGAGGCCGAGACCATGGACGGGGAGGCCATCGAGAAGGTGCTGAACGCCCAAGCTGAAGAGAGTTGAGACCAGGATTTGGTCGTCGATTGAGGATTCCGAGGTGTAACTTTTTCTGACGGTACTGTAACGAGAAATTGACGGTGTTGGGGAGAAGTGGCAAGCGGTCCTGGTGGCCCGCAGTGCGAAACATGCACAATGAAGGGGGATCGAAGAGGGGGCGATCTTCAGAAGAAAGCGCGTGCGAGTGGCACGCGGAATGCTTCGCCTTCTACGGATGAGGACCGTCTGACGGAAGTTCGATCACGGGCCGTAGCGGGGGCAAGGGGAAGGCCCTCCTGGTCCCAAGGGGAAGTGGTTGGCGGAATCTTCATTTATGCTTGACCCTCAACTATTTAGAGATTCTGGGACGGGCAAAGGGTGCCGCCCGCGCGAATCGGGTTACGGAACTCGCGCCAAGCCACATCCTGCTGGACGCACTTTGCACGAAGCGGGGACGCGGCCTCCTATGGGAAGGTTCCTCACAATTGGCCGCCGCCCTGGAGCAGGTCAAGCAGCGGCAGAACTGGGAGCCCAAAATGCATATTGACGGGGCGCGCCAAATTAGTTACAGTGGATATCAAGGCAGGCAGATGCCGTTCATTTGGGGAAGATGTAGGGCCAGCAAAGTCCTCCGCATGATCCTCCTCTTGGGGGCCGCCATTGGTTTGGCCCCAGGCATCGGTGCGGACGAAGCCACGCTCCTCAAGAAGGATTTCCCCATTTTGACCGCCAGAGTGAAAGTGAGCGAGCCAGCGGATTACGTGATCGCCCTCGACAAGTCACTCTCCATGAAGCGGTTCTGGCCCCAGACGGTGGCCTCCCTCTCGGCTTTTGTCGGGGCCATCCCCGACGGAGACTACGTCTCGATTCTGGCCTTCGGCGATTCGGCGAGCTATCTGGTGACCCCGGCTCCCATTGGACCGGAAACGCGGAGGCAGATCCAGGCGGCGCTGGCCTCTCTGCCGGAGCCCACGGATTATAAGACTGATCTGGGCGCCGGCGTGGCGAAGGTCCTCGACGAGCTCTACCGCCCAGGCGGCAACAAGCTGAAGTTCGTGTTCTTCCTGACGGACTTCGAGGCCGATCCGCCTCCAGGCAGCCCCTACCTGGGCGCTGACTCCCCGGATTCGCTTCCCTGGAAGAAGCTGGAGGCGCAGCGGAAGGCCGAGCTGTCCGACAAGATTCTCGATGTTCAGGCGTTCGTGCTCAATCTCGGAGAGCCGGGAGTGGGGCGCAACCTGAACCTCGTGCAGGCGGTCTTCCCCGAGATGCAGTGGCAGCGCATCGATACCCCAGCCGCCTTGGGTGCGTGGTTCCAGCGGCGGCAGGCCGAGATCGCCCGCAGCAAGTTGCGTGCGATTGTGCGGGACGACATGGCCCGGTCTCCGTTTACCGCCCTGGCAATTGAAACCAAGGCCCCCCTGTTGGGCGACATCGACCATGTCTATCTGACGGCCCGGACCACGGGAGGCGATATTGCCATAGGTGATATCGGACATATCGAGTGCTCGGTCACGGGAGAAGGGGCGCTCGGTGCGGGCCAAGTCCGCTCCCTGTCCCCGCCAGCCGCCATCACGCCGACGGGAGGGCGTCTCCGCATCCCCGTTGCCACGGTTTCTTGGCCCGATCGCCCATGGCTGGCCTCCGAAGTGAGGGGCAACCTCTCGGTGCATTTGAAGGGGACGTGGGAAGCCCAGCCGGCCGGAGAGATCCAACGCCTCGACCTCGATCCACAGGTGCCCTTCACCGTGAGCGTGACCCTGCCTGCGGAATTCAAACACGGAATCTTGCCTCTCTGGCTTGCCGCGGCTTGCGCAGCCGCCCTTGCCCTGTTGGTAGCTGGGCTGGCGTACCATTACCGGCCCCAGTACCTAAAGGGCGAACTCACCGTCATCGGTGGAACAGCGCGGGTCATCAGTCAGGGAGAAAAGCTCAAAGAGCTTGCCGTTGGTTCCGTACAGCCAGGGGCTGGTGTCGTGGTCAACGGGGCCGCATGGCGGTTGGAAATCCGCGCCTTTAAGACGGGCGAGGCCAAAGGCATTTCCCGGGGCACTTACACACGGGCGATTCTGGGCGCAGCGCAGGTACAGACAACCGGGACGGTGGCTCAGCCGCTGGGGCAAAGCTGGACGCCCTTGCCCAAGGGGGCAATCATCGAAGCGGGCGGTATTCGCATGATCTGGAGCTGAGGAGGCTGCAATGGCGCGTGCTCTGTTTATCGGGCTGGGTGGTTCGGGGGTTATCACGGTTGGGCACGTCAAGGCGAAGTTCCTGAGCCGTTTCGGTCTTGCCAAAGATAAACTGGCTGAACAGTGCCGCTTTCTCTTTATCGACAGCGACAAGCAGGACCTGGATAAGGTCGAAGAATCCTACCGAAGTCTGTGCGGAAACGCATGGATTGAGAATGGGGAAAGGATCTCCCTTGGAAGAATCAATCCCTTTTTGGAATACGAGCAAATAATTTCGAGGGGCGTGCAATCTCCGGCTGGGCAGCGTCTGCTAGAATGGGTCGATGGTAGAGGGGCTCTGAGCCTTCATAATTTTCCTATGGAACGGGGGGCAGGGGCGAATCGCCAGCAGGGAAGGATCGGTCTCTGGGCCCTATGGACCCAGATTGAGAATGCGGTCAAGACCGCCATATCCGCACTGAGCCAGGCCCAGGACCCAGGCGGAGCCCAAACAGACCCCCTTACCGTCTATCTCGTCAGCGGCACCTGCGGGGGGACGGGTAGCTCCATGTTTCTGGATATGGCGAACCTCATCCATCGCGCATATCACGACACCTTTGCCAACGCAGCGGGAGTGGACCTCGTGGGTGCTCTCTTTATGCCTCACGAGTATCTACAGATCGGCAAAAGGTTAGGTGCGAGCGAGGAGACACTTCGCCGCTTCGCCAGCAACGGAGAGGCCTTCTTTTCGGAGATGGAAGCCCTCCTCGAGGCCCGCTGGAACGGCAACGGCAAGGCCTTCGACGAGCTCGCCGTTCGTCCCCTAGCCATCGGCACAGCCGGCGTGTTTTCGGTTTTCTCCTATGCCTTCTGTATGGACACCGTCACCGATCTGCGCGCCACCCTGACGCGCGACCAGATGTATAGCAGCGCCGGCCGGGCGCTCTACCATTGGGCGGCGGGACGCATCGGCGGCCAGGTGAACGCCGCCACGGTCAATACCCTCCAGGCCGATTATGCGCATGATCGTTCCGCAGGGGGCCTCGTCCCCGCATTCGCCGTGTTGGGATACCGGGAGCTGCGCTACCCGGAGGAGTATATGGAGCGGTACTTCGAGAAGAGATTTCTCGTTGAGCTCTTCGATGGTCTGGTCGGCCAGAACCTCGACCGGATCTGGCCTTCAGAGCAAGATGCGAATGACTTCATAAAAAAAACCTGGGAAAAACTCGTCGGCGCCTACCTCCAGGCGAAGCATGCTCAGCTCTCTCTCCCCAACCTTGAACGGGATGCTACGGTGCTTGCAAACCAGGGCCTTTCTGTTCCGCTTGGCTCTTTTAACGATGCAAGGGGTAAGGCGGACAAAACGAAGATCAAGAACCAGGAACTTCTGGGGCAATTGAGCGATACTGCGCTGTACCTGCAGAAAACCAAGGTCCAAGACCTTGATTCGGCATGGAAGAGTAGCCCTTGGTCATCTCAGGACTTGCTCCGCCGGATCGAAGAAGGGCTGGGGGCGGAGGTGGAGCAGATCATCCTGCGCTGGGGGTTGCATGCCGCCCAAGAGGTCGTGGCCAGATGGGATACCCTATGCCAAGAAGCCATCGCCACCCCTCAGCCTGACAATGATCTGCAGGAACGGATTGCGAATATCCATCAGGAGATTCAGAGGCTCGAAGCGGACATCCAGCAGTGGCAGAGGAAGTGCCTGGACAAAGGGAAGCTAGAAGACCTTCAGAAGCTATCGAACGCCTATCATCAGAAAATTGAGAAGGTCTTGGGAGGGTGGGTTCTCCAGAGGCAGGTGGACATTTTGAAGACTCTCTCCCAGGGGCAGACGGGGATACTGGACCGGTGGAGGGAGCGGCTTGGTGACATGATTCGCGAGTGTCATGGCCGTTACGAGGAAGCCGCGAAGAGTTACGCAACCCTCGCCAAGGCCTTCATGGAGACGGAGCAGGACGCCACCACGGTGTTCTTGCCCCGCGTGGCCTCCTTCGTGGAAGGGGGGAGCTGGCTTGCGGATCACCTCTTCTCACAACTGTATGAGAGATGCTTGCTATCCCAGGTGTCTGCGGCGGGTACCGGAAAGACACCCAAACGTTTCGGAGCCAGCCAGGGTCTTGCCGCCGAGCATGAAGGGTTGCACAAGGCCATAGAGGAAATGCTCGCCTCCAAAGTGGCCACGGGTGCCGATGGGGGATACCACGACGGTGAAACGATCTGCTTTTTCCGCCAAGCGCTCCCCCTTCACGGTAGGAATTCTCAGTGGGAGGCTCCGCACCTTGCGGGCGAGCTGGAGAGCGTCGGTGCCCGGTACATAGCACTGAAAGCAGCGGAGGAAAAAACTATCGGGGAAGAAAAGAATAGGACCTTGCATGACCGGTATCGCAGTTTGGCTGAGGCAGACCGAAGAGAAATCGCGAGGAAGTTCTCCCCGGATAATGTGCAGTTCTTTTGCCCCATGCAGAACCACGAGGCTCAGGTTCATTGTGTGTATTGCGGGGCGGACGCCACTCTAGCCCTAGCATTGGAGCTAGGCTTTGATGAAAAAGACCGGCGTATGGCCTGGGTGGGTGGTGAAAGCTCGAACGTCCTGGTTCTTTTGAAGAGCGGATTTAGGTATGCCTTGGACGGGTACCCGGAGCGGGCCGACTATCGAAAGGCATTTGAAGACTCCCTTCGAGCCAGTATCGAGAGCGGCGTGGCTTTCGTACCCCACATCGACGCCCGCTTTACGCGGGATGGAGTGCGGAATGTCCTTCGTCTCATGGGGGCCACGGCCCTTACCGAGGAGGAAAAGCGGAAACTCTATTCGCTCGCCATCCTATGGCGGTCTCTGGGAACGGAGGCGGAATGGGGGAAGCTGCTGGGAAGAATCCTAAATCTCAATCCCCGCTTTGTTGCTGAGGAAAAGCGGGAGATCTCGCCGCTCCTCATAGAGGCCCCCCCGTCTGGAGGGGATAAGCACGTCTACGTATGCACTCACGTGGAAATGGTGGAGGGGAAGAGCGCGTTCCTCCGGAAGTATTTCGATGATTGTGGGCCGGCTAGAAACCACCATGAAGCATTCGGTGGGATCAAAGGGAAGGGCCCCTATCCCTGGGCCGGGCTAGCGAGCTTTGCAGAGATCATTCGCTCTCGGGGTGATATGGGCTGGGTACAACTGATCAAGAACAAGTGCAACGTGCTGTGCCAAGGGCTCCTGGCCCAGGCAGGGAGTCACCCCGCTCTAGCGCCCTTTTACAATGAGCTATACAACTCCCTCATTACAGAAGTGGATGCGCTGGTGGCTGAGTTGAACCGGAGGGTGGCACAGGGCGTCGTCGCGCCAGGGCCGTCGCCCGTTGCGACTCCACCTGATGTCGATGCAACCATCTGAGTTGAAACCGCCGCAGGGGGCAGCGATGCAGGGGTGGTGGTTCGTCTCGTTCCTGAAAGATAGTGACGCAAGCGTCATAGACGATAAGAATTTTCGTCGCCTTCTGAAAAGAACGCTTGACTTCTGGAGTAAGCGGGCTTCCTTGGCAGATCAGCGCTGGTGGCTCATGGGGCCTGAGAGCACCGACCTGGAAGGCTGGACTAGCGAAAGGGCGGGGGAATCTCTCCTCGCCGATTTCGATGACCCACGCGAATCCTATGCGCCACAGGACCAGACCGTCCAGAACGTCCTCTTCGTGGGCGATGGAGAGTCGGAACGTACACGCCGTTTCTTCGCAACGGCGGCCCAAGGACTCCGGCTCAAGTGGGTGACCTCCTTCCCGCAGAAAACCTTGCGCATCTACGGACTCCTTTCCCTTCCTCATGCACCATCTACGAACCTGTTGCCGTTTCTGGCCATGCTCTCTACGCAAGAGGCAGAGGGGGTGGTGGCCTACAGGGTGTGGGATGCTCTAAGTATCGTGCAGGGGGTCAACCAGACGCATGGCCATCCTACAGGGTATCCGCTTCTGACAACCTCCGAAGACCGCGCAGCGCTTATGGCGGCGTGCGCTTTCCACCTCGCTGTAGGTCCCAATGAGGCGCTTGGCCAGCTGGCCCAAACCAACCGAGGCCCTACCGCCATGGGAGTCTGCGGCCTTTTCCTGGACTGGGAGAAGCTTCGGTTCGATAGGGCCAAAGAGCTCGCCGAACGGCTGGGAGCCCGTCTTGGAGCGAATGCTCCGCCAGCCAGGCAAGACGTTGCAGTGGCCGAAAGTACGGCGGGAGAGGTGGCTGGGAGGTGGTCTAGCAACGGGTTGATGAAGGGGCTCGTGAATCATTCCCAGCGCCCCCGTTTCTTCTTTCCACTGGCCGTCTGGCAACAAGCCAAGGATGAGAAAGGGCGACCCATATCGCCCTGGGCCTTTGCCCGGCGTGCGCTTCTCCAGGTCTATTTTCAGCGCCATTTGCATACCTTGCCCTTCCGTGTCAGCGAATATGCCAAAGTCTTCCGCCAGGCGAGTCTCCAGCGTTTTCAGGAATTCTTGGGAACTTGGAAAGACAAGGTTCTACACGCGGAGGAAGAGCCTGGGGGCCTTCTCCCGGCGGTGGACGGGCAGGTATCAAAGATTCTGAGGGGTGAAGCCGGACCCCCGAGCCTCGCGCAGGTGGTGGCCTTCTGTGAGAAGGTGGAAGCATCAGCCGCGCCGGATCAATCTGGAGCCGGAGCAGAGTCGGGCGCTGCCGAGCTCTTCGACGTCGATCAGCAGCTTCGCCCCTTTTACCAAAGGGCCCCACGCTTCCTCTCCCATGATCGGGAGAAGGCGCTCTATGCGAACTTGGCCGATGGCATCCAGGTACACCCCGTGCCAGGTGCTCTTTTCTTGCGGGCAGCCGTGCTGGGGGTGGTCCTGGCGGCGGGCACGCCGCTGATGCTGGAGCTCTTCCGGCCCCTTTTGCCAGGGTTGAGGCACCTCCTCCCACATGCCGGGTGGATTGCCCTCTTTATGGGGCTTCTGCCTCTGTGCGCGGCAGCCTTGGAGTACCATTTCTGGGTTCTCAAGGATCTTCGGAAGCGTCTTTGCGAGTACATCGCCGCCGTGGTTCGGCACATTCAGGAGGAAGCGGGCCTTCGGGGCCAGAAGGCGATTCAGGAAATCCGCGCTGAGGTGGCCAGGCACGCGAAGGAAATTCGGGAGCGGGCGCAGGAGCTCTGCCTTTCTTGGCCAGTGTGGCTAGAAGGAGACTTTAAGGAGACGCTCTTCCTCCAGGAGCTGTTCAGCGTCCATCAAATTCCCCCGCATGGGGCGGAATACCGAGTGGTCCCGCCTCCGCTATCGGTGATGACCAGTTCAGAACGAAAGGTGTGGGACGCCCTCAATGATGAGGACGCTGACTTGCTCCTGGGAACTCTATTGGAGGACCAGAAGCAGGTCCCCCAACAGCTCGTCGGCTACCTTGCGGGAGAAGGGAGCGCCGCGGAAGTGGGAGCCTCTGTCGGAGCCTCCCTGCACGCCTTCTGTTCCGAACGGATCCCCGAGCCGAGCGGCTTGCAGGCTGAAAGCCAGATCGCCCAAAACGATGGCATCAGGACATTTCTCAAGGACATGGGTTGGCCCTCGGTATCTGTAGACGGGGCGATGAATCCAAGCTGGGAGATCAAGGCGGCTTCACCAGATGGACCAGCCGCTCCTCTCTCGGCGGCCGGGGTGGCCATCAGGCCCGGTGGCATTACGAGCCTGGCGGGCTTCATGCCCCTCGATCTTCACAGTCTACAGACGGGTGCGGGAACGGAAATAGCCGCCCCGGCGGCGGCCGTGAATGAAGCCGGCGCCCTCGTGGCCGGGTGGACACTGGTGAATAGCCATGATACCGAGACGGGCCTCGTAAGTCCCAGCGGGGAGTGGATGCCCGTGCCCGAAGAATATCGGCAGAAGGCAGCCGAGGCCCGCAATAGATTTCGTCCCAGCCTAGCCCCGCCCGTCTCCAGTGAGGCAAAGGGCCCCGTCTCGGCGCCCGATGCCAACGACGAGAATTTCTAGGAAAGGCAGCCACGATGGTGACGATTAGCCTCTCCAGCCTGCTGGCCTTGGCGCTCATCCTGGCCTATCTCTTGTGGCCGCGGTGCAACCTCTATGAATACGTCGAGATGTTAAGGATCCGCTGGCCCATTCGGATTGGCCGCGTCCGCAAGGACGGGACCCTCCTGGATCTCACCAAGCCCTGGGGCATGCGGCGGGTGGGCCAGTTTTATTTTCGGGAGCACAAAGGCGTTCTGCGCCTCTACAACCTGTCGCTGGGAGACCGTCAAGGCCAGGACGCGGGAGAGGTGGCGCCTCAGGATCCGGCGCCGGTCACGGCCGCGGGCGGCTTGGACGTGGGCAAGGTGGAGCGCCAGGGCTGGCGCCGTTGGTGGGACGGATTTTTGAGGCTTCACTCCCCCGTCCTTCCTGAGGAGGTACCACCGACCTTTCGGGTTACGGAGTATGGCCGCTTCCGGCCGGCCACCTCTAACGTGGTGACGCTTCTTTCCCAGGGGGGGGCCGCCCTCCTCCTGTACCGCAAATGGGGGACCGCGGATACCCTTCCCTACCGCGACCCCGTCGCCAAATGGGACACGGCGCTTCCGGCAGCCCTGATTTTCGGGCTCCTCAACCTTCCCTTGGCCGTCAGGCTCTGGTTTTGGAACCATCCGTATCACTTTCTGGACCGGTGGAGTGCTCATGCCCCGATCAACTCCCTGGCACCGGGCTTTTCGGTCTTCCTCGGCATTTGGGCGCTGCTCTATCTGATGAAACGCATCCTGCTCAGCCTGGACGACCGGGTGCTCGATTACCTCATCCTGATGAACCGGGCCACGGGGCTTCCTTGGTGGGCGCCGCTGGGTGCGGTGGCTTCTCTCGTCCTAGCCGTCCTGTCGCTTTGGCACCAGGAACAGCGCGCCTTTGTCCCCTTGTACGCCGCCGCTGGCGTAGGTTTCATGGCGGTGTCGCTCTTCGCCCCTGGCGACGCATGGCCGGTCAAGCCGCGAGGCGTGGTCCTTCCTACTCTTCCCCCAGGGCCATCCGAATGGGGTGACGGGGACAAGCAGGTCAAGTGGAAGGTCGACGGCGGTTTCCGGGAGTTTGAACTGATGGCCCGGATCCCCTTCGCCAATGGCGAGATCCTGAAAATCAGGGAACAGAACCCCTTCCGAAGGAAGCACGATGAGGCGGTACTGTATTATCCAGCATCCGTCAAGGAGATCGTATCGCTCGGATGCGAGAGCCGACAAGCCTTGGCTGCGGCTAATGTTGTAGCCCGGGCCGCCAAAGAACAAGACCTCAGCCATTTCGAGATTGTTCAGGCCGTGCTCGGTCTGGCGCAGGAGCCAACCATTCGCTACATGACGGATAGCGACTGCGACGAGGTCGGAAACCGGGAGTACTGCCGCCTGGCGGCCGAAACCTTGTGGGATCAGCGAGGAGACTGCGACTGCAAATCGGCGCTGGCCGCCACCGTGCTCAAAGCGCTGGAGTTCCCCGTCTTGGTTCTCCTCAGCGCTAGGGCCGAGCACGCCGCAGTCGCGGTGGGAGGGATCCCCGCGGAAATGCCGCGTGAAGGGTTGCTGTGGTTCGAATATAACGGGGAGGTGTATTACTTCTGCGAAACGACCGGTGCGGGCTGGTGTGTCGGCCAGCCTTCTGACCTCGCCCGTACCGTCGTGGCCGATAAACAGGGGATTGTGGACGTGAACTGAAGAGAGGGCGCCAGCCCTCCCGGGTGGAAAGCCACACATTGCCAATGAGTGGGAAGAGGGGAGATGCCATCGTGAATGACGATGTCGGGAATGTTACTGCACAAATAGGGCGGTTGGCCCAGCAAGGTGAGCAACTGGCGCTCTCGTGGTGACTCTGACTCCCCCCCGTTTTGTGGTCCAGTCAGAATGAGAGGATGGCATGGGTGTTGTTGGGCGGCAAGGGCGCGGAGGCCGTAGGCCGGAGCGGACTTGCCGCCTGGGCCGCGTACGCCGCGGGGGAAAGGCCCCCCAGCGAGCCATGCGGCCGAACCTCGTTGTACTCCCTTCGCCACCTCTCGATGATCGTCCTGGCCTCCTCTCCATCTTCGAAAACATGCCGGTTCAAACACTCGGTCCTCAGCTTTCCGTTGAAGCTCTCGATGAACGGGTTCTCCCACGGGCTTCCCGGCCTGATGAAGATCGTCTCGCACCCCTTGGCCCCCAACCAGGCCCTCACCGCCTTGGCGATGAACTCGGGGCCGTTGTCGCTGCGGATGTGCTCCGGTGCTCCCCGCCTCGCCACCAGCCATTCCAGCGTGGAGAGCACCCGGCGGGCGGGCATGGTTCGCTCCACGCGGATGGCCAAGGATTCGCGCGTGTACTCGTCCAGAACATTCAGAAGCCGCAGCTTGCGTCCACCCTCCGTCCGGTCCTCCATGAGGTCGTATGTCCACACGTGGTTCGGCCGCTGTGCTTTCTTCAAGACCTCGCCCTTCGGCCCGCACCACCGCTTGCGAAGGCTCCTGCGCGGTT
>JAJXYW010000177.1 GCA_021780415.1 Acidobacteriota bacterium
GTTCTCATGCGGTTGCAGGTTGCACCAGCGTTTGAGACGATCGAGAACGATTGTGGTGGGATAGCGGAGGCGGAAGCGATTGTAGGTTTCGACGCGTCCCGTAAATCGCTCGATGCTGTTCATGACTCCATGATAGAGAAGAAGCGTGAGAGTTGAACGGCTGCTTGATATAGTGAGCGAATGACTTCCGTTGAATTGCAGAACACGGGTGAGCGAACGCATGACCGGCGTCTGCTGGAGTATGCGCTGCTTAGTTTGTTGCTGGCGAATGTAGTGCAATGGGCGGTTTGCCGGGCGCTGCACCTGGGGAATCCGGGGAGCATGATTCCGGATTTGAAGGCATTTTTTCATGTGCGGCAGTGGACGGATTCGTGGCTGCCGATGATGAAGTCGCTGGATTATTTCAAGGCGCATCCGACGCTGCCGATCTATGACGCGAAGCTGTATGACACGCTGATCTACTCGCTGGCGAGCGAGTTGCCGCTGGTGGCGATGCGGAAGATGGGGATGAGCGATACGGCGATGCTGCGGGTGCTGGCGATTGGATCGTGGCTGGCGGTGTGGGGCGTTGCGGTGGTGTCGATTGCGATGGGTCGGTGGTTGCTGCGACGGCGTGGAGAGAGGTTGACGTGGCCGGCTGCGCTGGCGGTGGTGCTGGCGACGCTGGGATGCTATCCGCTGATCAAGGGGTACTCGCTGGGAAATGCGCAGACGTTTCTGTCGTTTGGGTTTGCGGTGCTGCTGCTGCTGTGGACGACGGGGCGCGAGCGTTGGGCGGGTGCAGTGGCGGCATTGATGACGGCGGTGAAGCCGCAGTTTATTTTGCTGCTGGTGTGGATGCTGGTGCGGAAGCGGTGGGGCGCGGTGTGGGCCTTCGTGGCTTGCGGGGTGGTGCTGATCGCGGCGTCGGTGGCGGTGTTTGGGTGGCACAACAATCTGGATTACCTTGGCGTGCTGGCGGGGTTGAGCCACAAGGCGCAGTCGCACTATGCGAACCAGTCGATGTTTGGAACGATCAATCGCATGATCTTCAACGGCGAGAATATTGGCTACACGCCGTATGTGTATACACCTTATATTCCGTGGGTGTATCGCGTGACGGTGGCGACGTCGCTGCTGCTGGTGGGGTTGGTGCTGGTGTATCCGTGGAGAGCGCTGCGCGGATCGACGGCGGACCTGGCGGCAATGGGGATTGTGTCGGTGGCCGCGTCGCCGATGGCGTGGGAGCATCACTACGGTATCGTGGTGGGGATCGCGTCGTGGGCGTGGTTTGCGCACGCCTGCTGGATGAAAAAGCGACCGTGGGTGCTGGGGGTTGCGGTATTTCTTTGTTTGAACTTTCTGCCAGCGTTTAATTATCTGGCCGATAAGCGCGGGTGGAATGTGCTGCAGTCGTATCTTTATTTCGGGGCGCTGTTGCTGATGGGGTGGTTGATGCACCTGGCGCGCGCAAACGACGAGGCTGCGCTGGGATGAGTGCGCGGCAGCCTCAGCGTTCGAGGGCCATGGCGACGGAGTTGCCGCCGCCGAGGCAGAGGGCGGCGACGCCCTTGCGTGCGTCGCGGCGCTGCATCTCGTAGAGCAGTGTGACGAGGATGCGCGCTCCGCTGGCTCCGATGGGATGGCCGATGGCGACGGCACCGCCGTTGACGTTGACGCGGTCGAGGCTGAGGCCGAGTTCTTTGGTGACGCCCAGCGCCTGAACGCTGAAGGCTTCGTTAAGTTCGAAGAGGTCCACGTCGTCGATCGACCATCCGGCGCGCGAGAGAACTTTCTGGATTCCGGTGACGGGCGCGAGCATGACCCAGCGCGGAGCGACGCCGCTGGTGGCCTGGGCTCGGATGGTTGCGAGCGGCTTGAGATGCAGATGGTGAGCGCGCTCGGCGGACATGAGGAGGACGGCTGCGGCAGCGTCGTTGACGCCGGGCGCGTTGCCGGCGGTGACGGTGCCGTCCTTCTTGAAGGCGGGCTTGAGGGCGGCGAGTGCTTCGAGCGAGGCATCGGCGCGGACGCTCTCGTCGTGAGTGAAGATGGTGGGCGCGGCTCCCTTTTTGGTGGCGATGGTGAGGGGGATGATTTCGGCGTCGAAGCGGCCGGCCTGCTGCGCAGCGGCGGCCTTGCGGTGAGAGTTGAGGGCGTAGGCGTCCTGTTGCTCGCGGGTGATGGAATGTTTCTCGGCGACAAGTTCGCCGGTCATGCCCATGTGCTGGTTGTCGCAGGCGCACCAGAGGCCGTCGTGGATCATGGAGTCGACGGCCTGCGCGTCACCCATGCGAAAACCCTTGCGAGCGTTGGGCAGGAGATAGGGAGCGTTGGACATGGACTCCATGCCGCCAGCGACAGCGATCTCGGAGTCACCGGTGGCGATGGCGTGCGCGGCGAGGGCGACAGATTTGAGGCCGGAGCCGCAGACCATGTTGATGGTGAGGGCTGAGACGGTGTCGGCGAGGCCGCCGCGGAGTGCTGCCTGGCGTGCGGGATTCTGGCCGAGGCCGGCGGGGAGAACGCAGCCCATGATGCACTCGGTGACGTCGGCTGGATCAATGCCGGAGCGTTCGACGGCGGCGCGCACTGCGATGGAGCCGAGTTCGACGGCGGAGAGATGAGAGAGCGAGCCGAGGAACTTGCCAACGGGGGTTCGCGCTGCACTGACGATGACTACTTCTCGCATGAAGGCTCCTGCGTTTGCGGTGATAGATGCGTTTTGCGGTACGAAAAAGCGGTGCCGCAGGGACAACGTAGTATACGACGCACGGCCTATGTAGAGCAGTGCGTGACGGTGAGTGGGGTCGAAGGTGAAGCAGCGATGCAAGTGTCCGCGTGGAGAGTGTTGTGTGTGCGTTGCAGAACTTTTTGAACTTTCTGAATTTCCTGGCGATGATGACGGAGCATCTCGAGATGTCGGGATGCGATGTTCGGTAAGAGATGGCGAGCGGAGATAAAATTTCGTTGCGTCGAAGTCGTTTTTTTCTTGACTCTTCGACGCGAGAAAACTATACCTTCGTTAGCTGCTTCATACAGATGAAGTCGGCGTCGATGTTCAACATCGATTGGGAGCGCAGGCAAACGCAACCAAGGCAAAGCATCAAAGCAATGGCAACACACTCAGGGAACGCGATCATCGCGTTCCCTGAGGTGTTTAATCGCCAGTGTTCATGCGGCTTTCGCGTGTGGTGTAGACGCAGTATGCTGTTTGCATGACGAGACGACGATGGATTGCTGATACATGGACGGAGACAACCGCAGCGTTGAGGGGTGAACAGGCGGTGCATCTTGCACGCGTGTTGCGGGCGCAGCCAGGGCAGGTGTTCGATGTGGTGGCGAATGGATTTTTGCACCGGGCGGAGATTTTTTCTGCGGATGAACATGAGGTCGTGTTCACGCTGCATGAAGAGCTTGAGGCGGATGCTGCGTTGCCGGTGCATCTGGTGATGGCCGTGTTCAAGTTCGATCACATGGAGTGGGGAATCGAGAAGGCAACGGAGTTGGGCGCGGCGAGAATTACGCCGGTGATCGCGCGCAGGACGGAGAAACATCTTGCACAGGCGGCGGCGAAGCGAGTGGAGAGGTGGCGAAGGATTGTGCGTGAGGCGGCGCAGCAGTCGCGGCGAAGTGATGTGCCGGAGGTGAATGATCCGGTGGTGCTGAAGGCTGCGCTGGGGATGGTGAGTGCAGAGAGGAAACTGCTACTCGCGGAGACGGAGCAGGAGAACTCTCTGCGTGCAGCGCTGGAGACAGAAGTTGCGACGGTGGCCCTGGCGATTGGTCCGGAAGGGGGATGGACCGCTGATGAGATGGTGATGTTTGCGGAGAACGGATGGAAGAATGTGACGCTGGGGCCGAGGATCCTGCGGGCTGAGACGGCTGCGATTGCAGGGCTCGCGGTGTGTGCGGCGATGCTGTAGAGCAGTGAGTGCGTACAGCTCAGAATCGAGATGTACGCACTCACTGCTTTTGTGCGGCGGAAACTGTAAGAGCCTGTGGGTGGTTGCGGCTAGCTGAACATCTCTTTGACCTTGCTGAAGAGGCCGCGGGAGGTTGGGGTGTTCTCGATGGAGATGGATTCGGCTAGCTGCTTGAGGAGTTCCTTCTGCTGTTTGGTGAGCTTCGAGGGCGTTTGCACGCGGACTTCGACGACGAGGTCGCCCTTGCCGTGAGAGTTGAGGTGGGGAACTCCTTTGCCACGCAGCTTAATCTCGCGGCCGCTCTGCGTGCCTTCGGGAACCTTGATGGTCTCGACGCCGTCGAGGGTCTCGAGTTCGAGTTCGGTGCCGAGCGCGGCTTGCGGGAAGCTGATGGGGATGACGCAGTGGAGGTCGTCGCCGTCTCGCTCGAAGAACTTGTGCGGCTTGACGTTGAGGACTACATAGAAGTCGCCGGCGGGGCCGCCGAAGCGGCCGGCTTCGCCTTCGCCAGAGTAGCGGATGCGGGTATCGGTCTCGACGCCGGCGGGAACCTTGACGAGGATCTTGTGCTCGCGCGTGACGCGGGAGTCGCCCTTGCAGGTGGCGCAGGGAGTGCGGATGACGGAGCCGGTGCCGCCGCATACGGGGCAGGTGCGGGCAACGGCGAAGAAGCCCTGTTGGGAACGGATCTGGCCGCGGCCGCCGCACTGCTGACAGGTCTCGGGCTGCTTGCCGGCGGCGGAGCCGGTGCCTCGGCAATCTTCGCAGGACTCGGCGCGGCGGATGGTGATCTCGCGCTCGACGCCGAAGACGGCTTCTTCGAATTCGAGCTTCATGTCGAACTTGAGATCGCGGCCGCGCTGCTGACGGGTGGCGCGGCGATTGCCACCACCCATGTTGAACATTTCGCCGAAGAGATCTCCGAAGATGTCGTTGAGGTCGCCCTGGCCCTGGAAGGGATTGCCGCCGGGGAAGCCGCCGGAGCCGTTGACGCCAGCGTGACCGTAGCGATCGTAGGCGGCGCGCTTATCGGCGTCGGAGAGAACCTGATAGGCCTCGCTGCACTCTTTGAACCGCTCCTCGGCTTCGGGGTTGTTGGGGTTGCGGTCGGGGTGGTGCTGCATGGCGAGCTTGCGATACGCAGATTTGATCTCGCCGTCAGAGGCGGTGCGTTCGACGCCCAGGAGTTCGTAGTAGTCAGTCTTCATCGTTGCAGTTGCCATTCTTGAATCCTAGTGATTGAGGGCGATGTCTGCCCGGAGTGTTTCAGGGCTTAGGCCCGTTCTTCGATCTGTTGCGTTCTACGCGCTATTGTCTGTGGCTCATCCGGCAGCACGTTGATCCGTTGGAGCTACTCGCTTTTCTGTGCGGAGTTGCTGGCGATGCGGACCAGCGCCGGGCGAAGGAGTTTGTCGCGGAGCTTGTAGCCGCGGCGAATCTCCTCAAGGACTTGATGGTCCGGGTGTTCCAGAGTTTCGATGCTGCCGAGGGCCTCGTGGATTCTGGGGTCGAACTGTGCGCCGATGCTCTCTACGGGCTGGACACTGAGGCCGCGGAGGGCTTCATCCATCTGCTTGACGATGAGTTGCACGCCGGAGCGGAGCTGTTCGGCGGAGGCGTCGGCTTTGAGGGCGAGGGCGAAGTTGTCCATGACGCCGAGGAAGGGCTCGACGGCGGACTGGATGGCGTAGTCGCGGATATCCTGGCGCTCCTTGGCCTCGCGCTTGCGAGTGTTGTCGAACTCGGCCTGGAGGCGGGCGAGGCGGTCCTGATATTGGGCGAGTTGGAGGGCGAGCTGATCGCGTTCGGCGCGGAGCTGCTCGAGCTCGGCGTTGATGTCTTCGGTCGCGGCGCTGGCTTCGAGGCTCGGCTGCGTAGTCTCCTGTTCGCTGTTCTGTTCGATCTGTTCGGTGGTCATGTGCTTTTCCTTTTTGCTGTGAGTGTTTCGCGGCCAGTTTGCGAAGCGGTCTTTGACGGTGGTCATAAAGTCATCCTGTCTGGGTGCACCCTTTATGGGGATAGCGGGGCGATGTCGCCGGTATCTATTCGATGCAGAAGCTGGGCGACGTAGCCGACGGCGTTGATGGCGCTCTCGTAGTTCATGCGCTTGGGGCCGAGGATGGCGACGGCGCTGTCGCCGGAGATCTGCGCGGGGGCGGCGATGAGGACGAGGCCTGCCATGCCGGGATCCTGTTGCTCGAGGTCGAAGATGACGCGCACGGATTGTTCGGAAGTATCGATATAGGCGTTGAGGAGTTCGATGAGGCGCTGCTTCTCTTCGAGTGCGGAGAGCATGGCGCGGAGGCGGTCGCGATCAGCGGGAAGGCCGATGAGATTGACCACGCCGTCGATGTAGACGGACTGCTGCTGGCCGGCGCCGGGAGGGACGGTGCGAGACCAGAGATCGTTCGCGTCAGAAGCAAGTTGGGCGTCCGCCAGCTGCTGATAAGCGCTGCGCTCGTGGTCGATGCGACGGGCGAGCTCGCTGCGGACACGGTCGATGTTCCAGCCGCGGAAGTGTTCGTTGAGGAAGTTGGCGGCGGTCTCGAGTTGAACGGAAGAGAGATCCTGATCGAGGGTGAGGACGCGGTCGCGGACCATGCCGCTGCGGGTGACGACGACGGCGAGAACCCGGCGCAGGGTGAGGCGGCTGAAGTGGATGTGCTCGAGCAGGTCTGTGGACGCGGCTGCGCCGATGGCCAGGCCGACGCCGCTGGAGAGCGCGGCGAGGACGTGGGAAGTGCGTTCGAGAAGCGCGGAGGCTCCAGCGAGACCGGCGAAGCTGGTGTCAATTTTGGCGTGCAGGGCTTCGCGATGCATCTGAAAGTCGGCGCGCGAAGGGCCGGGGAGAGAGGTGGCGGTGCTGGTGAGCTGGCTGACGTAGAGGCGGAAGGCTTCGGCGGAGGGGATGCGGCCGGCGGAGGTGTGGGGCTGCTCGAGCAGGCCGGCGTCGGCGAGCTCGGCCATCTCGTGGCGGATGGTAGCGGAGCTCATGGCGTTGGCGAAGGCCGATTGCGCGAGGGTGCCCGAGGAGATGGGCTCGCCGGTCGAGATGTAACTCTCGATGATGGCGGTGAGGATCTCGCGCTGACGGGTTGTGATGGGTTTGGCCATGATTGAGCTTGTGTAGATTAGACCGCTTGCGACACGGAAAGGTCGCAAGCGGCCAGGGTTAAGAGATTTCGAGGACGCTTTCGGAGTTGGAGGCGAGTTCGTGAGCGCGGGCGATGACCTTCTCGGCGATTGCGAGGAACTCCTTGCCGCGAGGGGTTGCGTCGCCGGCGAGGGCGGCGGGAAGGCCGCTGTCGCCTCCGGTGCGGACCTGGGGATCGAGGTCAACGGAGCCGAGGAAGGGGAGATTGAACTGCTTGGCGGTCTGCTGGGTTCCGCCGGCGCCGAAGACGTCGACGACGGTGCCATCGGGGAGGGTCATCTGGGACATGTTTTCGACCAGGCCGAGGACTTCGACATTGACCTGGTGGAACATCTCGAGGGCTTTGCGGGCGTCCTGCAGAGCGACGCTGGAGCCGGTGGAGACGATGATGGAGCCGGTGAGCGGGACAGTCTGGACGAGGGTGATGACGACGTCGCCGGTGCCTGGAGGCAGGTCGATGAGGAGGTAGTCGAGTTCACCCCAGGCGACCTGATGGAGGAACTGGCGGATGATCTGGTGGAGCATGGGGCCGCGCATCGTCATGGGCTTGTCGCCGGGGGAGATGAGGCCGATGGAGATGAACTTGACGCCGTGGGCGAGGATGGGCTCCATCTGATTTTCGTTGACGATGGTGGGCTGGCGCGTGGAGCCGAGCATGGTTGGGACGTTGGGGCCGTAGATGTCGGCGTCGATGAGGCCGACGCGGTGGCCGAGCTTGGCGAGCGAGACGGCGAGGTTGACGGCGACGGTGGTCTTGCCGACCCCGCCTTTGCCGGAGCCGATGGCGATGATGTGCTGGATGCCTGGGAGGCGTTGCGGGCCTTGCGGTACTGCTGGATTTGCGTGGGACATTAGAACCTCGTCGTAAAGATGCTGGTTGTGGGCAGGAAGTTGAAGGCTAGGGGCTAGAGATGCCACTCGGGGGCGAGGATGCTGCGACGTTCTCTTTTGCGCTGGACCTCGGCGTAGCGGAGTTCGCGGCGGTGGCCTGCGTCTTCGTAACGGCGGATCTGGTGTTCGGTTTCGGGGACGATCTGCGGGACTTCGATGGGTTGTCCGTTGACGTCGACGGCGACGTAGGTGAGGTAGGCGGTGGATACGTGACGGAGGGTCTGCGCTCGGAAGTCTTCGACCATGGCGCGGACGCCGATCTCCATGGAGGTGCGGAAGGCGCGGTTGACACTGGACTTGAGGATGAGCAGGTCGCCGACATGGACGGGGGCGACGAAGTCGAGGTGATCCATGGAGGCGGTGATGGTGAAGGCACGCGCATGGCGGCTGGCGGCGGTGGCCCCGACCAGATCGATGAACTGCATCAGGCGGCCGCCGAAGAGGTTGCCGAGGGCGTTGGCGTCGGCGGGAAAGACGATCTCGCTGCGCTCGGACTGGGAGGCGCAGACGGGGCTGGCTTTGGGGCGTTCGGTCATTCTTCCATTGTAATGGCGCTGCTGGCTGGCTGTCGGGCTTGCGCTGGGAGAGTGCGGGCGGCATTCTAGAGAGATGGACAGGATTGGAATGCTGAGCGGGATTCTTGAGCAGAACCCGAAGGACGCGTTTGCGCGGTATGGACTGGCGATGGCATTTGCTGCCGAGGGCAAGATGGACGAGGCGCTGCGCGAGTTTGCCACGACGACGGAATATAACCCGGACTATGTGCCCGCATACCAGATGGCGGCGCAGACGCTGATAAAGGCGGGACGAATGGATGAGGCGCGGGCGCGGTTACAGGCGGGGTTGGCGGCATGCGAACGCACGGGAAATGCCCATGCCGCGAGCGAGATGCAGGGGATGGTGGAGGAGTTGGGATAGAGAGTGGTGTGGCGCGAGCTTACTTAATAGCCGTTGGCGAGAATGTAGGCGGGGGTGAGCCAGTCTTCCTGCGAACGGGCGCGCTGGGCGGCAGCGTATTTAGCGAGGACATCGGTCTCGAGGTTGACGGGAGAGCCCGGGGCGAGGGTGTGCAGGTTGGTGGATTTATAGGTGTGTGGGATGATGGCGACTTCGATGCGCGGCAGGTCTGAGTTGCTGAGGTCGGCGTGCGCGATGGTGAGGCTGATGCCGTCGATGGTGATGGAGCCTTGAGGGACGACCTGGGTGGAGAGTTGCGGTGGGAGTGCGATGGTGAGACGCCAGTCAGTGGTGTCGAGGCTGGGGTGGAGCGGCAGGAGTGAGATGAGAGTGCCGGTGGCGTCGACGTGACCCTGGACGACGTGGCCGCCGAGGGGAGAGCCGGCGGGAGTGGGGAGTTCGAGGTTGACGGTGGCGCCGGGGGAGAGCGACGAGAGGGTGGTGCGGGTGAAGGTCTCAGTGGCGAGATCGGCGGCGAAGTGGGTGGGGTCGGCGACGGGGATGGCGGTGAGGCAGACGCCGTTGACGGCGATGCTGTCGCCGGTGTGCCAGCGGCCGGTGAGTGCGGGTGCGGCGAGGGTGAGGCGCGTGGCTCCGGAGGTAGGTGTGAGCGAGATGACGGTGCCAGTGGCTTCGATGAGTCCGGTGAACATAGATATAGGGTACAGCGATCAGGGAGTGGAGATGTTGGCCCAGGGATCGTGGAGGTATCCGGTGATGCGGACGTCTTCGGCGTAGGGTGTGAGATCTGAGGGGAAGGGGATGCGTGTGGTTTGGGTGAGGCGCTGTTGCAGCGCGTAGGGGGAGTCGAAGTTGGCGGCGAAGGGAACGGCGTCCAGGCCGAGTTCGCGCTCGGCGTAGTAGAGTACGAGCTTGTCGACCAGGTTGGCGCGGAGGAGGCTACCGTTAAGTGCGCTGCCGGCTTCGATGAGGATGCTGAGAATGTTGCGTCCGGCGAGTGTTGTGAGTAATGCGTTGAGGTCGAGGTGGCCGTTGGTTGCGGGGATGCGGAGAACTTTGGCGTTGCGGGAGATGAGGGCGCGCTCGCGATCGGCGGGTGCGGTTGTGGCGTCGGTGGAGCAGAGGATGAGGAGGTCGTCGGCTGCGCTGGTGAGGAGTGTGGAGTCGAGCGGCGTGCGGAGGGCGCTGTCGAGGATGATGCGCAGCAAGGGTCGGCGACGGGGGAGGCGGGTGCGGTCGGTGAGCGAGGGGTTGTCGGCGAGGATGGTGCCGATGCCGGTGAGGATGGCGTCGGAGGCGTGACGGAGGAGTTGTACGTCGGCACGCGCGGCGGCGCCGGTGAGCCAGTGGGGCGCGGCGGTGGTGCGGGTTGCGTGCGGTGGGGCTAGTTTGCCGTCGACCGAGAGCGCGGCCTTGAGGGTGATGAACGGGCGATGGTGCTGGATGAAGTGGGCGAAGGCGTCGTTGAGGCGGCGGGCTTGCTGGGCGAGAGCGGATTGGGGGTCGGCGAGTGCTACTTCGATGTTGGCATCGCGGAGTTTGGCGAGGCCCTGGCCGCTGACGAGCGGGTTGGGATCGATGGTGGCGACGACACAGCGGGCGATGCCGGCGGCGATGAGGGCATCGGAGCAGGGACCGGTGCGGCCGTGATGGGAGCAGGGTTCGAGAGTGACGTAGGCGGTGGCGCCGCGGACGTTGCGACCGAGTGCGGCGGCTTGCTTGAGTGCGGCAATCTCGGCGTGGTCGCGAGCGTCGTAGAGGTGTGCTCCCTCGCCGAGGATCGTGTCGTCACGGGTGAGGACGCAGCCAACGGTGGGATTGGGCGAGGCGAAGGCTGCGGCATCGCGCGCGAGCGTTAGAGCACGGTTAAGGTGAAGCTCGTCCTGTGGCGTGAGTGACATGCAGAGTTCAGGATAGCCGGTGTTCCTCTATCGCACCCAGGCGTGATGAAGTCACGCATGAGTGGGCATCCGAATTTCGCGGTGGCGCGCTAGTCGAGGAGAGAGTCGACGAAGGCTGCGGGGTCGAAGGGGAGGATGTCTTCGAGCTTCTCGCCGACGCCGGCGAAGCGAACGGGCAGGCCGAGCTCGTGGGCGATGGCGACGACGATGCCGCCCCTGGCGCTGCCGTCGAGCTTGGTGAGGACGATGCCGGTGACGTGGGCGGCTTCGGTGAAGAGCCGCGCCTGCTGCAGTCCGTTTTGGCCGGTGGTGGCGTCGATGACGAGGAGAGTTTGATGCGGTGCGCCAGGGACGAGGCGCTCGGCGGTGCGGCGCATCTTGTCGAGCTCCTTCATGAGGTCTGTCTTGGTGTGGAGGCGGCCAGCGGTGTCGACCAGCAGAACTCCGATGGAGCGGGCTTTGGCGGCGGTAAGGGCGTCGAAGAGCGCAGCGGAGGGGTCGCCGCCCTGACGGGTCCTGATCAGATCGACGTTGGAGCGTTGAGCCCAGACTTCAAGTTGCTCGATGGCGGCGGCGCGGAAGGTGTCGGCTGCGCAGAGCAGGACGGTCCTGCCTTCACGGCGATAGAGTGCGGCGAGCTTGCCGCTGGTGGTGGTCTTTCCAGTGCCATTGACGCCGACCATCATGATGACTTCGGGTGGAGCCGTTGGATGGGCGACAGGCGTGTCTACTGAATGCAAGATGCGGAGGATTTCGGCTTTGAGGAGGGACTTGAGTTGGGAGCCGTCGGAGATACCGTGGCGGAGGGCTCGGTCGCGCAGGTTGGTGATGATCTCGTTGGTAGTGGTGGAGCCTATGTCGCATGCGAGGAGAGCGAGCTCCAGGTCGTCGAGCGAGGCGACGTCGACCTCGCGGGTGAGCGCGACGACGGACGCGAGGGAATTGGAGAGCGATTCGCGGGTGCGGGTGACCGCCTGCTTCATGCGGTCGAAGAGGCCGCGCGGTTGCTGGGGTTCGAGGTCGGGGGCTGGGGTGTCGCGCTTGCCGAAGATTGAAAAGGCCATCGCGTTCTAGTTTAGCGGAGCGCGGGATTACTCGGTGCGGCCGGGACGGGACATGAGGTCGCGGATGGCGTCGAGTGGGGGCTTTTGCTGGTGAAGGATGGCGGCCATCTGCTCGGTGATGGGCATCTCTACGCCGTAGCGGCGGGCGAGGCCGAGGGCCGCGGTGGTGGTGAGGACACCTTCGGCCACCTTGCCGTTGAGACCGGCGATGATGGCGTCGAGCTTGCGGCCCTTACCGAGTTCGACGCCGACGGTGCGGTTGCGCGAGAGGCCGCCGGTGCAGGTGAGGACGAGGTCGCCGATGCCGGAGAGTCCGGACATGGTCTCGCGGCGGCCACCGCAGGCCATGGTGAGACGCGTAATCTCGGCGATGCCGCGGGTGATGAGAGCGGCCGTGGCGTTGTTGCCGAGTTCAAGGCCGGTGACGACGCCGGCGGCGAGGGCGATGACGTTCTTGAGCGCGCCGCCGAGTTCGGTGCCGATGACGTCTTCGTTGCGGTAGGCGCGAAGGGAGGCGGAGCTGAAGTCGTCTTGCAGCGACTTGCCGAGGGCGGGGTCGTCGATGGCCAGAGTGATGGCGGTGGGCATGGCGGCGGCGACCTCCTGTGCGAAGGATGGACCGCCGAGCGTGCCGATGGGGTTGGAGGGAGCGTACTCGAAGATGATCTGCGACATGCGCAGGAAGGTCTTCTCCTCGATGCCTTTGCTGGCCGAGAGCAGGATCTGCCGCGGGTTGAGCATGGGGGCGATCTGCTGCATGATCGAGCGCAGGGCCTGAGAGGGCGTGACGCAGAGGATGATGTCCGCGCCGGCGATGGCGTGGCTGAGATTGTGCGTGATCTGGACGTCGGCGGGAAGGATGAAGCCGGGAAGATAGCGGGTGTTCTCGCCAGTGTCGGCGAGCTGGCGGGCGTGGTCGGGCGAGTGGGCCCAGAGACTGAGTCTGTGACCGTTGCGACTGGCGAGAGAGACGGTGAGCGCGGTTCCCCAGGCTCCTGCACCGATGACGGCGATACGGCTCATGCGGCCCCCTTCATGTGGTTCGATGTGTTGTTCTTGTTGGTGCCGAAGCGGCTTTCGGTGCCATGCAGCAGGCGCACAATGTTGGCGTGGTGCTTGAGGATGCTGAGCAGTGAGATGAAGCTTAGGCCAGCCAGCAGTGCGGTGGAACGGTGAGGGACCAGCAACAGGGCGAAGATCGGGATGGAGACGGCGGCGAGGACCGAGCCTAGAGAGACCAGGCGCGTAGTCGCAACGATGAGAGCAAAGATGCCGACGGCGGCGAGTGCAACCAGTGGCACCAGAGCGAGGAAGACCCCCAGCGCGGTTGCGATACCTTTGCCACCGCGAAAGTGCAGCCACACGGGAAAGACGTGGCCGAGAACGGCAGCGACGGCAGCGGCGACGGCCAGGGTCGAGGGACCGTGGCCGGTGGCGGGCGCAAGATGTGCGGCGATAAGGACGGCTACATAACCTTTGAGGGCGTCGAAGAGCAGGGTGAGGAGACCGAGGCCGCTGCCGCCAGCGCGCGCGACGTTGGTTGCGCCGATGTTGCCACTGCCGGTCTCGCGGACGTCTTCCTTGCGGAAGATGCGGACGAGCAGATAGCCGAACGGAATCGATCCGAGGAGATAGGCCAGTGCCAGAGTGAGTAGCCAGAGAGTCATAAGGTTCGTTGTTGAGTTTAGCAGTGAGAGTTACTGGAGGTAACGACGAAGCAATTCGAGGGCGTGCTGCGTGGCCCAGAGGCGGATGCGGTCGCGGTCGCCGGTGAGGTGGAGTTCCTTGACCTGGGTGTCTTCACCGTCGGTGAGGGCGATGTAGACGAGGCCGACGGGCTTGGAGGCGTCGGGGCCGCGGGGGGCGGTGGGGCCGGCGCTGCCAGTGATGCTGAGGGCGAGAGAGCTGCCGGTGCGGCGGCGGATGCCCTCGGCGAGGGCGCGGGCTACGGCATCGGAGACGGCGCCGTGCTCGTCGATGAGGTAGCAGGGTACGTCGGCGAGCGCAGTCTTGCTGCGGTCGGAGTAGGCAATGGCTCCGCCGAGGAAGACGCGGGAGCTGTTGGGGACGGCGGTGAGACGCTCGCCCAGCCAGCCGCCGGTGCAGCTCTCGGCGATGGCGAGGGTGCGGTGGCGAACGCCGAGCATGAGGAGGACGACTTCCTCGAGGGACTCTCCGTTGAGGGAGAAGATGTCGTCGCCCATCTCGCGGGCTACGGCGTCAGCGACAGCTTCGACGCGGGCTTCGGCTTCGGCGATGGTGGGCTTGACGCAGAGGAAGTGGAGCTGGATCTCGGCGTGACCGGCGAGGATGGTGGTCTCGACGTCGGGGAACTGCTGGTAGATGGGCGCGGTGCGGGCGTCTACCTGGCTCTCGGGGATAAGGGCCATGCGCAGCATGCGGCGGGCGAGATGGTTCTGCGGGAGTGCGGCGGCCAGGCGCGGCTTGCACTCGGTGTCAAAGATGGGCTTGAGTTCGCGGGGCGGTCCGGGAAGCAGGGCTACGAGCTTGCGGTGTCCGTTGAAGGCGAGGTCGAGCCATTGGCCGGGGGCGCTGCCGTTGGGGTTGGGCAGGATGGTGGCGCCGGCGATTACGTCGGCCTGGCGGGCGTTGTTGGGTGGCATCGGCATGTTGCGGGCGGAGAAGCGCTGGAGGAGGGCCTGGAGGAGGGCTTCGCTGCGCTGGAGCGGGAGTTTGAGGGCCTGGGCGCAGCACTCGCGGGTGAGGTCGTCAGCGGTTGGGCCGAGGCCGCCGGAGAGAAGGACGATGTCGGCGCGGGAGAGCGCGATGAGGATGGCCGAGACGAGGTGGTCGCGGTTGTCGCCGACGATGGTCTTGAAGGCGACGGTGACGCCGAGGTCGTTGAGGCCGGCGGTGAGGTAGAGGGAGTTGGTGTCCTGACGGTGAGGCGTCAGCATCTCGGAACCGACGGCGATGATCTCGGCTAGCATAGGTGGTTCGATGGTAGCGCGAGCGGATGTTAATTCGCGTAATTAACGCGGTTGTGTGCGGCTAGAACCGATTGTCCTCAGGTGTAGTCGCCGGTTCAAGAAGCAGATTCCTCCGCTTCGCTGCGGAATGACAACCATCAAAATGATTGCACTAGACCTCAAAACGAACGGCTCTATTGACCGCTGAAGGCTCGGCTAATTCGGCGGTGAGCAGAGGGGCGGGATTGAAGGCGGGCTGCTTGCGGCGGATGCGGGCGAGGTCGAGCTCGTAGCGGCGCATGGCGATGCCGATGCTGCCTTTGACGCGGGCGGCGAGTTCGGCGAGGAGGTCGCGGCCGTGGGTTGCGGCGTGGGCGGTGCGGTTGCGGAGGTCGGCCATCTCGGAGTGGGCGAGGGCTTCGATCTCGGTGGCGAGGGCGAGGAGATGCTGCTCGGATTGGTCGATCTGGTGGGTGATGCGCTGGAGTTGGGCGGCGAGGGTGAGGTCGTCGCCGGAGTCGGTGGCGGGGTCGTAGCCGTTGAGCATGCGGTGGAGCATGGCGGCGTCGTCGCGGAGGAAGGCGGCGTTGGCCTGGGCCATGAGATGGGTGCGGTGACGCTCGTCGTGGGCGCTGCGGGCGCGGTCGGGGTGGATGCGCTTGGCGACGGCGCGGAAGAGGGCTTTGAGATCGAGGGCTGCGGGGTCGGGTTGCTGAGGCTCGGGTTCTGGCTCGGGTTCGGGGGCGAGGGTCTGGGGCTGAGATGGAGTTGGGTTGTGGAGTTCGGCGATGCGGTCTTCCCACTCGTCGAGCTGGATGTAGAGGACGCCGACCTGGCGGATGTAGCGGCCTTCGAAGCTGTTGAGTTGGGCGCGGAGATGGTCCAGTTCGGCTTCGCGGACGGCCAGCGCTGCGCGGAGAATGGCTAGTTCGGCTCGGCGGCGGAGAAGCTCGGCTTCTTCCGGCCTGGGCTGGCGGAAGATCGCGACGGGCTGGTGGCGCGGTGCTGGCATGGGTTGATTTCATGATAGGGCAGATGGGATGGCCGCCCGTGTACCCCCCCCCTCCCCCCCGGGGTACTTTTGCGTCTAAAGTCTTCGATTCAGGGGAGTTTGCGGAGGACTTATGGCAGTCTGTCTGCGGGATTTCTGGATAATGCTGGTGCCCGGGCAGGCAAAGAACGCCTGCCCGGGGCTCCGTCGTCGGTCCTGGTTGGTGTGGGAGGGGCTAATTAAATTGTACCGAGTGGGAGGGGTAACTATGCCAAGCGTGTTGAATAGAAATCGCCTGTGTTTATGGGGGGCTTGTGCTGGCTTGGGGGTTGTGGGGGGTTGACATGCGGTTTTTGGGCTGTTTTTTGAGGAAATTATTTTTGAGCGGGGCTTGTTCGGTGGGCGCGCGCTTCACGCGCGAGAAGCAGGTTCCTCGCTGCGCTCGGAATGACAGACAGAAGGGCAAGAGCAAGAGCAAGACAACGGCTAGGACAACGGCAGGAGCAGATCCTGCCAGGGCGGGGAGGGACGTGCGTGAATTTCCTGCGGGGGCGCGAAACCTTTGGCTGCAAAACGCGTCTCGTGAAGCATGGGACACTTGCGGCCAATATTTATGGGATACTTGCTCCCGATGGATTAGTTGAACGTATGGAGGGTGCCATGCTGCAGAGGATCGCTTTCCGTTGGTTTCCGAGGGTTGCGCGGGTCGCGCCGAAAACAATGCTGCGGGGCTGTGTTGCACTGGTCGGGCTGGCTGCGCTGGGCGCGATGGTGGGTTGCTATACCGATTACAGCGGTGCGTCTTTTGTTGGGCCGGGGCAGCAGCAGAATAATGCGCTGTGGGTGGCGAATGGGAGCAATGTGGTGGAGTTTCTGCCCTCGCAGTTGCAGAACGGAGTGAGTGCGCCGGTGCCGCACCTGATGCTGAACTCGGCTGCGTTTGGAGCGCCGCAGGGGGTGGTGTTCGATCAGAATGGCGATCTGTGGGTGATTGATGGCGGGACCGTGGCGACGGGGGGAAAGGTAGCTCCGGCGCTGTTTGAATTTACGCCGACACAACTGGCGAAGCTGGGGACGGTGAATAATCCAACGCCTGCGGTTACGATCGAGTCCAGCAGCTTCAAGTTTCCGCAGCAGGCTGCGTTTGATCTGCGGGGAAACCTGTGGGTGACCGACAACGGAAGCAACGCGATCTATGTGTTCACGGTGGCGCAACAGGCGGCGACGGCGATGAGTGCGACGCCAGCGGTGAAGGTGACCTCGGCACCTGCGTTCAATGGGCCGCTGGGGATTGCGTTTGACTATAGCGGCAACCTGTATGTTGCGAATAATGGGACGACGACGATCTTTGGATTCAAGGCGAGGACGCTGCCGACGGTGGGTAATGCATCGAGCGGGACGTCGAACCTGGTGCCGAGTGTGACGCTGAGCGATGATGGCTCGGGGTCGGTACAGGGACCGTGGGGACTGGCGTTCGATTCGTATGGCGACCTGTGGTCGACCAATTCGAATGCGCCAAATACGGTGGTGGGATATAGTCCCGCGCAGTTGGCGATGGGTGGAGCGTTGACGCCGTCGTTGACGTTTACGAGCGTGGCGGTGAGCGGAAACCAGACGCTGGTTGCGCCGAATGGGATTGCGTTCGATATGTATGGCGATGTGGTGGTGGATAGTTCGGCAGCACCGTTCGGGCTGGCGGGCTATGGGACGGAGCAACAGGTTACGACGAATACGAGTGGACCGGTTCCGGATGTGTTTCTGGTGGGGAGTGCGACGAAGCTGAATGCGCCGGCGGGGATTACGTTCGGGCCTTCGTTCTAGCGGAGGGAAGGCGGCTAGCGGGCGGACTGGTAGCCGCCGGGGACGCCGTTGGGGGAGAGGACCAACTGCCAGAGCTGGAGGCAGCGGGAGCGGAAGGCGGCGGCGCAGGTGAGCAGGTAGTACTGCCACATGCGTTGGAAACGCTGGTCGAGGTGGCTGAGGAGTTCGCCGCGCTGGATGCTGCGCTGGAAGTTTTTTGACCAGGACATGAGGGTGAAGTCGTAGTCGGGGCCGATGTTTTGCAGGTCTTCGATGAGGAAACGTCCCTCAATGGCGGTGGTGATCTGGCGCAGGGAGGGGAGTTTGCCGTTGGGGAAGATGTGGGTGTTGATCCAGGGCTCGCCGGCGAGTTCGGTGTGGAGGCTGCCGATGGTGTGGAGGAGGAAGATGCCGTTGGGGGAGAGGGCGCGGCGGGCGGTGTTGAAGAAGGCGGGGTAGTTTTTGACGCCGACGTGCTCGAACATGCCGACGGAGACGATGGTGTCGGTGTGGCCGGTGAAGCTGCGGTAGTCCTGGAGGCGGATGTCGACGGGGAGGCCTGCGCAGAGGTTGCGGGCGAAGGTGGCCTGGTTCTCAGAGACGGTGAGGCCGATGACGTGGACGCCGTAGTGCTCGGCGGCGAAGCGGGCGAAGGCGCCCCAGCCGCAGCCGATTTCGAGGACGGTGGTGCCGGGGGAGAGATGGAGCTTGCGGCAGATGAGATCGAGCTTGGCGAGTTGCGCTTCGTCGAGGGTGCGGTCGAGCATGCGGGTGCAACTGCCGCTGTAGGCGCAGCTATAGACCATGGTGTCGCCGAGCATGGAGCGGAAGAGCTGGTTGTCGAGGTCGTAGTGGCGCTCGCCGACCTGGAAGGCTCGACTGACGCTTTGCAGGTTGGCGAGATAAGCGCGGAGGGTGCCGAGAAGCTGCGGGATGAAAAGGCCGGCGGTGCGGTCGAGATGGGCGGTGAAGAGGCGATAGAAGAGGTCGTCGAGATTGGCGCAGTCCCACCAGCCGTTGATATAGGAGTCGCCGAGACCGAGCGTGCCCTGCCAGCGGATGCGGTGGAACATGGCGGGGTTGTGAACCTGGATGTCGTAGGGTGCGGAGCCGTTGAGTTGAATGCCTGCGGTGGCGATGAGCGACTGAAACCAATACTCGGCTGATTGCATGCTGTCCTCCAGCAAAAACCGCCATCGATGTTGGATATACGCTTTGGCATGAAGGATACATCGTGTGGGATCAAGGAGATGCGATTATCGAAGATTAAGTGCGGAGAGATGAGCTTTGTGTGAGCTGGGGAAGGCCGGAGTTTCGCACAGAAAGGGCGAGATTTGCACCGAAATTTTGCTGTTGCACGGACGGGATTTTGTGCGAGGATTCTCAGCAACGGAAGAGCGATCTTCCAGAGAAGAGAGAAGAATCAGAGGCAGTAGGGGATCGGACGCGAGACCCACTTCGGGCAACCGGAGAGAAGGATTGGATGCGAGGCCCGCTTCGGGCAACCGAAGATGAGGAGCGGATTCAAAACCTACTTTGAGCAACCGGAGACACGCTGGCAAAGAGGAAACTCGCAGGATTTGCTGAACGGACGAACGAAGGACAAGCGGGTTCGCCTGCGGTCACGAGGGAAGACGGGAAGCGGAGATTGACTTGGTGCCGAAACCAGGTCTTCGAAAGATTCGGACGGCGGAAGGGCGAGTTCTCGCGAGAGGATTCGCCCTTTGGCTTTTGGGGGATCAGGAAGGAGTGGGTGCGGTGGGAGTGCGTGCTTTGTCGTTCCCACCCGTCCGCAAGTGCGCGTACGGATGGGGCACCCGGTATGTCAGCAAAGATCGACAGAGGGTGTTTGAAAAGCAGCTAGATGAGGGGGAGGCCTTCGATGCCGAGGTCGGCGTGGAAGATGGTGGTGTTGGTGGCGAGGGCTGCGCAGCCGTCGTCGAGGAAGCAGAGGCCTACGAGGTCGTTTCCGGCTACGATGAGTTCAGCTTCGGGGGCATTGGTTTCGCGTGAGTCCCAGATGCGGACGATGCCGCGATGGCCGCGGAGAGAGGCGGCGACGTAGAGGTTTCCGTCGACGTCCAAGGCCATGCCCTGGGGACGTCCGAGGCCGCGGTAGTAGGTGGTGGTGTTGCCGTGGGGGTCGATGGCGTAGATGGGCTGGTTGGAGCTGACGGTGGGTGCGGTGACCATGAGGACGCCGTCGGGACGAAAGCAGAGGTGATAGAAGGCGACGGAGGGTTCGAGGGTGGCGAAGACGAAGGTCTCGCCGGAGCGGCTGGGGTTGTGGGGGTTGAGGGCGCTGCCGGGCAGGTCAGAGGCGGTGGATGTGGTTTTGGGAATGATCTTGAAGATGGTGCCGGAGCGGTCGCCGACGAAGAGGTTGCCGTCGCGGTCGAAGGCGATGCCGGTGGCGATGCCCATGCCTTCGGCGAAGGTGGAGATGTTGCCGGCAGGGGTGATGCGGTAGATGGTGCCCTCGGTGCGGGAGCTGGCGTAGAGATTGTGGTCGGGGCCGAAGGCGAGGGCGGAGACGTTCATCATGTCGCGGACGAAGGGGGTGACCTGAAGGTCGCGGGCGACGCGGAAGATGGAGACGGGGACCTGCTCGCCGCGGGGACCGGAGACCATGGCGAAGAGGTTGCCGTCGGCGTCGACGGCGGGGTTGGAGATGATGTGGAGGTCCTCGACCATGGGGACGCCGATGTTGGCGTGGAGAGGATTGCTGGCGAGGTCGCCGTGACGGAGGGACAACTCGGAGGAGATGGCGCCGGAGGGGACGCGGACGAGGGCTCGGGTGGGGCGGGCGAGATCGAGATGCGCGGGCGTGTCGCCGAAGAAGGCCTGTGGGAGTTGCGGGCCGTCGTTGGTGCTGAGGAGATGGGCACCGAGGACTTCAAAGCTGCCGCCGGGGATGGCGCAGCGTGGAAAGAGGTGATCGAGATGCGGGGCTTCGGGACGGATTGGATGCAGGAGGGCCATTAATGCCTAGGGTATGCGTGGCGGTAGGGCGATGCAAGATGCGGTGATGAAAATGCATGCGATGCGGGATCGCAGAGAGAGGAGGCGAGGCGTGATGGGCCTAGTAGTGCCTGCCGAAGAAGCGACCGTGCAGGCCGGCTCCGAGGAGGATGCCCAGCACGCTCAGAAGCAGGGGCCAGTTGCCGACACCGAGGCCGGCGATGGCGGGACCGGGGCAGACGCCGGTAAGTCCCCAGCCGACACCGAAGATGGCTGCGCCGATGAGGGTGGGTGCGTTGAGACGCGAGGGATGGGTGTGAAAGACGGGGCCGAAGAGGGGACGCTTCATCAGGCGAGGCAGAAGTGCGTAGGAGATGGCGGTGACGCCTGCTGCGCCACCGAGAACGAGCAACAGTCCCATGTTCTTGAGCAGGAGGAACTGGAGGATGCTCTCGGGTTGGACCATGGTGGAGATTGCGAGGCCGAAGCCGAAGAGGCCGCCGGAAAGGATGGCGGAGAGAAGGATGGGACGAGAGGTGGTTGGGGGCATGTTAGAAGCCTCCGAGGGCGTGCACGAGATGCGCGGTGAGAATGGCCGTGGTGAGAAAGAGAATGACCGCGAGGATGGAAGGGAGTTGGCCGGAGCCGACGCCGCAGATGCCGTGACCGGAGGTGCAGCCACCGCCCATGCGCGCTCCGAAGCCGGCAAGGATGCCGCCAGCGAAGAGTTGCCAGAGCGGGACGCGGGTGACGTATCCGTGGCCGTGACCGAGGGTGAAGGTGAAGACGGCAGCGCCGGCGACCATGCCGAGAGCGTACATGAGCAGCCAGTTGCGCCGGGATACAAAGTTTTCGTGACGGAAGAAGGGATGGCGCGACAGAAAAGACCAGAGCGCACTGTAGACCGTGCTGATGCCGCCAATCAGACCGGTGAGAGCGAAGAGCAGGCTGACGCCGAGTCCGATGGAGATGCCGCCGAATAGGAAGTGCTTCCATCCGAGCGGAAACCATTGTGTGATTGCGATGAGGTGCATGTACCTCTCCGGGATGTGATCAGAAGATGTGGGTGAAATGGGTAAGGAGAGCGCCGAGGAGAAGTGCGATGAGGCCGGCGGCAACGTCGTCGAGCATGATGCCGGTGCCGGAGGGGAGGGCTTCGAGGCGGCGGATGGGCCAGGGCTTGGTGATGTCGAGGAGGCGGAAGAGGAGGAGTGCGAGCGCGGCCTGCTGCCAGGTGGGACGCATGAGCATGAGAGCGAAGAGCTGGCCGGCGACTTCGTCGATGACGACGAAGCCGGGGTCGTGGCGGGAGGCTTCGCGCGCGGTGATGGTGGAGGCAGGGATGCCGATCGCGGTGATGAGGAGGGCTGCGACGGTGGTGGCGATAGTGAGAGTAGTGGCGGTGGAGGGGAAGATGTGGGCGGCGGCGTACCAGAGGAGGACTGCGGCGACGCTGCCGTAGGTGCCGGGGCCGGGCCGGCCGTAGCCTGCGCCGAAGAAGGTTGCGAGGGTCCAGGCCCAGCGGGTCTTGGGGCCACGAAGATCGGAGCGCGAGACGCCTGGCTGATGCGCCACTAGTTCTTCCACTCTTTGATGGGGTTGGATTGCTGCTCGGCGTGCTCGAGGTCTTCGAGGAGGTCGGGGTCGAGGATGGGGGAGGAGATTTTGTAGTCGCCCGAAGCCCACTTGCCGAGATCGATGGTGCGGCAGCGGTCGGAACAGAAGGGGAAGTCTTCGCTGGTGGCGGGGACGGGTTTCTTGCAGATGGGGCAGGGGATGGTCTTGATCATGGTGGGTTACAGGTCAGGCAGATTTGGCTAGATACTCATCAAGCGCATCGTTGATGACGGTGTTGAGTTTGCGGTCGGTCTTTTCAGCGAAAAGTGCTGCGCGTGTGTGGAGGTCTTCGCGGAGGCGGACGTTGAGACTGCCCTTGAAGGGCTTGTTAGGGGCCTTACCCTTCGCTGCGCAGAACTCAAGGTATTCATCGACTGCGTTGCGGAAGTTCTTCTCCAGTTCGCGGACGCTCTTGCCGCCAAAGCTGATCATGTCGCGGATGCCGAGGACGCGGCCGTGCAGCATCTTGTCTTCAGCACTGAACTCTACGGAACCGTCATAGCCGCGGTGTTGCAGCGTTGTGCTCATTTGATCAAACCTTCCCTTTGAAGAAGAGTGATGGTGTCACGCACCTGATATGGCTTTAGTATCCTGGACGGGTGAGGTTCATGGATAAAGAGTACAGCTTGCGTTTCTTTATGAATGAATTTTCGACTCGAACCCGACGACTTTTCTATATCAAATCCGAGCGCGGCCATGAGGGACACCAACTCAGACCAGGTAAAGTCCTTCGGTTTTGACTGCAAACGATATAAGAGCTTTTCTTGCTTTGCCACGGAGGCCTCCGTTGGGATGGTTGCAGCTCATATGGGTGATCTCCCGGTCAAACAAGAAAGGTGTAACTAAAAACAGTTGCAGAATACTATGAGGGTTGGAATTAATCAAGAATGCGGGCTACGACATCGTAGTCGTGGGATTCGGTGATCTGGGCACGGTAGAAGGTGCCGGGGATCAGGGCTTCGTGGGGGCCGAAGTCGTTGATGAGGACCTTGCCGTCAATCTCGGGGGCGTGGTCGAGCGAGCGGCCCTGCCAGAGGAGGTCGGTCTCGTCGGACTCGCCTTCGACGAGGATGTCGAGCTCGCGGCCCACCCATTGCCTGCGGGCCTTTTTGCTGATGCGCTGCTGGAGCTTCATGAGCTTGCGGCGGCGGGATTCGATGGTGCGCTTCGGAACTTTTTCGTCGAGGGCGAAGGCTCCGGCACCTTCTTCGTCGGAGTAGCTGAAGACGCCCAGCCAGTCGATTTTGGCGGCGGTGACGAAGGCGCAGAGTTCTTCGAAGTCGGCTTCGGTTTCGCCGGGGAAGCCGACGATGAAGCTGGTGCGGAGGACCAGGTTGGGGATGGTCTTGCGGGCTTGCTCAATGATCTGGAGAAAGCGGGCCGATGTTCCGCCTCTGCGCATTCGCTTGAGGACGTTGGCGGAGGCGTGCTGGAGGGGGACGTCGAGGTACTTGGCGATGGTGTCGTGGCGCGCGATGGTCTGGAGGAGGCGCGGGGTGATCTTGTTGGGGTAAGCGTAGAGGAAGCGCAGCCACTTGAGGCCGGGGAGGGGTGCGAGGGCGTCGAGGAGGTCGGCTAGCTCGGGCTTGCGGAGGTCGATTCCCTCAGGGGCTAGAGCCCCTTGCGCGGCAGGGTCATGGACGGACGGGCTAAAGCCCGTCCCCTTCAAAGCGCGGCTGTCTTGCATCTTCAAGGCGCGCCCGGATTGGGTGAGGAGGCTGGGAGGGAGATCTTCGCCGTAGCAGGTGGTGTCCTGGCCGATGAGGGTGATCTCGCGGACGCCCTGGGCGATGAGGGATTTGGCTTCGGCTACGATGCTGGCGAGAGGGCGCGAACGGAACTTCCCGCGGAGTTGAGGGATGATGCAGAAGCTGCAGGGATGGTCGCAGCCTTCGGCGATCTTGATGTAGGCCGAAGAGCGCGGGGTGGTGAGGATGCGCGGGGTTTCGTCGGAGTAGAGATAGGTGGGGAGGGCGGGGGTGGCACCGTCCCATGAGTCGCGGGAGAAGCGGCCCTGCTGCTCGCGTAGATCGCCTTCGGGGCGGGAGGACTGCGCGTCGAGCGGAAGGCTGCGCGTGGTTTCGTGAATGATCTGGGGCGAGTCGGCGCCGGGGCGGGAGTGCTGATTGACGGCGCTGGCGTGGCGGGCGATCTGGACGGCTTCGGATTGGGCGGCGGTGAGGATGGGGAAGGGGCTGGCGGCGGGGCGGTTGAGGCCTGCGGCTTCGAGAATGGCTTCGAGTTCGCCAGTGCCGACTACGGCGTCGACCTCGGGGATGTTGGCGCGGATCTCGTCGCGGTAACGCTCGACGAGGCAGCCGGCGACGATGAGGCGCTGGGCTTTGCCCTTGCCTGCGCCGCCGTTGGCGAGCGCTTTCATCTGCACCATTTCGAGGATGGTGTCGACGGACTCCTGCTTGGCCGAGTCGATGAAGCTGCAGGTGTTGACGACGAGGATGTCGGCGTCTTCGGCGCGGGGAGTCAGATGGGCTCCGCCGCGATGGAGCAGGCCCATCATGACTTCAGAGTCGACGAGATTCTTTGGGCAGCCGAGCGAGACGAAGCCGACCGAGGGGTTTTTGGCCCGGTGGGATTCTGGGGAGGGGGTCTCGGGAGCGGCGCCGTCTTCGAGAGTGGAGGACAGGCTCACCCCTCCAGTTTAGCAGCTTTGACGCGCTAGTTGATGAGTTTTGACGCGGGTTTGACGGCGAGCAGTGAGTAGGGTTTCGGGGTGGGGTGGCTGGTGACGACGACGCCGTTGGTTTCGAAGTGGGTGATGCGGTGGTCGGTGCTGTGGCCGAGCATGACGGCTTTGCGGAGCATCTGGAGGTGGCGGCGGGAGTCGTTGGCGAAGTGGCGGGAGATGGCGTGGTCGTAGTCGGTGACGAGGATGTAGGTGGCCTCGCATTTGGGACAGTAGATGGGATCCTCCAGCCAGCGATGGAAGGCGGCCGGAGGGAGCGGGGCGGCGGGGTCGGTGCCGGAGCGGATGGCGGCGATGATCATGGGGCAGGGATTAGGATGACGACAACATCACGAAGCTAGATCTCCCAGCGGAGGAGGGTGGTGGCGGCGGTGAAACCTGCGCCTACGCTGGCGAGAAGGACGAGGTCGCCCTTCTTGATGCGATGCTCGTCGAGGGCGGTGTTCATGGCCAGAGGGATGGTGCCGGCCGTGGTGTTGCCGTAGCGGTCGATGTTGATGATGACACGGGATTCTTCGACGCCGAGACGCTCGGCGGTGGAGAGGATGATGCGCTTGTTGGCCTGGTGGGGAATGAAGCAGCCGAGGTCGGCGCCTGTGATGCCATTGCGGGTAAGGAGGGTTTCGGCGATCTCGGACATCTTGCGGACGGCGAACTTGTAGACGGCCTGGCCGTCCTGGTGGACGAAGTGCTGCTTGGCGTCGACGGTGGCGTGGCTGGCGGGGAGGAGGCTGCCGCCGGCGGGCATGTTGAGGGAGGGAGCGCCGGAGCCGTCGATCTCATGGTGATAGTCGATGAGGCCGATCTCGCCCTCTTCGCAAGGCTCGAGGAGGACGGCGCCGGCGCCGTCACCGAAGATGATGCAGGTGGCGCGGTCGGTGTAGTCGATGATGGAACTCATGACGTCGGCACCGATGACGAGGACTTTTTTGTGGGCGCCGGATTCGACGAGCTTGGCGCCGACCTGGAGGGCGTAGGGGAAGCCGGAGCAGGCGGCGGAGAGGTCGAAACCCCAGGCGTGGGGTGCACCAATCTTGTTCTGGACCAGGCAGGCGGTGGCGGGAAAGGCCATGTCAGGGGTGACGGTGGCGACGATGATGGCTTCGACTTCGCTGGCGTCGATGCCGCGACGGGCGAGGCAGACCTTTGCTGCTTCGGCTGCTAAATCGCTGCTGCCAATGCCCTTGTCGACGAGGTGGCGCTCGCGGATGCCGGTGCGCTCGGTGATCCATTTGTCGTCGGTGGCGACCATTTTTTCGAGGTCTGCGTTGGTGAGCAGGCGGGGCGGGACGTAGGATCCTACGGATGAAATCTTGGCGCGAACGGGGTTCCGGGGCTTCAGGGTGAGACTCAAACTACGACCTCCAGGGGGGAAACATGTTGCACTCAGCATCTTAGAGCATTTTCGATGGCACCGCTCTATCGCGGAGCAGACGTGGGCGACAGGCAGGAGGAGACACGGGGGTGCCTGCGCGGAGGATCGGTGGAATTTTCAGGGGGAAAGTGTACCGGGTTTCCCTACTGCGCCCATATCGGCCCGTTACCGTTGCTTCCTTCCGGACCTGGCGGGGTTGGCGGGAATATGTCGCGTAGGACCCGGCACAAGATTGAGTTTACCACTGCGACCTGAGTGCTGTTCCGGATTGCGATTTGATTGGGCCAACAGAGATTTGGGAGGCGCAAAGGAAGTCTTGACAACGATCTTCAAGCTACATATTTTTCAGACTTATTATGAGCCTTGAAAAAACATCTACGGTTGAGTCACTGCTGGGGTTGCTGAGTCAGGGGCCGATGTCGGGGTATGAGATGCGGCAGATGATGGAGCGGTCGACGACAAGCTTCTGGAGCGAGAGCTTTGGGCAGATCTATCCGGCGCTGCGGCGGATGGTGGAGGATGGGCTGGCGACGGTGGAGGAGCAGAGCAAGGATGGCCGGGCGAAGAAGGTGTATCGGCTGACGGATGCGGGGGAGCGGCGGCTGCGGAGGTGGCTGGGGGTGGAGGCGAGGCCGCAGGTGCGGAGAAACGAGTTGCTGCTGAAGGTGTACTTTGGCGACCGGGCAGAGCGGGGAGCGATTGCAGCGCAGGTGGTGGCGGAGCGGGAACGGTGCGAGGACGAGATGCACCGGTTTGAGGCGGCGCTGCTGCGGATGGAGATGGAGCATGCGCGGCACCCTGCGCTGCCGTACTGGAAGATGACGGTGCGGTATGGGATGGCCGAGGCGAAGGCGGTGATGGAGTGGTGCGATGAGACGTTCGAGGAGTTGGAGAAGCGGGGGCTGGTGAGCAGAGCGAGGATGTAGGGCCAGTTCCTCGCGATGGGGCAGCGTGCCGGTGCGAGCAGGCTGCATGCCTCTTGGCTAGACGCTGCGCGCTGTGCGCCTCGGTGGCGATGGCAAAGCTTTGCGGTAACTGTATGAGACAGGTTCTCTAGCGGGTGGTGGTGACGGGTTTGGGATGGGGCTGCTGGTGGGCGAGGTCGCGGGAGGTCTTGTAGAGACGCCAGATGGCGGTGATGGTGAAGAGAAGAATGATGGACCAGAGCGTGATGAGGATGGTGTTGGCCCAGCGGGCGGAGAAGTGAGCCCAGAGGCGAAGGAAGGTGCGGCCGTAGTGGATGCCGATCCAGACGGCGATGCAGTGGCGGAGGAAACGGCTGAGGGTGAAGGCCCACATGAAGGTGGTGCGGGACATGTGGACTGCTCCGGCGGCAAGGACGAAGGGCGAGAGTGGCATGGGCGGAGGGATGAGCGCGGGGAGCGAGACGGAGAGGATGGCGTGGGTTTCCATCCAGTGGGTGACGCGGGTGAGGATGTAGGGCGGGACGTGTTTTTTGAGGAACTTCATGCCTCCGGCCTGACCGGCGACGTGGGAGAGATAGCCTCCGGTGGCGGAGCCGAGGGTGGCGATGGCGACGAGGAGGATGGGGTTGGTGTGGGCGGCGGCGTAGAGGATGAGCATGATGTCGGTGACGCCGGGGATGGGGAGAGGCACGAAGGAGCTGTCGACGATGGCAACGAGGAAGAGGCCGATGAGGCCGAGGTGGAAGAAGTAGTGCATGAGGGTGTGGTGGGGCGCGGGGTGCGCAGGCGGGGCCGCGGCGGTAACGGCGAGGAGGGCTGCGAGTGTGTGGGCGCGGAGGCTCATGCTGGTGATATGACGTTAGCTTGAATGCGGGAGTCGCGGGGAAAGTATTTTGCCAATCCATTGGGGTGCGGCTGCGCTGATAAACTTTAGATCTATGCGCAACCTTAGTGGGAATCAGATTCGGGAAGAGTTTCTGCGGTTTTTTGAGGGTAAGGGACATCGGCGGGTGCACTCGTCGAGTTTGGTGCCGGTGAATGACCCGACGCTGCTGTTTACCA
>JAJXYW010000120.1 GCA_021780415.1 Acidobacteriota bacterium
GCGTTCAATGAGGCGTATCGGAATATTATTCCGCCGACTTCGTTTCCGGTGGTGCTGCTGTTTCTGGAGATGCCGCCGCAGGAGGTGGATGTGAATGTGCATCCGGCGAAGACGGAGGTGCGGTTTCGGCAGGGAAGTTTTGTGCATGATTTTGTGCGGGACTCGGTGCGGACGGCGCTGATGAATGCGCGGCCAGCGGCGAGTTTTTTTCAGGCACTGCATTCTGCGCCTACGGCGAGCGAGTCGTTGATGGTGGATGTGAGTCCGCTGCCGGGGGTGGATGAGGCTGTGTTCTCTGCAAGAGATGGGCAGGCGGGTGCGGGGAGGGTGGAGGAGAGTGAGGGGGCGATTGAGCCGGGGGATGTGGCGGCGTTTGAGTTGAGGGAGCGGATGGTGGTGGAGTCGGCGGGGAGGCTGGGGTTTAGTGGGCCGGGGATGGCCGTGGGGTATGGGGAGGTTGAGGATTCTGCGAACCCGCATTTCAAAAGCGAGATGTCGGGCACCCGGGATGTTGAAGAGCAGCCTACGTTGAATTCTTTGGCTTCGTTGAAGCCGCTGGGGCAGCTTAGGGATTCGTTTATTCTGGCGACCAATGAGGAGGGGCTTTGGATTGTGGATCAGCATGTGGCGCATGAGCGCGTGCTGTTTGAGAAGATTCTGCGCGAGCGGAAGGTGGAGGCGGTGCAGCGGCAGCGGCTGTTGATGCCGGTGCTGGTGGAGTTGCTGCCGGAACAGATGGTGACGTTTGCGGCGATTGCGGAGGAGTTGGAGCGGAATGGGTTTGAGGCGGAGCCGTTTGGGCCGCGGACGCTGGCGGTGAAGGCGACTCCGGTGGGGCTGGAGGGCAAGGAGTTGGAGCGGGTGCTGGAGGAGGTGCTGGGGGTGACGGAGAAGACGGCGCAGGTGGAGAATGAGGATCTGCGGCGGACGCGGATTGCGGCGTCGATTGCGTGCCATGCGGCGATTAAGGTGAATATGGCGCTGGAGATGGCAAAGATGGACTGGTTGCTGGCGGAATTGGGAAAAACTGAGCACCCGATGAGCTGTCCGCACGGCAGACCGATCGCATTGCGGTATTCTCTAAGAGACATCCAACGAGCGTTTCAGCGCATTTAGGCGCGAGCGGACGCTATTCTTTCAGAATTTTTTAGAGATACTTTACAGGATTTTCCCGATGACCGAACTGCGAACTGAGGTCGATTCTCTGCGTGGTGTATCGGGGGCTGCGCGTAGACGCCGTGTGGCAGAAAACGATAGAGGCAAAAGTGAGTTCAACACTGGAGTTTAACGAGACGCAGCTTGGGGCTGCACGCGCAAAGGCATGGAAACAGGCGGGCGATCCGCTGCTGACGCTGGAGGCGGCACGGGACTGGATCAACGAGAGCGGGCTGGTGCTGTTTGCGCCACGAGCGCTGCAACTGCCGGCGCCGGCGCCTTCGCTGGTGGAGGCTACGCTGGGTGCGGCCAATGCGGCTCCGACACTGGCGGAGACTGCGGTGGCGCGGGGACTGGTGTCGCGGCTGGTGGGCGAAGGGCTGGCGCTGCCGCTGAATTTGATGGGCGTTGCGGGCGATAGTCCGGACTTTGTGGTGAGCGCGCAGGTGTTCAGCTTCGTGTTCACGATGCGGGGCGATAAGGCGTGGAAGCAGCCGCCGTCGACGTCGGGAGCGGTGAAGGTGTCGCCGCTGGGGCTGAGGGTGTTTGAGGTGCTGACGGAGCGCGGGCCGATGTCGGCTGCGGAACTGGCACAGGAGTTGGGACGCGAGGTGACGGAGGCGGCGATTCTGCGCTCGCTGAGCGAGCTTTGGTCGCAGTTGAGGGTGCTGCCGCTGCTGTCGCAGGGAGACGGATCGACGCTGTGGGAGCTGACGACGCGGCGGTTTACGAAGGCGATCAAGGCGGGCGCGAATGCGGGCCAGCCGACGGCGCTCTCGGCTCTGATCTCGCTGTACCTGGCGCAGGCGTTGATGGCAACCGAGGAAGAGATTATGACGTACCTGTCGCCGCTGACGGCGCGGTCAAGGGTGCGTGAGGTGCTGCATGCGCTGGTGGGGGCGCGGCAGTTGGAGACGGTGGTGCTTGAGGGCAAGACACTGCTGCTGATTCCGGGAACGTTGCAGACGTTTGGAGCGGTGGCTGCGGAGGACGAGGCGCTGGTGGAGGGCGCGGAGACCGCTGCGGTGGTGGAGCGCCCGAAGAAGATCGGGACGGGGCGGATCAAGAGCTTCGCGAGTGCGGAGAAGGTTGCGAGTGAGTTCCGAGGAAAGCCGGTGGGGAAGAGCTTTTCGGCCGGTCGGGCTGGTGCTGGACGGGCTGGGGCCGGGCCGGTGAAGCCGTCGGCACGATTCGGGGCGCGGCTGGATGGGAAGACGGACAAGGAACGGCGACCGTTCAAGAAGGACGGAGAGGCCGGGAAGAAGAGCTTTACGAAGCCGTGGGATGAAGAGAAGAGAGCGCGTCCGGCTGCGGCGGCCAAGGCGGATGGGTTTACGAAGTTTCGCAGGCCGGCGCCGGAGGATCGTGCGCCGCTGGGTGCGAGAGAGCAGGCAGGATTGCCGGTGGAGCGACGGACGCCGCCGAAGTCGAGCTTCGATTGGGCGAGCAAGGATCGGGCGAGGAAGCCGGGAGGGTTTGCGAAGAGCCCGTACTCGCCACGGACTGCCGATGGCGGTGAGCGTGCGACGTTCAAGCCTCGGAGTTATGAAGGTAAGGAACGGGGTGCGAAGCAGGAAGGCTTTGGGGCGAAGCGGCCCTATACGCCGCGTACTGCCGAGGGTGGAGCGAAGCCGTTTGCGAAGCAGCCGTACACGCCGCGCGGCGAGGAGGGGGGGGAGCGGACATTTGCGAAGAGACCGTTCACTCCGAGGACTGCTGAGGGTGGAGCGAAGCCGTTTGCGAAGCGGGGTTATACGCCGCGGGCAGAGGAAGGCGGTGAGCGTGCGACGTTCAAGCCGCGGAGTTTTGCGGGGAAGGAACGGGGCGACAAGCCGTTCGTGAAGCGGCCGTATAAGGCGCGTGAGGGCGGGACGCGGCCGTTTGTGAAGCGGGAGTTTACGCCTCGGGTGGAGGCGAGTGGTGGTGCGGATTCGTCGGGTGTGGAGCGGACGCTGCCGAAACGGCCGTACAAGCCGAGGGCGGCGGATGCGCATACGCGGCCGTTTACGAAGGACCCTTGGGTTCCGAAGGCGGAGGGTGAGGGGGCGAAGCGGCCTTACAAGCCTCGTGCGGAGGGGAGCTATGGGCGTGCGGGTGCGGGGGCTCGGAAGGGCTTTGGCGGCAAGCCCGCAGGGAAGTTTGGCGGGAAGCCGAAGTTCGGTGGGAAGCCGGGCGGGGCCAAGCCGGCGTTTCGCAGAAAGCCTGAGGCGTAGGAGTCGATGATGCGCGGAACGTTTGCGGGGAATGAAGTGGGTGCGGGAGCGGCGGTGCGGCGTGAGCGGCCGGTGATTGCGATTGACGGGCCTGCGGGTGCGGGCAAGAGCACGCTGGCAGCACACCTGGCGCGGCACTTCGGGTTTCTGAACCTGGAGACGGGGGCGATGTATCGGGCGCTGGCGTTGAAGGCGATCGATCATGATCTGGACTTTGAGGATGAGGCTGCGCTGCTGGAGCTGGCTGGCGAGACCCGCATTGTGCTGAAGCCGCAGATGGAGGGGAACCTGGTGCTGCTGGATGGGGTGGATGTGTCGCGGCGGGTGAGGGATGGAGATGTGACGGCGGCGGCTTCGAGGGTGTCGGTGCACCCGAGGCTGCGGCAGTGGATGGTGGAGCAGCAGCGGGCGCTGGGTGCGGACGGAGGGGTGGTGATGGAGGGGCGCGATATCGGGACGGTGGTGTTTCCGGATGCGGAGGTGAAGATTTTTCTGGATGCGGCGCCGGAGGTGCGGGGGAACCGGCGGTATCGGCAGGGTGGGCCGGCGCAGGTGGCGGTGAGCGAAGAGGCTGTGATCCGGGAGCTGAAGGAGAGGGATGCGAGGGACCGGAACCGTGCGGAGTCGCCGCTGCGGCCGGCGGAGGATGCAGTGATCCTGGATTCGACGGCAATGGGGCTGGATGAGGTGCTGGCGGCGGCGGAAGAGATCGTGCGGACGCATCTTGCAGAGCGCAAAGGGTAGCGGGAGCCGAAATGCACTGAAATTTGTGCAGGTTAAATCTGTTACATTTTTTTCGGTGGAAAATTGGACCTTCGTGCTAACATTTCACCATCGTTTGAAACAGATTGGTTTTCTGCAAGAGTTGTAGCCGAAGTCCCGATTTGAATTAAGCGGCAAAGTCAATCACAAGGATTTACGAGACATGGAACAGGGAACAGTGAAGTGGTTCAACGACGCCAAGGGATTTGGCTTCATCAGCCGGCAGAATGGTGAGGACGTTTTCGTGCATTACTCAGCGATCAACTCCAATGGTTTCAAGAGTCTGCAAGAGGGCCAGGCCGTTCAGTTCAACGTGGTAAAGGGACCGAAGGGGTGGCAGGCGTCCGACGTTCAGCCTCTCTAAGCTACGGCTGAGGGTGCGGATCGGTGGGTGAGTTTTGTTCACTTGAGCAAGAGGGGAGAGCTGCGGCTCTTCCCTCTTGTGCGTTTCAGGGGCGGGGTGAAGGGGGCGGCGAGGTGGGTTCGGCGGCCGAGGGAGTGGGTGTGGCCGAGGGGTTGGGGTTGGGGATGGGCTGGCCGTCGGGGCCGATGAGGCGGTCGGAGGGGATGATGGTGGAGTTGGTGCGGAATTTTTTGTAGTCGGATGTGACGTCGTGGAAGCGGCCGTTGAAGCCGAGGAAGATGAGGGTGCGGATCTTGCCGTTGGCCTGGATGTCGGCGGGGAGCCAGACTTCGTGGTTGACGTTGGTGTAGAGGATGTCGAAGCTGGAGTCGCGCTGGATGTCGGCGAGGAGGCCGCCGCCGAGTTTGAAGTCGTTGAGGAAGTGGCCCTGGGCGCGAACGAGGACCTGATCGTGTTCGTCGATCCAGATGGTGCCGACGAGGTCGCGGACGATGGTCTCGAAGGGGTTGCGGGTCTTGGCGTTGGGGTCGCCGGCGTAGTCGACGACGATGGTGGGGCGGCCGTTGAGGTCGATGCGGCGGGGGTTGGAGAAGGTGCCGAGTTCGAGGATGCGGGAGGCGGTGATGACGGTGTCGCCGTTGGCGTCGGTGGCTTTGCCTTTGGACTCGAGTTTGGCGCGGCGCTCTTTGGCTTTGGCGACCTCTTTGTCGATCTGGTCGCTCTGCTTCTGGGCTTCTTTGGGGGTGAGGGGTTTGCCGTCGCGGGCGACGATCCGGTCGACCTGGACGCCGTCGATGACGAGGCTCTCGGCGTCGACGGTGGTGGTCTTTTTGAGTTGGCCGTGTTTGTCGAGGCTCTGCTGCTCAAAGTGATCGTGGTAGGTGTAGTCGTTGTGGGAGGCTTCGGCTGCCTTTTCGTTGCGCTCGACGTTGTGCAGGAGCTGGGGGATGGGCGGGAGGGGAGGGTCAGCGGGAGGTGGCTGAGTGGCGGGCTGCTGTGCTGAGGCAAGGGCGCAGGCGAGAAGGAGCGTGAGCGGCAGGAGGCGATGGCCCATGGCTGCACTATAAATGACGCGAGAGAGGGAGCGGGCGCGGGAGTGGAAGAGTGGCATCATAGAGAGGTGGGCGAGACAGGGCACGTTGATTCAACCGATCTGGCACCAGCGCAGGAGACGCTTCCGGGTGGAACGAATGCGTTGGAGCCGCTGAAGATACCGCTGTTCCGCGATCGATGGATTGCGTCGACGGTGTCGAGCCTGGGCACGTGGATGCAGGATACGGCGGGCACGTGGTTGATGACGGTGCTGACGACGTCGCCGCTGCTGATTGCGCTGATGCAGACGGCGGCGAGTTTGCCGGTGCTGTTCCTGGGGCTGTTGGCGGGAGCAACGGCGGATATTTATGAGCGGCGGCGGCTGCTGATCTTCTGGCAGTGGTGGATGCTGGGGAGCGTTGCGGTGCTGGCGGTGTTGACGTTTGTCGGCGTGATTACGCCGGTGATGCTGCTGCTGTTTACGTTTCTGCTGAACATTGGTTCGGCCATGAATAATCCGGCGTGGCAGGCGATTGTGCCGGAGCTGGTGCCGCGGGAACAGATTCCGAATGCGGTGACGCTGAATGCGGCGAGCAATAATATTGCTCGCGCGCTGGGGCCGGCGCTGGGCGGGTTGATGATTGCGGCGTATGCGGTGCCGCATCGCGGGGCAGGGTGGGTGTTCGCGTTGAACTCGGCTTCGTTCGCGGGCGTCATCTGGATTCTGTGGCGGTGGAAGCGGCAACCGATCTACAAGAGCGCGCTGCCGGCGGAACGGATTGCGGGGTCGGTGCGGACGGGGCTGCGGTATTTGAGGCATGCTCCGGATTTACAGGGGCCGCTGATTCGGGCATTCATTTTTACATTTTTTGTGAGCTCGGTGTGGGCGCTGCTGGCGCTGGTGGCGAAGCGGGATTTGCACCAGGGGGCGATGGGGTATGGCATTCTGAATGGCTGCCTGGGACTGGGTGCGGTGGGCGGGGCGATGTCGCTGGCGCGGATTCGGCAGCGCTTTGATGCGGACACGATGCTGCTGGCGACGGGCATTTACTACGTGGCGACGATGCTGGTGCTGGCGCTGGTGAGGATTCCGGCGGTGGCGATTGTGGCGCTGCTGGGCGCGGGGTTTGCGTGGACGACGACGATGTCGACACTGAATGTGAGCGTGCAGTTGAGCGTGCCGGCGTGGGTGTATGCGCGGGCGCTGGGAGCGTACCTGATGACGTTCCAGGGCGGGCTGGCGCTGGGCAGCGCGCTGTGGGGCGGAGTGGCGCAGCGGACGTCGGTGAGGAT
>JAJXYW010000025.1 GCA_021780415.1 Acidobacteriota bacterium
AATTGCCTTCCGCCGTACCACCCACACCGCCCCCAGCCACACGAAGCCTCCCGCCGTCCGCGCAGGACCACCTGTCAAGCCCCCTCAACCCCTCAAAATCGCCAAACCCCCTATAAACACTGGCGATATATATTTTCAAAACCTGGCATAATCACCCCCACCAACCCGCTACAATTTGATCAGGGAAGAAAAGAAGTAACCGGTCCCAACACCTTGCGACCGCTAACTCCTTTCGAAGCAATAGGATACCCGCAACCCACCTGAATAGAATACTTTACGAGCAGAAACGCAATAACCCACTTATTCTGAATACTTTGACCCAAAAGTATGGGGGGAGGGGGTGCCCCTCACCGCAGGATAGCGTTCGCAATGCTCCGCCAGAACGGAGCATCGGTAAGCAGCACATACATCACCGCCACCTGGCACACGACAAACGCCGGTAGCCCAACCTGATAGACCCGGTGAATGCGCCGGCTGACGATCAGGTCGTGCGCAACCCCCAGCAGCACCAGCGAGTCCACGCCAACAAAGAACCAGTGCTTCGGGATCAGCGAAGGCGGAAAGCGACCAAACGCCGCCGAGGTCAGCGCACAGCTAGCGAGCAGGATCAGCCGCCGATGATACTCCGGCCTCTTCCGCCACAAAATGGCCAGCGCAAACGGCACGGCGAACGCCGCAATGTCATAGAAGGAAAGGCCCAGATTGGCCACAGCGCCTTTCCCATTGAAGTGGACAATTCTGAAACGCGACATCACGATCGCGGTCCAGACGCCAAACACCACCACCGCGCACCCCAGCGCGACGCCGAACCAGCCCACCGTGCGGTGCCATCGCACATGGTGCGTTCGGACCAGCACCGACTGAAGAATCAGGAAAGCGACCCACCCCGAGAACACCGCCCCATGCACATACAGCAGAAACGGCCGCGCGGGAACCGCGTGGAGCAGCCTCTGCTCCACCGTCTGGCTGAAGCCGTACACCACCGCTGCCGCGATCAGCAGCGCCATGAAAAGATAAAAGTATTGATCCAGCAGCCGCGCAGGCTTCGTCATCATCGAGTGGCTCCCGTTCCAGTCCCAAAGTCGACACCAGCCTTCCAGCCGGTCACAACAGGCCCGCAATGCCTAAGCAAACACAATAGTCGATGATTCGCGTTGATCTTATGTCATCCCGCCAACCCGATACAATCTATTTATCGCCTGCCGCAGTCTGCGCGGGTTGATACACTCTACCCTGCACCCATGAGTCTCAAAGCCAAGATCGAAGCCGTCATCTACGCGTCCGAAGAGCCAGTAACGCTGGCCCAACTCACCGGCCTCCTCGGTGAAGAAGGCCAGGCCGAACTCGACGCCCTCGCCGCCCAGCAGCACTCCCTCGCCCTCGAAGACGAGTCCGTCCTCGACGCCGACCCCAACTCCAGCGAGCCCGGCGAAGACGTCGAAGCCCTCAACGCCGAAACCATCGTCCCCACCGACCTCCCCGAACCTGCCACCGATCCGGGTGCCCCAGGTCTCGCTTCTGAGACCTGGGTTGCGGCGGAACCCACAACACCCGATGCTCCAACCACCGAGCCCGAGATGGTCGAGCCCGCAACAACCGTGCCCACCGACAAGCAGCTCGCCCGCGAAGCCGCCGCTGCCGTCAAACTCCGCGAAGCCGAGCAGAAGCTCGCCGCCCGCAGGCTCCGCGAATACTTCCGCTCCCTCCTCGAAGAGCTCATCGCCGACTACGCCAACGGCGACCGCGGCCTCGAGATCCGCGAAGTCGCCGGAGGCTTCCGCCTCGGCACCAAGGCCGAGTACCACGACGCCGTCCGCGGCTTCGTCAAGAGCCTCAAACCGCCGCTAAAGCTCACCCTGCAGGCCCTCGAAACCCTCGCCGTCGTCGCCTACAAGCAGCCCGTCACCGCCCCCGAAGTCTCCGAGATCCGCGGCGTCGACTCCGCCGGCGTCCTCGGCTCCCTCCTCACCCGCAAGCTCGTCACCACCGCCGGCCGCAAGCAGGTCATCGGCCGCCCCATCCTCTACAAGACCACCAAGGACTTCCTCCTCCGCTTCGGCCTCAAGGACATCAACGAACTCCCCTCCATCGAGGAGTTCGAAAAGATGGCCGGCGAACTCAACGACGCCGTCCAGGAAGAGATTCCCATGGACACGGAGTCCGCCGAGTCTGCCTCGACCGAAGCGCCCGCAGCCGAGGCCGAACCCATCGAGCTCGAAGGCCACAACCTCCAGCCCGCCGCGCCGGAATCCGCCAACGACTTCCCCGACGACCAGCTCGCCACAATCGCCGCCCAACAGGGCGACGAGGACACATCTCCCGATCCCTCCGCTTCCGACGACGGACCCGGAACCGCCTGATATCGTTAATTTAATGCAGGGAGAAGTCATCGAAGCATCAGCCAAGCGGGAGACACGCATCTCGGCTCATCACATCCAGAGCCTCGATGGACTCCGTGGCGTGGCCTTCCTCTCTGTTTTCTTTTTCCATTACGGCGTCAGCGCTCACGCCAACACTCCTTGGGTCCTGTTTGCCAAGCAGATCACCGCTGGTGGATGGGCAGGTGTCGATCTGTTCTTCGTGCTCTCCGGTTTTCTGATCACCGGCATCCTCCTCGACACCAGCGACGATCCCCATTACTTCCGTAATTTCTATATGCGCCGTGCGCTTCGCATCTTTCCTGTCTTTTACGGCGTTGCGCTCATACTCCTTGCATTGACCCCTTTCCTTCATCTGCAATGGAGGCTCGGTCATCTACCTTTCCTGTTCTACTTTGGCAATATAGCCATGCTGCGAGATCCCAGCCTGGGTGAGGTCCCACCATACGTCCGCATCGTCCACACCTGGTCGCTCGCAGTTGAAGAGCAGTTTTATCTCGTGTGGCCCCTGGTTGTTTTTTATGTCCGAGACGCCAAGCGCCTCATCTCGGTCTGTATCGCTGGCATCGCCGGCTCGCTGATACTACGTCTACTATTTCTCCACATCGCACCGCAGGCTGGCTGGGAGTGGTCCTACATGAACCTGCCCAGCCATTGTGACGGTCTGTTATGCGGAGCGATTGTCGCGATACTCAGCCGCCAGGTCTCCTTGGCGAGAATGCTCCGCCACGTCAAGCCTGTGTTCATCGCGTCTCTCGCCGGGCTTGCGGCTATCATCTACCATAATGGCTACGCCGGCTACCACAACAACTGGTTCGCGATCGCAGGTTTTCCCCTGCTTGCAGTATTTTTCACCTGTACTCTACTGTGGACGATCCAGCCTGGAACCAGTCTTTGCCGGCTCGGCCAGACTCGTATTCTGCGCTTCTTCGGAAGGTACAGCTACGGCATGTACATCTACCACAACTTGTTCTTCCCTCTCGTCGCCAGATTACTCGCTGTCTTGCAGCACCGGCTTCACTCGCCATCTCTGGGAGGCGTTGCGTACGTCCTCATAGCTTTAGCCGCCACCACCGTCACCTCCGTACTCAGCTTTGAACTCTTCGAAAAGAAGTGGCTTTCCCTAAAGTCTTACTTCCCCTACCACAAACCCACGAATCCATCGGAAAAACCCGTTCCCGCCCACTCGTAACCCCACGGAAGATGCTGAACATTATTCCAATCCTCTTCCCGTGTGCTTCCGCCAGATCCCCGCAGGCAGCAGAACCTTTTGCGGGCTTCACGCGTCATATAGGCGTACGATTTTGTGCACGAGGCTCTATGGACACCCGCAATAATCCCATCATCATCGACGGTCGCAACGGCAACCGCAGCAGCTTCGGAGCTGTTCCCCAAACCCGCACGACATCCGCTCTGCTCAGCCAGGTGCTGGTCATCGCCTCGCTCGGCTTCTTCACCTCAGCGGTCGGCGTCTACATCGCTCCGCCCTACTTCGCCGGCGGCGTCTTCTGGATCTGCGTCATTGCGACCTTCGCGCTGATCTTCGCCATCCGCGCCACGCGCAACACGCCCGTTCTCTCCTTCGGCCTCTTCCTTCTGCTGGCCCTCGCGATGGGCTTCGAGATCAGCCCCTGGATCAACATGCTGCTGCACACAGGCCACAGCAGCGCGGTCTTCAACGCCGCTCTAACCACGGCCGTCGGCATGGGCTGCCTGGGCATCGGCGCCCAGATCTTCACCTTCGACTACCGTCGCGTGCAGAACTACGCCTTCGCCGCTCTGCTGGCGCTGGTGCTGGTCGGCGTCCTCAGCATGTTCTTCCACTTCATCTCGCCCAACGTCTACTCCTACCTCACGCTGGCCATCTTCAGCGTGCTCGTCGTCGTGGACTTCATGCGCATCCACAAGGGCGGTGATGGAGCGACCCCGGTTGAGCTCGCCCTCAGCATCTACCTCGACGGCATCAACATCTTCCTCGCCCTCACCCAGATCTTCTCCGGCGGTCGCCGCGACTAGTACTATCCCTCGTGTCCGCTACACCGCTTCCTACAAGAGGCAACACGCCGGGTTCTCGCCAGCATCGTAAGTAAATCTGCGCTGTCATAGCCGCTCGAAGCGGCTATGACAGCGCAGTTGAGACGCGATGGAAATCCCAATCCTCTTCGCAAGGATCTCCCTCGCGAGAAGGAGAAATAGCGCATGATCCCACGGCAATCCTGCACGAGAATTTCACTTCTATCCGCCCTGCTTCTGGCAGGAGCACCAGCGCTGGCCCAGCAGGGAGCCGGCGTCGGAATGCAACAGCAGGCTCCTCAGACGACACAACAGACGATGCCCGGGCAACCGGGCGCACCTGGTGTCACCACTGCTCCGGGCACGCCTACGGATCAAACGTCGTCGCGGGCCTACGCGGACCAGGCGTTTGTCAGCGACATATTCAAGAACAATCAAGCGCAGGTCCAGTTGAGCGAGTTAGCCCAGCAAAAATCATCCAGCCCCGACGTAAAGCAGTTCAGCCAGCAGATGGTCAAAGTGCATACCCAGCTCACAACGCAGTTGGAGCCCCTCGCGAAGCAGTTGGATGTGAGCATGCCGAAGAAGCCCTCAAGGAAGGAGAAGCACGAGATGGAAAAACTGCAAGCGCTCTCCGCACAGGACTTCGATGCCGCATACCTGCAGGCCATGGCGAAAGAACAAGAGCATAGCCTGAAGCAATTCAAGAGCGAAGAGGCTGCTCAGAACCCCGTCCTGCAGAAGATCGCCAAGGTGGACATGCCGGTGCTGACCCAGCACTTCCAGATTCTTGAAAAGCTCGCCCAGAAATACAATGTGACGATCGCAGACAGCACCCACTGAGGAAACATTCAGGACTCCATCCGAGCTTACTTGATGTAATCCAAGTCTCTGATCTCACAAACACGCGATAATGAAGAGATGAAGTCCGTTCCCGAACCCGGCGACGCCCCCCGCGGCGACCGCCTCCAGAAAATTCTCGCCCAGGCCGGCATCGCCAGCCGTCGCGCAGCCGAGGCCATCATCCTCGAAGGCCGCGTTGTCCTCAACGGCCAGGTCGTCACCGAGCTCGGCACCCGCGCCGACATCACCCGCGATCACATCCGCGTCGACGGCAAGCTCCTTCACGGCCCCGAGCCCACCAAGTACTTTATGGTCAACAAGCCCCGCGGCTACGTCACCACCCTCGACGACCCCGAGCACCGCCCCACCGTCATGCAGCTCCTCGGCCAGGACTCCCAGAAGAAGACCACCGGCGAGCACATGAAGCTCCCCCGCCTCTACCCCGTCGGCCGCCTCGACTACCTCAGCGAAGGCCTGCTCCTCATGACCAACGACGGCGACCTCGCCAACAAGCTCTCCAAGGCCGCCACCGGAGTCATCAAAACCTACCTCGTCAAGGTCTCCGGAGCTCCCACTGACGCCGCCATCGACCAGCTCCGCCGCGGCATCATGATCGATCGTGGCCGCCTCGCCGACACCCGCTCCACCGGTCGCCGCGACCGCATCCTCACCCAGCCCGCCAAGATCGAGCAGGTCCGCCGCGGCGAGAACCCTTGGTTCGAAGTCACCCTCACCGAAGGCCGCAACCGCCAGCTCCGCAAGATGTTCGAAGAGATCGGCCACCACGTCGAAAAGATCCGCCGCATCGGTTACGGCGCTCTCACCCTCGACGTCCCCCCCGGAGGCTTCCGCGAGCTCCTCCCCGGCGAGGTCCAGGCTCTCAACCGCGCCGCCGCAGGCAAAAAAGTCGAGCGCAAAAAAGTCCTCCCCGAAGCCGCACAGCTCAAGAAACCCGTTCCGCCCAAGCGCAAGTTCGCACCCAAATCACGTGGCTTTGGCGGCCCTCCTCGCAAGCGCCCCTCTTAACTCCAACGCTCTGAACCGAATAGCGCACAGCGTGGCAACTCTCCTCCGCCGCGCAGGACAACTTGCGCCCAGCAACTCTCCGTCTTACTGCATGGCGTAGGGCTTAGTCTCCTGCCGACCTATGGCTACGTTGAAATCGACACTCAACCGAAGAGAAAAGAGCTCGCTATGTCCAGTCAAGAAGGCACTAAACTACAGGATTCCTCACTTAACACCCCAGACTCGGTACCCGCCGCTGCCTTGCCGCGCCTCGGGATGGCTGCGCCGATGTTCGAAGCCGTCACCACTCACGGGAAGATCCGTCTCGACGATTTCCGTGGCGGATGGGTCGTTCTCTTCTCGCACCCGGCAGATTTCACCCCCGTCTGCACCACCGAGTTTCTGGCCTTCGCCGCCATCGCACCAGAACTCCGCAAGCGCAACGTAGAGCTGCTCGGCCTCAGCATCGACAGCACCTCCTCGCACATCGCCTGGGTGCGCAACATCAAAGAAAAGTTCAACATCGATATTCCGTTCCCCATCATCGCCGACTCCAACAAGGACGTCGCCAC
>JAJXYW010000119.1 GCA_021780415.1 Acidobacteriota bacterium
TCGTTCCCTACATCAAGAACGAAGAAGAGAAGCTCGAAGAGGAAGTCGCCAAGCTCCTCGGCACCGCCTCCACCACCGCCTTCCAGCCCGCCCCCATCGCCGTCTCCGCGCACTGCAACCGCGTCGCGGTCATCGACGGCCACACCGAGTGCGTCAGCATCAAGCTCCGCAAGCCCGCCACCCGCGACCAGATCCTCGCCGCCTGGGCCGACTTCCAGCCCCTCCACGGCAAGGGCCTTAACGGCCTCCACCTCCCCTCCGCGCCGATCTTCCCCGTCGAGTACAACGCCGACGACACACGCCCGCAGCCTCGCCTCGACCTCATGCGTGGCCACGGCATGACCACCACCGTCGGCCGTCTCCGCCCCTGCGCCCTCTTTGACTGGAAGTTCACCCTGCTCTCCCACAACACCATCCGCGGAGCCGCCGGCGCCGCCATCCTCAACGCAGAGATCCTCGCCGTGCTCGGCAAGCTCGACTTCCGCGATTTTCCCCCCATGAAATTCGGTCAGACCGCAGAAGTGCTGGTGCCCGCATGAGTACACCCCGCAACCACATCGTCGTCATGAAGTTCGGTGGTACCTCGGTCGAGGACGCCACCGCTATCCTGCGCACCGCCTCGATCGTAGCCGGCCGCCTGCGCAAAGGCCTCAGCCCCATCGTCGTCGTCTCGGCAATGTCGAAGGTCACCGACACACTCCTCGCCGCAGCCGCAGCGGCTGGTCGCAACGCGCGCGAGGACGCACTCAAGCTCTCCGACACCCTGCGCACGCGCCACCTCAACACCGCCGCTGAACTCGTCACCAATCCCGACCGCCTCACATCTCTCCAGCTCAACATCCATCACGAGTTCGACACCCTCGACGATCTCCTCCGCGGCATCTCCGCCGTCGGCGAGCTCACCCCTCGCACCTCCGACAACGTCGTCAGCTTCGGCGAGCGGCTCTCCTCGGTCATCGTCACCGCGGCCTTCGCCGAGCAGTCCATGCCCAGCGCGCATATCGACGCTCGCACCGTCATCCTCACCGACCATCACTACGGCAAGGCCGCGCCCAACGAGCCCGCCATCGAAGCCGCACTCACCGAGCACGTCCTTCCTCTCGTCGACCTCGGCAAGGTCCCCGTCATGGGCGGCTTCATCGGCTCCTGCGACGGCATCACCACCACCCTCGGCCGCGGCGGCTCAGACTACACCGGAGCCCTCGTCGGCGGCGGCCTCCACGCCGGCGCCATCGAGATCTGGACCGACGTCAACGGCATCATGACCACCGATCCGCGCATCGTCCCCGAAGCTCTGCGCGTCAAGACCATCAGCTTCGAAGAGGCCGCCGAGCTGGCCTACTTCGGCGCCAAAGTCCTGCACCCCGCGACGATCCTCCCCGCCGTGCAAAAGAACATCCCGGTCTTCGTCCTCAACTCCCGCAACGCCGAAAACGAAGGCACCAGGATCACCGCAACGCCACCGCCCTGCGCCAGCCCATTCAAGTCCATCGCCGCAAAAAAGAAGCTCACCATCATCGACATCGTCGCCAGCCGCATGCTCCTCGCGCACGGCTTCCTCAAGTCCGTCTTTGATGTCTTCGACAAGCATGGCTGCGCCATCGACATGGTCTCCACCTCCGAGATCTCCGTATCGGTCACCGTCGATTCCAAGGAAGCTCTCCCCGCCATCTGCGCCGAGCTCAGCAAGATCGCCGACGTCAAATACGAAGGCAACAAGGCGCTCATCTGCCTGGTTGGCGAAGACATTCGCGGCATCTCCGGCATCTCCGGCCAGGTCTTCTCTTCCATCTCGCACGTCAACGTCCGCATGATCTCGCAGGGCGCCAGCGAGATCAACATGAGCTTCATGATCAACGAAGAAGACGTGGACGAAGCCCTCCGCTCGCTCCATAAAAATTTCTTCGCCAACCCCGATCCCACCATCTTCGACGTCGAAGCCCGCGTCCCCATGATGGACAAAGTCTAGGCAGTTCTCATACCCGCGCCCGCACAACGCTCGTTATTCTCAGCGCAGCGAAGAGCCCCTGTAGCTTGCTCGCAGCGTTAATGCTTCCAGCTCTGCCTGACGATATCCGCACTCATCTGTTGCATCTCTTCGCGCAGCTCTCCAGCACGCTCGACACAGGGACTAAACTAACCTCATGCGCATCCTCGTCCTCGGTGCCGGCAAGACCGGCCAGCTCGTAGCAGAAGTAGCCGCCGCGCGCGGCCACACCGTTCGCGTCTTTGCCTCCCACGAGAACCACAACGCCGCAGCTCTCACCCCTCCCTTCCTCGAAGGCATCGACGTTGTCATCGACTTCACCACCCCTGCAGCCGTAGTCCTCAACCTGCGTGTCTGCCTCGCCCACGGCGTCCGCATGGTCATCGGCACCACTGGCTGGTACGACCATCTCTCCGAGATGCGCGCCCTCGCCACGCGCTACAAAACGGCCCTTCTCTACGGCACCAACTTCTCCATCGGCATGCAATTAATGCTTCAGCTCTCCCGGCAGATGGCCACCACCCTCAAGCCCGCCGGCTACACCTTCGCCATCGCCGAGACCCACCACGTCACCAAGCTTGACGCACCCAGCGGCACCGCTCTCACCCTTCGCGACACCGTCCTCTCCGCCATCGGCAGTAAAGACGACGGCGTCAATACCCAGGTCCCCATCACCGCCAACCGCACCGGCGACACCGAAGGCATCCACACCCTCATCGCCACCAGCAACTGCGACCGCATCCTTCTCACCCACGAATCCAACTCGCGCCGCCCCTTCGCCGAAGGTGCCGTCCGCGCCGCCGAGTGGCTCTCCACCCGCACCGGCGTCTACGACTTCCACGAAATCTTCACCGAGCTCTAAACCGCGTTCACCCGATCTGCGCGAACTTCCTCCCTCAGCAGGAGCCTGTCATCTCCACCTCAGGCGCGCACGTGCGCCGCAGTGGAGAGACCTGTAGTGCGTGCCCCCGCGAACCCAGCTACCGCCGCCCCAGCACCACCTGCACTCCACCCACAAACGACCGCCCCTGCATCTGTACCCCCACAATCTCCTGGTACCCCGTATTGCTCAGATTCGTCATCTGCACATACGGCTGCACGCGTGCCTTGTCATATACCGCCGACGCATCCCACACCGGCGCAACACCTCTCCCAAACCAGTTCACCACCCGCACTCGCTGCCGCAGCAGCACCCCATTCTTCCACTGCCCAATCCAATCCGCCACCGCATTCTGCACCGGGTAATTGAACACATACTCCGACTGCAATCCCTGTAGCGCCTGCTGCGAACCCTCCAGCGTCGTCAACCCCACGCGCAACTCCTGCCCGCCCTTCGGCCTCCAGTCCACGCCCGCATCCACGCCTGTAAACCGCACACCGTTCAAATTCTCCGCCTGCCACGGCACCGAAGCACTCGCCCGCACATAGTCAATCGCATCGGTCTGGATCGAATGAAACGCCGTCAGCGTCAGCGTCAGCCGCTCGCTCCGGTACCAGTCCGCCCCACCATCGAAATTCCACGCCGACTCCGGCTTCAAATTCGGATTCCCCACCGTGCTCGGGTCGCTGTAATACAAATCCACATACGTCGGCAGCCTGAATCCCCTCTCCACCGACGCTCTCACCTTCACCTTCTTCGCCACCCACAAACTCGCCGCAACCGACGGCGTCGTCACCGCAATTCCGCCGCTGAAAATCTCCTGCCGCACGCCGCCCGACACCGTCCCCCACCGCTTCCCCTTCAGTTCAAAGTCCGCATATCCCGCTCCCCGATTGCGTCCATGGTCGCCCAGGTTCGTACTCTTGATCTCATCCGCATTCGCATCCAGCCCGTAATAAATCGCTGCGCCCTTCCACGGCAGATCGTTACTCCGCCGCAACTCGCCCTGCCAACTGTAGTCGTCATACTGGTTCTTATAGAACCCAGGATCATTCGCCAGCAGCACAAACAGATCACTGTGCCGCCGGTACGCCAGCACCGCCTCGGTCCGCGGATCGATCTGCTGATTCACTCCCGCAAACCACTCCTTGGTCCGCTCCCAAGAGTTGTAGTTCCCATAAAACTGGTTCGCCCCAAAGCTCCGGTCGCTCCCTCCCAGCAGCACATCCGAGTCCCCGGCCACCGAATGAAACCGCGTCTCCGAACTCCCTTCCTCCGACCGATACCCTCGGTCAACCATGAACCCATCCGAAAAATTTCTATCCCCGCCAATCACCTCGCTAAACTTCTTCCCGCCCCATGAAGCCACCGCTGCCTGATCATCCTGACCAAAGCTCCCACCCTCCTCGCGCAGCTTCAACTGCGCCCCCCGCACCGGCGCGACCGTCACAAAGTCCACCACGCCACTCACCGCATCCGACCCATACAGCGTCGATCCCGCTCCATGCAGCACATTCACACTGCCCACCATCTCCATCGGAACCGGCAGGTCCAGGTTGAAGTGCGACGTCTCAGCATCATTCACCCTCCACCCATTCAGCAGCACCAGCGTCTGCTCATACGAACTCCCCCAGATCGACAAATCCGCCTGCACTCCGCCGCCCCCGCGTTCCTCCAGGCTCACCGACGAATCATCCCGCATCACGTCATTCAAATCCGTAAACGCCAGCGGATACTGCTGCACCTCCAGCGTCTCGGTCGAGCGCGGCGACTCTTCCTCCGTCAGCGGATCAGGTGTCCCCACCACCACCACCACCGTCGACAGCACCTCCGGCCGCGATGTGATCGCCGTTTGCTGCTGCGTCTCCGGCCTTTCACTCGTCTCTCCCTGCTGCGCCCTTCCCGCAACAGCCAACGCCAACACCCACGCAACCACACACCCCACGCTCTTCACTCGTATCGATAACGTCAAACTCAACGACCTCACCCGTTGAGCCTCAGGCAGCAGCAGAAAATTTTCAAGCATAGTTTGGTATCGTCGGAGATAATTGAATGACTAAACCACAACCAAACCCTTATGCGAATCAACTCTTTCCTCCAACAAAGTCCCATGTTCTGCATCGCCCTCACAGCGCGCCGCTTTAACACGCTCACAACCCATCTACTGGAAGCAGACGACCTCAATTTCCTTGAAGCCCTCATCCTCTCCACGCTCTTCTTCGAGTCGCCAGCCACAGTCAAGCCTTCGCAACTCGCCGAAACCTTCGGCACCACAAGAGGCAACGTGAGCCATTGCATCTCGTCCTTGGAAGCCAAAGGTTTAGTCCATCGCAAAATTGATCCCGACGACGCCAGGGCCTATCACCTCACCCTCAAACCCCATGGCAAGAAGACTGCCGTCCGTGTGATTGGCGCTTTGGACAAGGTTCAACGAGAGTTTGAACATCAGGTCGGCAAGGACGCGCTGCAATCCGCACTCCGCGTAATCCGTTCCCTGGCCGAATCGACACCCGCTTGAAGGGGACCAGCCACCGGGAGGATCGAAAACCGCAGCTCACCATTCGCGCCAGGTTCATGACAGTCCACAGCTTCGCCGAGCTCTTTCATCCAGTGAACTTCGGCCCCGAAATTTGCAGGACCGCTTGCGAGAATCCATTGCAAACCCTACCCTTGCATCATGAGCTCTGCAACCATCTCCGCTCCCGCCCCGTTCGCAGCCCTTCCGTTTGCGCAAAAGCTCGACCGCCTCGCCGAAGTCGCGGTCCGCATCGGTGTCGGCCTGCAGCCTGATCAGGAGTTGGTCATCACCGCGCCCACCGATGCGCTCCCGCTCGTCCGCCTCATCACCGAGCACGCCTACAAAGCCGGCGCCCGCCTCGTCACCACCTTCTACTCCGACGACGCCACCACCCTCGCCCGCTACCAGCTCGCCCCCGACTCCACCTTCGACTACGCCGCCACCTGGTACTACGACGCCCTCGCCGCCGCCTACAAATCCGGAGCCGCGCGCATGGGCATCACCGGAGCCAACCCCGCGCTCCTCTCCCAGCAGGATCCCGCCAAAGTCTCCCGCGCCAACGTCGCCGCCTCCAAAGCCTACAAGCCGGCCATGGAACTCATCACCCGCCACGCCATCAACTGGACCATCGTCGCCGCGGCCACGCCCGCCTGGGCAGCGCTCGTCTTCCCCAACGATCCCCCCGAGCTAGCCCTCGGCCGCCTCTGGGACGCCATCTTCTTCACCTCCCGCATCACCTCCGACGACCCCGTCGCCGCCTGGCAGACCCACGGCGAAAACCTCAAGCGCCGCGTCGATCTCCTCAACGCCCACCGCTTTCACTCCCTCCGCTTCTACACCCCCGACAACGCAACCGACCTCACCGTCGGCCTCGCTGACCAGCATCTCTGGTGCGGCGGCGGGACGACCGCCGGCAACGGCGTCTACTGCCAACCGAACATCCCCACCGAGGAGTGCTTCACCACTCCCCACAAGTCCCGCGTCAACGGACACGTCTCCGCCTCCAAGCCGCTCTCTCACCAGGGAACGCTGATCGAAAACATCCGCTGCACCTTCAAGGACGGCCGCATCATAGCTGCCACCGCCACCGCCGGCGAAGCCGCCATCAACAAGCTCATCTCCACCGACGAAGGCGCGCGCCAACTCGGCGAAGTCGCACTCGTTCCCCACAACTCCCCCATCGCACAATCCAACATCCTCTTCTGGAACACCCTCTTCGACGAGAACGCAGCCTCCCACATCGCCCTCGGCCAGGCCTACTCCACCTGCCTCATCGGTGGCGACAAAATGTCCTCCGACCAGCTCTCCGCCCTCGGCGCCAACGAAAGCCTCATCCACGTCGACTGGATGATCGGCGGCCCCACCATGTGCGTCGACGGCATCTCCACCGACGGTCACACCCAACCCCTCATGCGCAA
>JAJXYW010000233.1 GCA_021780415.1 Acidobacteriota bacterium
CTGCCCCACCACCACCTGCGTCCCGTCCTCCACCGTCACCTGCCCCACCACTCCCCCCGCCACCGCCAACTACGTCTACGTATCCAACAGCGCCACCGGCCCCACCTATCTCAACGGCTACACCCTCGCCAGCGGTACCCTAGCTTCCGCCACCAATTCACCCTTCTCGCTCGGCCCCAACGTAGTTCCCACCGCCCTGGCCATCACCCCCGCCAACACCTACCTCTACCTCGCCACAGACTCAAATCTCACCGCAGGTCTCGGCTACATCTACGGCTACTCCATCACCACCGGCGGAGCCTTGTCTATCCTCGCCAGCGGAAGTCCCCTGATCAGCGAGAACGACAGCTCCCTTGCGATTTCCGCCGATGGACAATGGTTATTTACCCTCGGTACCGATGGCCTCTCGCTCAACGAGTACCAGATCAACAGTTCCACCGGCGCACTCACCTTTGCCGCCGGCTACGGCGTCACCGGCACATTGAACACCGTCATCACTCCTGCCGCCGTTACCGCCGCGCCCAGCGGCAACTACTTTGCCGCAGCCCTCGGCCAGGGCGGCGCCAATACCTTCTCCTTCGTTACCTCGACAGGGATTGGAACACCCTCCACAGGCATCAATCCCCCCAACACCTCAACCGGAATCTATGCCATAGCCATCGATAGCAATAACTATCTCTACTGCGCCGGAACCGCCGGCTTAGAGGTGTTTTCCGTAACCGCTGCCGGAGTCCCCACCCTCCTCCAGACCTATCCCACCGGAAAAGGCTCGCATTCCATCGTGATCAACCGCACCTCCACCGACGTCTACGTCGGCAACCAGACCGACGGCACTATCACTGGCTACTCCATCGGCACCAACGCCGCACTTACCGCCCTCGTCGGCTCACCCTACGCCGCACCCACGCTGGTCGGCGCGCTGGCCATCGACCATACCAACGCCTATCTCATCGCATTGGGCTACAACGCTACCTCAGGAATCCAGTTGTACTCCATCGGCTCCGCCGGAGCCCTGTCGCCCAGCAGCTCTGCCGGCTCGGGCGTAACGACCGGAGTTCCCCTCGCCATCGCCGCCACCCACTAACCCGTCATCCACCCCTCACCCCCGTCATCCACCCCTCACCCCCGTCATCCCACCCCTCAATACCGTCATCCTGAGCGAAGTGAAGGACCCCTGTAGTTGTTCTTGCAGTTGCTGTTGCCCTTGCCCTTGCCGTTGCTCTCGCCCACCCCACAGCGTACCGCGATCCTCCCACCGCAGCCCGCAGTCCCATTTCAGAACCCATACCCCCAGCCGTATCCGCGCGTGTACTAGCCGCCCGCAAACTTCGCGCTACTCTGGCATTAGCCTGTTTCCAATCGTTGGCATCCAACCCTCTGTCACCGCAACGTCCCACCCAAAGGCATCGCCTCCACATGCAGCTGACTCTCTCGCATCAGATCAAGCGGCACGCAGCGCCCACACTGGCCGCACTGCTGCTTGCCGTTGGATTATCCGGCTGCTCGCACTTCCGTCCCCAACCCTCCAACAAATACGTCTACGTCACCGCCAAACAGACCTTCCTGCGCGACCGTGTCGCCGCCGTCTCCAACCGTACCGGAGCCACTGCCAACGGCGAACGCCTCATCGTCCTAGACCACGCCCGCCGCTGGATCAAGGTGCAGACCCCGCGCGGCGAAGTCGGCTGGATCGAAGAGCGGCTCACCGTCCCGCAGGAGATCGCGGACAAGTTCGAAGCCCTCCGCAAGGATCACCAGCACGACCCCGTCGTCGCCACCGCTACCACCAGTGACTCCGTCTACCTCCACGTCACCCCCGGCCGCGAGACCGACCACCTCTACATGCTCCCCGAGAGCGACTCCCTCAGCCTGCTCCAGCGTGCCTCTGTGCCTAAGCCCGTCACTCCCGGCGCACCGCCGCCGCAGTCCGATACCCCCGGAGCGCCCCCCGCTCCCGTCCTCGAAGACTGGTGGCTTGTCCGTGACACCCAGGGTCAGACCGGCTGGGTCTACGGCCGCATGATCGACGTCGCCGCCCCCGACGCCCTCCTTCGTTACGCCGAGGGCCAGCGCATCGTCGGAGCCTACATCCTCGCCCACGCCGACGACCCCGACTCCGGCGTCCTCAACAACGGCAACACCGTCACCTCCATCCCCGAGTACGTCACCGTCATCAGTCCCTACAAAGCTGGCCTCCCCTATGACTTCAACCAGGTTCGCGTCTTCATTTGGAACTCCAAAAAGCACCGCTATGAGACCGGCTTCAGCGAGCGCAACATCGTCGGCTACCTCCCCGTAAAAATCGGCGCGAGCACTGACCCCTACGCAAAGGGCACCGAGGCTGCCCAGACCCTCCCCACCTTCACCTATCGCGTCCTGGCCGCCGACCAGCCCATTCCCACCCCCGACCCGGTCACCGGCCTCATCAAGCCCGGAACCCTCATCGACAAAACCTACCGTCTCGAAGGCAACATCACCCGCCGCCTCATCGCCCCCGGAACCCCACCCCCCGCCGAAGCCCACCCCGAACCCGACCTGAAGAAGAAAAAGGAATCACTCGCCAAACGACGCCAGCAGCGCCGCTAACCACATCGTCCTCTCGACCGAAGTCACGCGGCTTCATGCATGGCGCACCGGATAGACCTCTGTATTTCACCCCGCCTGCGACGAGGGCGTTGTTGAGACCCCCGTCCTGCAGCCCAAGATTGCGCTGAGAGTGTCGATTTAAAACGCTGCACTTGACAAAAATGGGTCAAAAGCCCACTTCAAGCATAAAAACGTCGAATCGCTTCCACCACGCTGTCAAGCTCCTCCACGCGCAATTCCGGGTACATCGGCAGCGCCAGCACCTCGGCCGCCGCCCGCTCGCTCACCGGAAAATCGCCCTGTTTATAGCCCAGAAACCGCAGACTCTCCTGTACGTGAAGTGGTTGAGGATAATAGACTTCCGAGCCAATCGACAGCCCCGTAAGATACTCCCGCAGCGCATCCCGCCTCGGCGCCCGAATCACATACTGATGGAACACATGCCCAGCGCGCGGATCGGTGAAGGGAAGCACCACTCCATCCGCGGTAGTAGCCCCCACCAGTCCAGCACCCGTAAATCGCTGATTATAAAGCTCCGCAAGTTCTCTCCGCCGAGCATTTCCCGTCTCCACCCGCCGCAGTTTCACCTCCAGAACCGCCGCCTGCAGCGTGTCCAGCCGTGAGTTCCATCCCACCTCATCATGGAAATAACGCCTCCGCATTCCATGCGCTCGCAGCATCTTAGCCCGCTCGGAAGTAACTGAATCCTTGGTTGTTACCATCCCAGCGTCGCCGAACGCGCTGAGGTTTTTCGTCGGATAAAAGCTGAATGCAGCCACATCCCCGAGAGCCCCCGCCCGCACCCCCTCCCACGAAGCTCCAAACGCCTGCGCCGCATCCTCAATAACCTTCAGCCCCCGCTCCTTCGCAAGCGCAGTAAACCCATTAATATCAGCACATTGCCCGTATAAATGCACGGGCATAACCCCCACAACCCGCTCATCCCCGGACGCATTTTCGAGCACATCCCGCGTAGCCTCCACCGACAAATTGAACGTTTTCTCGTCAATATCCGCCAAAATCGGCTTTGCCCCACACCGCAGAATCGAACTCACCGTGGCAAAAAAGCTGAACGGCGTAGTAACCACCGCATCCCCCGGCCCTATCTTCAATGCTGCCAACGAAAGCCACAAAGCATCGGTCCCGCTGGCACACCCAATCGCAAACGGAACCCCACAGGCCGCCGCCGCAGCCTCTTCGAACCGCGCGACCTCCGGCCCCAGAATAAACCGCTGGGATTCACACACCGAGGCAATGGCAGCAAGGACTTCGTCACGAATCTCAGCAAACTCGCGGCTGAAGTCGAGCATCGGAACCGCGAGCAATTTGGGGTCGTTCTCTATCTTGATCATCTCTACCATCGTAATTGTCCTGAAGCATCCGGAGGCGGTCAGTGCTCCAAGACCTTGTCGGGAAGCATCGAAGGCTATAGGGTGAAGGATGCAAGTCTGCATTGCTGCAAGGTTCGACCGCGAGGACTTAGCGCGGAATGTCACGAAATGGTTGAGTGCAATGATACGAGGAGATCGGCAAATGGATTCCAAGCCGGCACAAAACATTCAGGATACGTTCCTGAATACGGTCCGCAAGGACAAAAGCCCCATCACCATCTACCTGGTCAGCGGTGTCAAGCTGACGGGCAAGATTCGTTCCTTCGATAAGTATTCTGTCCTGCTGGAGAACAATGCTCAGGAGCAGTTGATCTTCAAGCACGCAATTTCCACGGTGGTGAGCGGTCGCCCAACGGGGTTTGGAGACGCGCGTAGCGAGAGTCGTGCACTTCCGGCGACTCATACAGAAAGTACGCAGCCAGCTCCAGGGACGGCCAACAGCTAGCCGGGCGCAGCAACGCTTTCTGCGACTGTTGTTCGCGTGAGCTACAAGGCAAGGTGTCCATCAAGCCAGCATTCAAGACAAGATCGAGTCGCGAAGCGGTCGAGCAGAATCTGCTGCGATCGCGGCAGCAAACCTCGCGCGAGAGCGCTGTTCTGGTGGCTGTCGAGTTTACGTCGGACCGCTTTCGCCCATCGAGCGCTGCCCAGCAGGCGCGCGCGGCTGCTGCGGTTTCGGCACGCATCCAGATCGATGGTAATCCTCTTGCTGAGATATCCGAGGCCTTGCCGACTACGACGGAACCTCGCGTCGATCTGGACTTTGATGCCTCCCTCGCGGAGTTTCAGGAACTAGCCAGGTCGGCCGGTGCAACCATCGCAGCAGTGCTCATCCAGCGGCGTGGTCGGCCTGATCCTGCGACGCTGGTGGGCGGCGGCAAGCTCGATGAGATTGTTGCAACAGTTGCCTCGACCGGAGCAAGCCTGGTGCTCTTCGACCATGATCTGACTCCGTCACAGGCGCGCAATGTGGAGGCGCGATTACCCTGCACGGTCATCGACCGCACCCAATTGATTCTTGACATCTTTGCTAGGCATGCACGTACCCGTGAGGGCCAGTTACAAGTGGAGTTGGCCCAACTCGAATACCAACTCCCCCGCCTGGCGGGCCGCGGAAAGACCATGTCGCAGACTGGTGGCGGCATTGGCACGCGTGGCCCAGGCGAGACGCAACTCGAGACCGACCGTCGCAAAATCAATATGCGTTTGGACCGCATCAAGCAGCAGTTGGAGGCGGTGAGGCGGATTCGGCGACAGCAGCGCGGCAGGCGCGAGGCAGTACCGGTCCCGACCGTAGCTCTGGTCGGCTATACCAATGCCGGAAAATCCACGATCTTCAACTCGCTGACCGGTGGCGAGGTGCTCGCGTCGGAGCGAATGTTTGCCACCCTTGACCCTAAGTTGCGTCAGTTGAGCCTGCCTTCGCGACGAAAAGTGCTGCTGTCGGACACCGTCGGATTCATCCGCAACCTTCCTCATGCGCTGGTTACGAGCTTTCGCGCCACGTTGGAAGAAGTGGAGCGCGCCGAACTCCTGCTGCACGTGCGCGACGCAGCCAGCCCCACTCTCGACGAGCAACGAGCCCAGGTCGAGACCGTTCTGGCCGAACTCGGTGTGAGGGAGAAGCCCACACTTCAGGTTCTCAATAAGATCGATTTGCTGCCCATTGGAGCCGCCCTCAAACCTGGACTTCAGGCTCCAGGAACGATCGCCGTTTCGGCGCTCACAGGCGCCGGACTAGACGATCTTCTGCATGCGATTGATGCTGCGTTGACAGCCGACCCACTGGAGACGGCAGAGTTTCGTATTCCGCAGGCGGAGGGCAGAGTCCTCGCGGCGCTGGAGCGGGGAGCAACCATTACGCGGCAGCGGTTCGAGGGCAACCTCGTCTATCTTCAGGCCGTGGGACCGGCTTCGCTGCTAGAGAGATACAGGCGCTATCAGCACCGCGATGTGGCGCCGGCTCGAGAAGCCCGCGAATAGGTTCAGAAACAAGTACAGGCCGCCTGATCGGGAGCGGAGGTTATGTCCCGTTTCACGCGGCCTGCATGACCCGGAATGGGTCTCAGGGTGGTAGTCACAGTCTACGCCTGCCCGCGACGGATTGCGAAAGAAAATTATTAGAAAATGTGCCCATAAGAAGCTGAGCCAGCGTCTATGATTCGATAATCGTCGCCATGGCTGTTCATTATGTTCGATCTTTGACTTCCGACTACGAGCTTTGCTACAAAAGAGGGGAACGAAAAGTTAAAACTTGCATCTGATTGAGCCGTGATCGGCGTTGGAGAAAAGGGCTCAACTGGCTCTTGGACACAAGACGCCTGCATGCCCTCCTGAAGAACCCTAAATATCATGGAAATTTTGCATCAACTTGGTGGTTTAGTGCTCGGCTCTGTGCCGACCATGATCTTTTTTCTTCTGTTAGTGGCAGCCTACGGACCTCTAGTGCGCAAACCGCTTGAGGCAACCTTGGCGGAACGCCGCGCGCGCACCACGGGAGCTGTGGAGCGGGCCCGCGGCGCAATTGCGGCAGCCGAAGCTGAAGCAACTGTCTATGAAGAGAAACTGCGCAATGCCCGCAATGAGATCATGGCCGCTCGTGAGCGCAGGTTGCAGCAATGGCAGGCGGAGCGTGATCAGGCGGTTGAGGCAGCTCGGGCAAGGGCTCAGGACCGCGTGAAGGCGGCTCGGCAGGAGATCGAAGGGATGTCGGTCAGTGCGCGCAAGCAGATTGAAGAAGCGACTGCACAGTTGAGCGACCAGATTTTGCGGGCGGTGCTTCCGGCCGGA
>JAJXYW010000107.1 GCA_021780415.1 Acidobacteriota bacterium
GTCGTAGAGGTCGGCGCGGGTCTGCATGGTGGAGAGGACGTTCTGCTGGGTGCCGTCGGAGCGGATGTGCTGGTAGACGTTGAGGGCGGCGGCGTTCATGGCGCGGAAGGCGGAGAGAGGATAGAGCACGAGGGAGACGTCGACGCTGCGGAGTTGGTTGACGGTGAAGAGCGGCGTGGAGCCGAACTCGGTGATGTTGGCGAGGATGGGAGCACCGGTGCGCTGAGCGAAGGCGCGGTACTGGTCGAGGTCGGTGACGGCCTCGGGGAAGACCATGTCGGCGCCAGCTTCGACGCAGGCGGCGGCGCGGTCGAGAGCGGCGTTGAGGCCTTCGGAGGCTAGTGCGTCGGTGCGGGCCATGATGACGAAGTCGGGATCGGTGCGGGCGTCGACGGCGGCCTTGATGCGGTCGACCATCTCTGCGCTGGGGACGATGGCTTTGCCGGGGCGATGGCCGCAGCGCTTGGCCTGGACCTGGTCTTCGATGTGGCAGCCGGCGGCGCCGGCCTTGATGAGGGAGCGGACGGAGCGGGCGAGGTTGAAGGCTCCGCCGAAGCCGGTGTCGATGTCGACGAGGAGCGGGAGGGAGCAGACGTCGGTGATGCGGCGGACGTCGGTGAGGACGTCGTCGAGGGTGGAGATGCCGAGGTCGGGCATGCCGAGGGAGCCAGCGGCGACGCCGCCGCCGGAGAGATAGATGGCGCGGTAGCCGACGCGCTCGGCCATGCGGGCGTGGTAGGCGTTGATGGTGCCGATGAGTTGAAGGGGGTGCTCGGCTTTGACGGCGGCGCGGAGTTTGCCGCCGGCTGTCGTGGGGAGGTGGGTTTTGCTCATGCGATTCAGTCCCTCGCGGATGAAGAACCAACGGTGACAGCGTTTAACCACGGTTGGCAGTGATCACCGTCACAGGTGGGACTTTCATCGTCTGGCGGGGTAACAGGGAAAGTCAAATGAGGTCTTCGATTAGCGGCTATAGGGCAGCGTTGAGCCTGAGGGACTGAAGCAATTCCTCAGTGGCTAAAGACGCGTTGTTGGCTGAGGATACGGCGGGACTAAAGTCCCGCCGTATCAAAACGGAGGCCTGCGCGGAGATTTTTTCGGTGCTGGTCGGTTATGGGGTGGGAGAGGCGGGGCAGGCGCAGTTGCGGAAGGCGGTGGCGCTGGGTTCGGTGATCGCACAGGCGTAGGCGGGCCAGAGGATCTGCATGGCGGCGGCTTTTATGGTGGCGCTGAGGTTCTTTACGGCATCGGGCTCGCCGACATAGAAGAAGCGCTGGTAGGACTGGCTGGCTGCGGTGGCGCTGGACTTATCAGCGAGGAAGGCGGAGGTGAGTGTGGCGAGCGAGCGGCCGGAGAGGTCGGGGAGATGGTAGGTGGAGGAGTAGCGGTACTCCTCAGCCCAGGTGGTGTCGGCATGGCTCCAGCGGTCGGCAACGCTGGTGTGGTTGCTGGCGGCGAAGACGGTGTAGTCCTTGAGGGTGGCGGTGGAGGGATCGACGGCGGCGAGGGTGAAGGCGGGGTTGTTGCCGTTGACGGGCGTGATGGAGGGTACGAGCTTGGCGGGGATGGGGTCGCCGCTTGCAGAAGTGTAGACGCGAAACTCGTCCATGTGGGTGTGGCCGAGAAGGACGAGGCGGATGATGTCGGGGAAGTCGGCGAGGGTGGTGGCGAAGGCGTCGGAGGAGAGGAACATCTCGGGGGACTGGCCGGCACAAACGTCGCGGCGCTTGGCGAAGGTGGAGTAGGCGTCGATGCCGGGTGGGATGTGAGCCATGATCCAGACGTGCTGGTGGTCGGCGCGGGCAGCGGTGAGTTGGGCGCGAAGCCAGGCGATCTGCTCGGCTGCTGGAGTGAGTGCGGGGGCGGGGATGGTGCTGTTGCAGGCGGTGTAGCGTTTGGATTCGAAGATGTTCTGGAGGACGATGAGGCGGGTGTGCTGGATGGGTGCCGGGAGGGTGATGGTGTAGTCGCCGAGGGTTGGGAATGAGTTGAGGATGGCGGCGCTGTTGGCGGGCGAGAGGGCGTCGGCGGCGAAGGTGAGGGCGTCGGAGTGGAGGAAAGCGCTGTCGGGATCTTCGCTGTAGTCGTGGCAGCCGGAGTCGTTGTTGCCGAGGGCGAAGTCGATGGGGGAGTGGGGGAAGGTGAGATGAAGCTGGAGGGCGACGAAGGCGACGGTTTTGGCGGCGAAGGCGGAGTAGTCGGCGGGGGAGGCGGCGGGAGCGAGGGTGTGGAAGCGGCAGTCGAACTGGTGGGCGAGGAGGTCGCCGGAGACGGTGACGAAGAGGGGATGAGGCTGCTGCTGGCGCGCGGCCTGAAGGGCGGAGTGGAGCAGTGCGGCGGGGGTGTCGACGCCGCGGGCGTTGCAGGTGGCCTGGAGGCGGGCGAAGTCGGCGGTCTGCGTGGGCGAGGGGGTGGCGTCGAGGATGGCGGCCCAGGCGGTGGCGGGGGCGGTGATGAGTTGGGGGAGTTTGGCGGGGTCGTGGAAGGGATCGAGGTGGATGTCGGAGAGCAGGAGGACGGGCACGGTGGGGACGGAGGTATTCTGGGCGGGCGCGATGCGGGGTGCGAGCGCGAGGAGTACAAGTAGTGGCAGGAGGCGGATGGAGTGCAAAGGATGGAACCTCGGAGGAGTAAAAATTAAGCGTGGCGCTTGCTGCTGAGAGTGTATCGCCAGTGTGTAGACTGGACAGCTAAGGCGGCATGCACGAGGTGCACGGGAACCTATGAGACGTGTGGCGTTTCCGGAGTTGCAGGGGCGGATTGAGTTGGTGCTGCGGGCACTGGGGGTGGCACCGGCGCGCGCTGGGCTGGGTGCGCGATTGATTGCGGAGACCGACCGCGACGGCGTGCGGACGCATGGTATTGCGCGGCTGCCTCGGTTTGCGAAGTATGTGCGGGATGGCCTGATCGATCCACGGCAGGGACCGGCAAAGGTGGGAGGATTCGGAGCGATCGAGCGCTGGACGGGGCGGCGCGGGCCGGGGAATCTGGCGGCGTACTCGGCGATGCAGCGGGCGATGGAGCTGGCGCGCGAACATGGGGTGGGGTGCGTGGCGCTAGCGGATACGTCGCACTGGATGCGGGCGGGGACGTATGGATGGCAGGCGGCGGATGCGGGGTTTGCGGCGATGTGCTGGAGTAATACGCTGCCGAATCTGCCGCCGTGGGGCGCGAGTTCGGTGGCGCTGGGAAATAATCCGCTGGTGGTGGCGATTCCGCGGAAGGTGATCTCGGAGAGCGGCGGCGAGGGTGAGTCGGTGCCGATTGTGCTGGATATGGCGATGAGCCAGTTTTCGTATGGGACGCTGGCGTCGTACCGCGAGCGCGGCAAGGCACTGCCTGTGCCGGGGGGATATGACGAGGCGGGCGAGTTGACGACGGACCCAGCGGCGATTGAGCGGACGCAGCGGGCGCTGCCGATTGGATACTGGAAGGGGTCGGGGCTGTCGTTTGTGCTGGATGTGCTGGCCGCGATGCTGTCGGGCGGACGGGCGACGCATGATCTGCCGCCGGATCCGGCGAAGGAGGTGGGGCAGTCGCAGGTGTTTCTGGCGATTGCGCCGGCGTCGGTGGAGACGATTGAGGAGCTGAGCCGGTTTGCCAAGGGGGCGAGCGTTGCACAGCGGGCGATCGATGCGCTACATGCGGCGACACCGATCGAGGCAGGGAAGCCGGCGCGCTATCCGGGGGAAGGTGCGCTGCGCGTGCGCGAGGATAGTATGCGGCTGGGCGTCGCGGTGGAAGATGCGGCGTGGGAGGCGTTTGTGAAGCTGGAGCTGGAGCTGTCCCTGTCGCATACGCCGGAGCGATAGGGGCAGATCCAGGAAGTGTGTCAGCGTCAGTAACTACATGTTGGTGTGGCCGCCGCGCATGTCTTCGTTGAAGGAGGGCTTGATGAAGGCGAGGGCCTCGGCGACCTGGGCGCGGAAGGTGTCTTCCTGGCTGCGCAGGGTGTCGGTGGCGGTTGCCCAGTTGCCGGTTTCGTCGAGTTGGATGAGGCCCTGGGCGGCGAGTGCGGCTGCGGTGGCCTTGAGGTCGGCGACGGTGGTGTTGAGATACTGCGCGTCGCGCGGGTCGGTGAGCCAGACGGGCGCGGCGATACCCGATGGCGCGCCGCTGCCGAGGATGTGGGAGAGCCAGAAGGCCTTGGCAGCGAGATAGGCGTGGCGCTGCTCTTCGGTGGTGTCGTTGAAGATGAAGACCTGCTGCTTCATGGAGTAGTAACGGGTGGTGACGGGGACGGGCTGGCGGTTGCCGGAGGCGACGAGCTCGAGCTGGCCCTGGTCGAGGGTCTTGCGGACGGCGTTGTAGATGAAGCTTTCGGCGAAGGGTTGCTCAAGCGCCGGGATGACGGTGGCGAAGGTCTGGGTCATGGAGGCGGAGACCTTGGCGTGAAGCAGGCTGCCGCGTCCGTCTTCGAGGCGGACCTCGCCGTGGACGAGGAAGGTGTCGGCGCCGGAGGTGGAGCTGTGGAAGGGCCAGGCGAATTTCTCGAAGGTGAGCGGAAGACCGTGCAGGGTGAGATAGACGGCGGGGCGCGGATTGCGCAGGCGCTGCGCGGTTTCGCGGAAGAAGACAGCGAGGGGCGCGGCGAATTTGGGGTCGGCGGCGTCGAAGGTGTGGCTGAGCTCGAGGAGCTGCTGGCGGGCGGGGTCGGAGGCGAGCGCGGCGTTGCCTGCGAGGGTGATGATGGCGCGGGTGGTGGCGGCGCCGGTGAAGTCGGTGCCGGGCTCGGCTGCGGTGAGGTTCAGGCCGGCGTTGTGGGCGGCGGCTTCGAGCGCTGGTGCGGGTGCTTGGATGGTTGTGGACATGGGGTTCCTTCGTGCGTACGTTTGCACGCTCTAGCGTAATGTTTCTGCTGCTCTATTTTAGCGGTTTTGCAGCTCGATCGGGTTTCCCCAGTCCTCGCTCAGGTCTGCCCAGACTGGATTGGTGGTCTTGAGCAATGAGATTTTCTTTGCGCGAGACCAGCGCTTCAGTTGCTTTTCGCGAGCGATGGCGGTGGTTGCGTTTTGAAAGTGCTCGAAGTAGACGAGACGGTGGCATTGGTAGGTTTTGGAGAAGCCATCGAGTTCGTCGCTCTTGTGCTGGCAGACACGCAGTTGGAGGTTCGAGGTGAAGCCAATGTAGAGGGTGAGACTGCGGCTCGCCATGATGTAGACGTAGAAGTGGTACTCACGCATGGGGGCTCCGTGGAAGAACTGCAGGTCTCTCCGCTGCGGCTGCGCCTTCGGTCGAGATGACAGGGTTTGGTGGCGGGACTGGGTACTCACGCATGGGGGCTCCGGTGGAAAGCTGCAGGTCTCTCCGCTGCGGCTGCGCCTTTGGTCGAGATGACATGGCTGGAGCGGGTTAGGGTTTGAGGGTCTGCTCGAAGAAGGTGGCGGCGGCCTGGTAGGCGGCCAGCCAGTCGGCGTGGAGGAGGAAGCCGTGGAGTTCGTCGGGGAAGATGAGCTCCTGAACGTCTACAGGGGCGGGGACGCGGCGGGCGCGCAGGGCTTCGGCGAGGATGGGGGTCTGGGCGTAGGCGACTTCGGGGTCGTTGTCGCCGTGGATGAGGAGCACGGGCGAGCGCCAGTGCTCGATGGAGGCGAGGGGTGAACTGGCGCGGGCCCTGGCGGCGATGGCGTCGCGCTCGGCGAAGCTGCCCTGCTTCCAGTCGGAGGCGTTGTCCTCGAAGTTCCAGTCGTGGACGCCGTGGAAGTCGACGCCGGCGGCGAAGAGGTCGGAGTTGCGGGCGAGAGCGAGGGCGGTGAGATAGCCGCCGTAGCTGCCGCCCCAGATGCCGATGCGTTTGGGATCGACGCCGGGGAGGGTGCGGAGGTATTTGGCGGCGGCGAGGACATCGTTGTACTCAGTGGCGCCGTCGGCGCCGGCGTGCTCGCACTGGCGGAAGTCGAGGCCGTAGCCGATGCCGCAGCGGTAGTTGACGGAGAGCACGATGAATCCCTGCGCGGTGAGGTACTGGTTCATCGCGTAGGCGTTGGAGTAGTAGTCCATGGCGGGATAGCCGAGCAGCATCTGGCGATTGGGGCCGCCGTGGACGAAGAGGATGGCGGGGCGCAGGCCGTGAGCGGGCGCAGGGGTTCGGGGGAGAAAGAGCTGGCCGTGGAGGTGGAGGCCGTCGATGCTGGTGAAGAGAGCCTGACGGGGGGTGACGAAGGCGGCGGCGGGATAGTCGTCGGGGAGAAAGCCGGGGCGGAGCGGGGTGATGGTGCCGTCGGAGGCGATGAGCGCGGGGTGCATGGGGGTGCGCACGTCGGAGACCAGAGCGGCGAGGGTGCCGTTGGAGGCGATCTGGGGATGGGTCTCGATGCCAGATCCGGTGGTGAGCTCGACGGGATGGGCGTCCATCCGGGTGAGGTCGATGCGCCAGAGGTGGCGGCGGTCCTGGTCCAATGCGTCGCCGCGGACCTGGTTGGAGCTGTAGATGAGGGAACGGCGGTCGGGGGCGAGGACGGCGTCTTCGACCTCGAAGGGGCCGGGGGTGAGCCACTGGACGCAGGGGTCGCCATCGGTGCAGACCTGGTAGAGATGGACCCAGCCGTCGGCCTCGCTGTAGAAGACGACAGTGGTTTTGGTGGTGAAGAAGAGGCGAGGCTCGCCTTCGGCGAGGTGGGGGAGAACACTGCCGGGCTTGTTGGGCGCGGGCGAGAAGAGAGTGCGCGTGGCTCCGGTGGCGACGTCGGCGAACTGGATGGACCAGGGGTTGGGCGAGGTGCGGTTGGGGGCGAACTC
>JAJXYW010000145.1 GCA_021780415.1 Acidobacteriota bacterium
AAATCCCCTCAATCATCCCTGCGTCCAGCCACCAGCCCCTCAACGGCCCTCGGTCGAGTCCGGACGGTGAAACTGTGCCGGCTTATTCTGCGGAGCCAGGTGCAGGCTCAAGAACTCCACCTCCACCGCCGCCGGTTTCCCCCGCAGCACCCGGAACCACGCCCGCCCAAACCCCAGAAACAACCCCAGCAGCACCGCCCCGGCCCCCAGCACCCCGGACAGGATCGCAATGTTCTCCAGCAGCGTAAACGTCTGAGCCGCCACCACTTTAAACGGTGGATGCACATCCTGATTGAACGCCAGTTGCGACAGATGGATACCCCCAACCATCCGTTCGGCCTCCTCCGGCGCAAAGCTGCCCGTCGCCAGCAGCACCAGCGAGCCCTCCCGCCGCAGCTTCGTATTCGGCCCCTTCACCTGCGACAGCTCATCCCGCACCACGGCCGCCTGATTCTCCGCAATCGTCGGCGTCGGGTACAGCAGCAGCGTCAGCGTCTCCTTTCCCCGCGCGTCGTCATACAGCGCCGTCACCGCCTCGGCCTCCATCTTCCAGCCCAGCGACCCCGCCGGCAGCACGCCCCCCTCGGCCGCATAGCTCACCGGCCCCAGCGCATACCGCAGCCCACCCTCCACCAGCCCCTTCGCCGGCGCCAGCGTCGGCAGCATCGGCGCCATCCCCGAGTTCCCAAAAACCTTCGGCATCGCATCGGCCAGCGGCTTCAGCGCGGCCACGTCCGTCGCCGTCACCTCGCCTCCAAAGTTCGCCAGCACCAAAGACTTGCCCACCACAAACAGCACCGCGCCATCCCCCACGGCGTCTTCAACTCCCAACTCCTTGCCCGCCTTCATCCCCGGCCGTTCCACCAGCGTGAACGCACTATCGGCGCCTGTCTTGTCTCCAAACTCAATCGCCTCGACGTGCACCACGCGCCCCGCTCGCGCATACTCGGCCACCTTGGACCGCTGCTCCCCGCACTCGGCCAGCGCCTCCTTGCTCACGCTCGCCAGCGAGAAGCCGGACGTCGCTCCCACCGCAGCCGCCCGTGTCCACTCCCCAAACTTCGCTGGCAGCAGCGGAGCACTCGGCTCCATCAGCGTCACCGACGTCTGAGCCACCAACCGCACATCCGACCCCGCCGCCAGCCCCAGCGCCAGCAATCCCAGCGCCACCCCTCGTTTTGTCCCTAAACCCAAGCACATACAAGGCCCAGACTACACCAACCACCCAAACGTGAGCACGCCCCCACCTACCGCGCAGACACTCTTGCGATAACTCATCTCCAGCCGTCGTCCAGGCTCACCCCTCGCCATCATCCAGGTTCACCCCTTGCCGTCATCCAGAGCGAAGCGAAGGATCTCCGTATTTGCCTTTGCTCTTGCCTTTGCTCTTGCTTTTCTGGTTGTCATTCCGCAGCGCAGCGGAGGAATCTGCTGTTGCTCTTGCTTTTGCCGTTGCCTTTGCTAAAAGCTAGCTACCACCCACCTACCTGGCCGCCTGCTCCACGGTCCGCACCCTCGGCTTCTCCCCATTGATCGCCTCAGCATACCGCGCGACGCCCTGATACAGGCTCTCGGCCACGCGCTCGCGATACGCTCCCGTCTCCAGCTTCATCGCATCATCCGGATTCGTCACAAAGCTGATCTCCGCCAGGATCGACGGCATATTCGCTCCAATCAGCACCACAAACGGAGCCTTCTTCACCCCCCGATTCCGCATCTCCGGATTTCCCTTCCGCAGCCCCCCATACAGCGACGCATCCACATCGCTGGCCAACTCCTTCGACTCATCAATTTTGTCCTTCAGCGCAATCTTCTTCACCAGGTCGCTCAGCTCATGCACGCTCTCAGTCGAGACCGCGTTCTCCCTACTCGCCACCCGCATCGCCTCCGGGTCGCTCGTAAAGTTCAGGTAGTACACCTCCACCCCCCGCGCGCTCTCATCCGTCGAGCTGTTCGCATGGATGCTGATAAACAGGTCCGCCTGCGCCTTGTTCGCAATCGCCGTCCGCGTCTCCAGCGGAATAAATGTGTCATCGGCGCGCGTATACACAATCTCCGCGCCCAGCCGGTCATGCAGCAGCTTACCCAGCCGCAGCGCCACATCCAGCACCACATCCTTCTCCTCAATCCCTCCCGCGCCCAGGGTCCCCGAGTCATGCCCGCCATGTCCCGCATCAATCACAATCCGCCCAATCTTCAACCCCAGCGCCCTCATCAACGACGTCTCACCATCCGCCGTCGGCGGCGCAACCGTCGCCGGCTCGCCCTTCACCTCCGCGCCAGCCGCCACGCCCGGGTGCCCCACCCTCGCCAACGTCCCGTCGTCGCCAACCGGGGACGCACTCCCCGCCTTCCGTCTCGACCGCGCCCCATAGTGCGCCCCACTCGACGCATCCACCCTGCTCGTCTCCGCAATCGGCTTCGACGTCGGCCTGCGCGTAGCCTCCACCATCCCCGGCTGGTCGCTCACCGCCGCCACCTCATTGCCCATATCGGCCGAGCTATTCATCACCGTATTCGGCACCGGCCGCGCCACCGTCGGCTTCGACGAGATCACCACCCGCGGCTGCGCCACAACCTTCGCCGCACCGCCCCGATCCGTCCCCCGCGCCGGCAGCCCAAAGCTCGCACTCCCATCCGTCACCGGCATCGGCGGCAAACTCGACACCTCCACCGGCGCACTCACCGCCGCCGGTCCCGCCACCGCAGGCCCCGTCGCCGCAGACCCCGTCGCCGCAGCATCCCCAGTCGCCGCACTCTCTACGCCCTGCTCCTTACCCTCTGCCCCCTGCCGCCCATGAATATCAATAATCAGCCGATACGGATTCGGCAGCAAAAACGCCGAGTACTCCGCCACCTGGTGCACATCCAGCACCACTCGCGTCACATGGTCAGAGAACTGCGCCGCACGCACCCTCTCCAGAAACCCATCATCGGTCACATTGAAGCTCTTGCCCACCAACTCCGGCGCCAGCCGCGCATGTTCCACGTCAAAGAAGATCCGGTCCGGATTCTCCACCCGCGCCGCGGCATACTTCACCGCCTCCCCCGGAGCCACATTCAAATCAATTGCCACGCGCGTATAACTCGCCGTCGACCAATGCCGAATCCCGGTCACCACCGCCAGCGGCCCCGTCGGTTTTACCGCCTGCACCTCCGCGTGCCCCGCATCCGGCTTCTGGGCTGCCGATATGTCGGCAACCATCCCCGCGTGCCCCACCCCTCGCCCCTGCGAAGCAGGCGCAGCCTCAGCTTTCCCCGCATCTTGCTTCTGAGATGTAGGCGTACCGGAAACCACCACCCCGCGCGCATACTGCGGATAATCCCCGGCCAGCTCCGCCCTCACCTTCGCCGCCTCTTCTGCATCCTGCGGCCCCAGCAACGTCAACGCTTTCTCCAAGGCCTCGGGAGCCAGCGTCCCATCCGGATACGCCTTGGCTAAATACTCATACTGTCCTGCCGCATCATGCAGGCTCTTCTTATCGCCAAACTCGCGCCCCTGCTCCGCCAGCAACTCCGCAACCTGGGCCACAGCCTCCGCCGCATGCTTGTCCCCCGGATTCGCATGATAGATCGAGCGAAATTGATTCATCACCCGCGCATACTCCTGCCGCGTATGAGTCCTCTTCGGCTCTGCCTCAAACCGCTCCCGAGCCGCCACCGCCGCATCCCACCCCGACGCCTCCGCCCGCGTCTTCGCCGTCAGGTCCGCCCCAGTCTCCGCCGCCTTCCCCACCCGCGTCGCGCCCACCATCGAGCCCGCGCTCCCGCAACACAATCCCACCCAGGCCACCGCGCTCCACCAGCCGCAGCCCCAACGCTTCCCCCCGACATGGACAACACTGCTCCGCAAGAGACCCATACCCATTTAAGTGTAGGTTCCAACCCCACCCCAGCCCCTGTGAATCCCCCAAAGGTATCGCCGCGAATACCCTCAGTTTTCCAACGCAGCCCCTCGCGCCTATCCACTCACCCTCGCCGCTACCATCTCCCCGCCGTCATCCACAGCGCAGCGAAGGATCTCCGTATTGGCCCTGCCTTTGCTGTTGCCCTTGCCAGCATCTAGCCTCTAAAGCTTCTACCCCAGCAGCTCCCCCACCACATCCTTCGCCTCCGCCAGCGCCTTATCCAAACCGGCAACATCGCTGCCTCCGGCCTCGGCCAGATCCGGCCGCCCGCCGCCCTTGCCGCCAACCTTCGCCGCAATCGCGCCCACAATCTTCCCTGCCTGCACGCGTCCAGTCAGGTCCTTACTCACCCCCACAATCAAGCTCACCTTACCATCCGGCGAAGCCGCACCCAACACCACCACCCCACTCCCCAGCTTCCCTCTCAGCTCATCCACCAGGTTCCGCATCTGCGCCTTATCCAGCGCATCGACCCGCAGGCTTAAAACCTTAACCCCGCGAACCTCCACCGCCGAAGCCGCCGCGTCAGCCGTAGCCGCGCTCGCCGACTTCATCCGCAGCGTCTCCAACTCCCGCCTCAGCCTCTTCATCTCCTCTTCCTGATGCGCGACCCGCACCCGCAGCGCCTCCCCGCTCACCTCGCCCGTCCCCACAAACGACGACGCCACTCGCGCCACATCCGCATCCCGCCTGAACACTCCCAGCGCTCCCATCCCGGTCACGGCCTCCACGCGACGCACGCCACTCGCCACCGCGCCCTCGCCCATCAGCTTCACCAGCCCAATCTCCCCCGTCGCCCCCGTATGCGTTCCTCCGCACAGCTCCGTCGAGAACTCCCCAATCTTCACCACCCTTACCTTGTCCCCATACTTCTCGCCAAACAGCGCCATCGCTCCCAGCTCATGCACCGCCACATCAATCGGCACATCCACCATCGTCACCACCGGAGTATTCGCCAGCACCTGCGCATTCACAATCGACTCAATCTCGGCCAACTCCTCCTCGGCCACGCCAGCAAAGTGGCTGAAGTCAAACCGCAGCCGGCTGCGATCATTCAACGACCCCGCCTGCTTCACATGCGTCCCCAGCACCTGCCTTAGCGCCGCATGCAGCAGATGCGTCCCCGTATGGTTCCGCATCACGGCCGACCGCACCGCCCCATCCACCACCGCATCCACGGTATCCCCCACAGCAATCGTCTGCTTTGCCACCACCTGGTGCGCAAACACTCCCTGCACCGGCTTCTTGCATCCATTCACCTCGGCCACCACGCTCTGATGATCCCCCGCATACAACCACCCCACATCCCCCACCTGCCCACCCGAGTCCGCATAGAAGCTCGTCGCATCGAGCACCACCTCACCCGTCTCGCCACTCTTCAGCGCCGACACCCCAACCCCATCCTTCACCAGCGCCAGCACCTTCGCGCCATCGACGCGCAGCGCGGTATACCCCTCAAACTCCGTCTTCTCCAACTCCCGATACACCGGCGCCGCCGTCTTCTGCGACCCACCCTTCCAACTAGCCCGCGCCCGCGCCTGCTCCTCTTCCTTCGCCCGCTCAAACCCCTCCATATCAAAGTCGATCCCAGCATCGCGCGCCGCATCCACCATAAAATCCAACGGCATCCCGAACGTCTCGTACAGCCCAAACGCCAGCTTACCCGAGCGCAGCGTCTCCTCGGTCATATTGCGCAGCCCCAGCTCCAGCGTGCGCGCAAACTGTTCCTCCTCGGCCAGCACCACCTTCGCAACTCTCTCCGCGCTCTCCGCCAGCTCCGGATAAGCCGCCACCATCTCATCCCTTACCGCAAACACCATCTCGTGCATAAACGGCTTCTCCTGCCCCAGCAGCCGCCCATGCCGAATCCCGCGCCGCAGAATCTTCCGCAGCACATACCCCCGCCCCTCATTGCTCGGCACCACCCCATCCGCAATCAGGAAAGTCGAAGCCCGCGCATGGTCCGCAATAATCCGCAGCGAAGCCGCGCCCTTCTCATCGCTCACCGCCAGATCCTCAATCTGAGAACTGACAACTGAGAACTGAGAACCCCCAAACCCCGTCAACTCCGCCGCCCGCTTCAACAGCGGTGTAAACAAATCACTCTCATAATTCGAGAGCTTCCCCTGCAACACGCAAGCAACCCGCTCCAACCCCATGCCCGTATCGATGCTCGGTTTCGGCAGCGGCGTCAACACCCCATCCGAACTCCGGTCGAACTGCATAAACACCAGATTCCAGATCTCCATATACCGCTGGTCATCTTCCGGAAACGGCCTGTCCTCGCCCGTCTCCGACGCCGCCAGCCCAAGGTCATAAAAGATCTCGCTACAAGGCCCGCAAGGCCCGGTATCGCCCATCTGCCAGAAGTTATCCTTCATCCCCATGGTGAAGATGCGCTCCTTCGGCACACCCGCCTCCACCCACAACCGCTCCGCCTCATCGTCTCTCGGAACGGTTCCCTGGCCCTCGAAGATCGTCACATACAGCCGGTCCTTATCAATCCCAAACCACTCCGGGCTCGTCAGCAACTCCCACGCAAACGCAATCGCATCTTTCTTGAAGTAGTCCCCAAACGAAAAATTCCCCAGCATCTCAAAGAACGTGTGGTGCCGCCGCGTAAACCCGACGTTCTCCAGATCATTATGTTTCCCCCCCGCGCGCACGCACTTCTGCGACGATGCAGCCCGCGAATACTCCCGCGTCTCCGCCCCCAGAAATACATCCTTAAACTGATTCATCCCTGCATTGGTAAACAGCAGCGTCGGGTCATTCACCGGCACCAAACTCGACGAGTGCACCCGCCGA
>JAJXYW010000140.1 GCA_021780415.1 Acidobacteriota bacterium
TCCTCTCCTCGCACGAGGGAGGCGTTGAGTTGGATCGTCACGTAATGGCCGAGGGCGTGTCTGTAGCGCTTCTCGATTTCGTAGCTCGGAAACTCACCCGAAAGGGCACGGGCGAACCGATCTTTGCTGATGGCGAGATCGTCGGGGTGCGTGAGGTCGAAGCCACTCTTTCCGATCAGGTCTTCTTCCGAGCACCCAAGGAGTTGGCAGTGGGCCGCGTTGAGCCTGAGGAAGCGGCCGTCAGGCCCCACCAGGGCCATGCCGATCGGTGCGTGCTCAAACGCTGCGACGAAGGTCCGCTGACTCTCCTGCAGGGCCCCCGCCGCATGCTTCTGGGCGGTGATGTCCCGGCTGTGAACGGCGAAGCCCGTCACGGCCCCCTGCGCGTTGTAGGCCGGGCCAAACGCCGCTTCGAACCAGACGCCATCGCGCTCGTACTCGAGGGTGGCCGGAATCCCCGCCTGCGTCGCGTCCAACGCGATCTCGTCCCAAGTTCTGCCTGCTCCCAGCGGCACGAAGTCACGGATGTGGCGGCCGATGAGCGCGGCCTGGGGGACGCCGAGACCTTCGGCTGCGCTCGCGCTCACCATGTAAATGACACCTGCCGCGTCGAGCATGAACACGCCATCCGGCGTCGCGTCGAGCAGGGCGCGCAGATTCCAGTCCTCCCCGCCCGGCGCGACGAGCATCCGGGTGTGCTTGCTCCGCCCGTAGGCGACGCCGAGCCAACCGATCAGCACGAGTTGGAGGGCGAGAGCGACCTCCGTCTGGATGTGAAGGCCGCGCGCGCCGGCCCACCACGCGAAGGCCCCGGCGAGAAAGCACGTTGCGAGGACGGCAGGGTTGACCACCGCAAGGCGGACGTAGTTCCTGTGGAACGATAAGGAGGTGCGTCCCAGAGTGATCGACGGTTTGTCCATCCCACCCCCGCTTGCTCGCCGGCCCACCCGCCCGACCGATTCGCTCCGCCGGTACCGCGACGCCTCAACTCGCCCCGTGAGGTCCGATGTGAAGACTAGTCCGATCGGATTTGGAACGCAAGACCTAATCTCAAAACTGAAAGCGCGTCAATCCCGCATTGGGGCGTCGTAACCTCTGATAGGGTTGCATCGTCGCCCCGAAGACGGCGAGGAGGCCAGGTGAAGGATCCCTCATCTCACCTCGTCGGAACGGCGGGGCACTGCGTCCTCTCCCAGCGATCCTTTTCCTTCGATGGCGGGGTCGTCTGCCACTCTATGTTGTTGGGGGGCGTCGGGGCCGCTCGCGCAGAGGGGGACGATGTAGTCGGGCGACAGCTCGCTCACGAGCCTGCTGAGATGGTTGCCGAAGTCTTGGACGAGTTGTGACATTTGCTGCAGGACAGGGAGGGTGCTGGGGTTTTTCAAGGTTGTGGTCCTCCTGAGACGTGCCCTCTGTTAGGAGTTGAAGCGTGGTCGAGGCGCACGAGCCTCGGACTCGGCAGCGCGCGTTGCTCGCGATCGGTCATGTGGCGCCCTGCTGGAGGGCTTCCTCGTAGTGGGTTCCTCCGAGGATGCGGATGGCGAACAGGAGTTCGATCGCGAAGAGGCGGAGGAACTTGTAGTAGCGCAAGAAGAACAGGAGTGCCGCAGCGATTAGGAGCGCGCTCGTCCCCCATCGTGCCTGGGTGATAGCGATGGTTGCGAGGATGATGGCGATGGTGCTGGTGTTTCTCATGAGGTCGTACTGGCTGATGAACGTGAGGAGTCGTTGTGCGCTGAGGGTGTCGTGTCGGGACACGTAGTGGTGTTGGAGGATGAACTGGTCGCTCGTCGAGAGTTCGGTGAATGACGGGCCGAAGAGCGCGTCTTGTGCCGTGCGCAGGTCGTTCCGAAAGGTCACACTCAGGGGCGCGATGCGCACGAGCCGGCGCCACGGTATGCTCGGCGTGGTTGTTTCGAGCAGGTGGGTGGTCGGGTAGCCAAGGAGCTTGGCAACCAGCAGATGCTCTAGGATGGTGCTTGCGAGGAAGGCAATGGCGTGCCCGGTGAGGTAGGCCGTGATGGTCCAGAGCGCGATGGTGACGAGGTCGGTCGGCAGGGCCCCTGGCGGCCAGCCGGTGAGGAGTCGGGCTCCGGCGAGGCCGGTGGCGCCGGTGAAGAGGTACCCGAGGTGGTCGAAGTAGCTGAAGACGTCGGTCTTCATGGGTTTATCCGGCGTTGCTCGTCCAGGTGCCGTCGTCGTTCATCGTGAAGGTGATGGTGCCGTGCTTGCGGGTGGTGCGGACGCCGTGGCGCGCGAGGGGTACGTAGTCCTCGTACGCGTCGGAGTTCTTGACGGAGCCGCTGCTAATGATCACGTAGCCCGGGTTCACGTGTTGGACGAACTCCTTGAGGAAGCCACTCTTCTGGCCGTGGTGTGGCGCGAGGAGGATGTCGGCGCTGAAGGCGTTCCAGTCCTGAGTGAACCGGTGCATGGACTGTGGGCCGTTGTCGCCCGTGATGAGCACCTTGCGGTTGCGGTACTGGACGAGGACGATGGCGCTCGCCTCATTGAGTTCGTCTCCGGTGGTCGTGCTTGCTGGCGCCGTGGCCGGCGCGAGGACTCGGACCAGGACTGTGTCGTCCTGGCGCAGCACGCGGCCCTTGGTGGCGTTCTCTCCGGCGGGCGGCTGGCGCAGCTGGTAGTACGCGTCGAAGTTGGGCTTGTCCTGGGCGGAGCAGGGTCGCGGGTAGTAGATCGTACTGATGCTGTAGAAGCGTCGGATCTTGGCCCGAAGTTCGGCGAGGCTCTTGAGGTGGTCCGCGTGTGGGTGTGTGATTACCACCTGGTGGAGGGTCCAGACGGTCTCGAGGTACTGAGCGGTGGACCGCTCACCTGCTCCCGCGTCGATGAGGAGTTTGGTCGTGTCGCTGAACGCGAAGTACGTGCTGTGGCAGTCTCCAACGTCCAAGAACGAGACTTGCATTGACACAGTGCACTCCCTTCTGGGCTGGACGGCACGTTGAGATTACTGCGCCATGAGCGGGCGGTCAATAGTCGGTCGTTCTCGGGGGCGGTGGTGGTGCTCGTCACCCGCGCCGGTCGCGATTGGTGGGGCCGCAACCGGTGGGACGGCGGCTCTCTGGTGTTGCTCGCGCGCATCTCTTGTTGGTGCAGGGGTTGTGGTGGTGTGGTTCCCTGGCAGGGGTGTCCCGGTGGGGATTTTCTTGTCGCGCTCGTGGCGGGGCTGGCGGGCTTCCGTCACCTCCCCACGCGACTTGGGGGGCTGGTGCTCAGGCGCTCGACGAGACTCGCTATGGTCTTGGCGAGTTGTTCGAGGAAGATGTAGCTGATCCTGGGGTGGTAGAGGGGGGCCTGGATTTCTTCGACATGGTTGAGGAGGAGTTCGCTTGGTTCCAGGACGCGTTGTCGCCACTTCTCGAGGAAGTCGTTGAAGTTGGGTGGGTGGGCGTCGCTACGGCCTCCGCATGCGATGAGCCGGAGGTCTTCGGTGACGTACTGCAGGTCCTTGATGAGGCGATGGACCGTGTCCTTCGTACAACCAGCGATTCGCTTCCAGGTGGTATCGACATGGCGCTGGGCTTCTCCGAACGGGATGTCTCTGTGCTGGCTACGAGCGTAGAAGTACAGGGCGAGCGCGATCTCGGCGCGCAGGCGCGCGATGAGGTGTTGAAGAGATTCTTCTTGCAGGATGTCGCCGATGGTTGCGGCGTACGTCAGGTTGTGGCGCAGGGCGAGGGCCGCGAGGGCGTACTGGAGGCCGTTCATGACCCAGAACTTCTTGCGGACCTCGATTTCATAGTCTGGCGCGTCACAGAGGAAGCGTTCGAGTTGGAGGTCCTGAAGGCTTTTCTTGATTGGGTCTAGCCGCGTTTTGTCCGGGAAGATGAACCTGAAGTGGGCGTAGCGCTCTGTCGTGACGTGGCACGTCGCGTTCTCGACGAGAATCTCGTCGCTGCAGATGCGATCAACGATGGCGTCGGCGGCAAAGACATGGTCGTCGACCCACGTTGTGGGTAGGTTGCTCGCTTTGAGATGGCTGATCGCGTGCGTTCCGGCGTCCGATTTGTTCTCTAGGGGCAGGAAGATCAGGGCGTGTTTGCTGTAGAAGGCGCTGTGCTTCGTCAGTAGGACTGTGAGGGCTTGGTAGATGGCGTCGAGGTTCCCGACGCCCACGCTGCACGAGACAACCTGGGGTGGTGTTCCGTCGAGGACCTCTAGGACGCTCTGGGGCGATGCGTGGTCATAGCGGCGAATCGGCGGGGCGCTGTAGGTTTCCGTTGTGCCGTCCTGGTAGCGAAGCTCGACTGTGCCCCCGCCCTCGAGTGTGGGGTAGTAGTTCCTCTCGGAGCTTTGACGAATGACCGCTACGAGGCTCGCCTGGGAGCGCGGCTGGAAGAAGGGAAGAACGAATCCTAGCCCGAGTGGGCCAAGACCGAAGTGGAGGTGGCGCAGTGGTTCGGCTTCAGTCCTCACGGGGAGGGAGGAGGCTGTAGACGGTGAGCAGGTCGGTGCAGTAGGCGCATGAGGAGGTGTGGGTGTGCCATGGCGCGATGTAGTCGCGCCGTTCCTCGGTGTTGGTGTAGAACTCCAAGAGCAGGGGGTCGATGTGGTCCTCGGGCTTGAAGCCTTCAGGATTGATGGGAATCGGCTTCCTTACCCATGCGGGCCCCCTCGCGCCCAGTGCGCGCAGCAGGGCGTCGCGATCCGCTTCGTCAACCGGACCGTTACGCTCTGTGAAGAGCGCGAGGACGCGTTGTTCCTCGTGGGTCGGTTGTTGATGTGAAAGCATGTGGTTCCTCCCTGCGCTTGAACTGGCTCGGCTGGCAACCGTATTCCCCGTCGGGAAGGCTGCGGCCTTCATCTTCATGGGTGCCCTCGAGTTCATAAAGTTTTCTCAGCAGGCGGCTTCTGCGCCTGCCTCCTTCCCTGCTGTCAGGTGCAGCATACGTCTGAAACTTATCGTCCGCCTCCTGTGCCCGCCTGTCAAGGCCGGCAATCCGTGGGCGGTGCTGGTGCACATATGTATCGTAGTCGTAGGTTGTTTGGTGTCAAGGGGTTGTTGGTTTCTCGTGGGTGGGTAGCAACGTCGAACCTCGCGGGGGGTTGTCGTGAGACCTTGGTCCCCAGTGAGGGGTTTGGCGTTCTGTCACGGGGCCACGCTCCGACTTGGTGTGAGCTGGATCACCTTCGGCAGGCGCCGGTTTGCGGTCGGCGTGGGGTGGGCACATCGTGGTGGCTCCTCGGGGTGGGGTGTCCCGGTTGGCGTGTCCCGGCGGGGGTGTCCTGGTTTGTTGAGGTTGGGATTTCGTCGGTGTCCGGGGGGGCTTGTTGGTGTGCGAGCGTGTCTTCCCTGTCGGGGTGGGCTGTCGTTATTGTGCTGGTGTTGGCTGGTGGGGTCCGTGTTGGTGTGTCCTCGTGTGAGTGTGCTGTTGGCTATTGGCTGTTGGTTATTGGTTGTTGGTCATTGGCTGTTGGTTGTTGGTTGTTGGCTGTTGGCTATTGGCTGGTGCTCGGTTGGTGTTGGGTGTTGGGCGTGATTGCTGATTGATGATTGCTGGCTGTTGAGTGTGCCGGCTGATGATGGATGGATTTCAAGAGTGTCCGGCTGGATAGAAAGGTGGGGAAAGGGGGGAACGAAGCCGGAAACCAGGCGGCCGAATCCAGATTCCCCCCGGCCCGTCGTCCACCGGGGAGGACGCTCAGTGGGCCATGGTCGGCGAAACGGGTGGCGCGAGCGTGCCGGCCGGGAGGCGTTAGGCGCAATGATGGGTCGTGTCGGCCTGCGGGGCTCCATTCGGGCGGGCGGTCTGGTTTCAGGGTGGTCCTGGCTTGTTTCCGGGGTGGGAGGAAACTAGACGCGCGTCAGGCACTAGGGGGCGGGCACGGTGTTCGGCGCAACGGGGACCGCCACGGTGTTCGACGCAATAGTGACCGCCACGGCGTTTGGCGCATTGGTGGGTTGTGGCGCTGTCGGGGGGTGTTGCTCGATGGTCGCGTTGGTGGTCGTGGTGGCGAGTACGGGGTGGAGTGGTTCTTCCCCGGTGAGGTGTTGGGCGAGGCGTTTGAGGGTGCTGCCGAGGTTCGCGTCGTGGATTTCGCTTGCGGCCTCGTCCACCATGCCCTTCTGCACGAGCAAGCGGAACATTTTGACGAAGAGTTCTTCTTTGAGGTCGTGCACGGCTTGGTGTTCGTACGCCTTTTTGAGGTCGAGGACGGCTCCGCACTTCGCGCAGTACTCGCTTTTGGCCGGGTTGATGTCGTTGCAGATCCTGCACACGATGGGCTGGAGTTCCTGGTGTTCTTGTTGGGTGGGGGTGAGGTTGTTTTCGCGGAGGATGGCGTTGTTCGCGTCTTGGTCGATGAGGTGGCTGTATGTGGCGAGCATGTTGCTGCCGGGCGTCCAGCCGAAGTATGCCTTGGCTTGTTGTTCGTTCATGATGCCGTTCGCGAGCACGTAGGTGGCGCGCGAGTGGCGGAAGAGGTGGGGGTGGACTGGTTTGGTGATGCCGGCGCGTTTGAAGTACCGGATGAGCGCGTACCTGATCGTGTCGTACTTGAGGTGTTTTGGCGTGCTCGTGTACTGGTAGTACACCCACAGGGGGCTTTCCGGGTTGTCTTTGAAGGGGTGGTTTTGGAGCCACACGGTGAGGTAGGGGGCGCTGCTGATGATCATGGGGCTGCGCTGTCCCGTCTTGCCGTTCACATCGAGCGTGTACCCGTGGGGG
>JAJXYW010000163.1 GCA_021780415.1 Acidobacteriota bacterium
GAACTTCCCATCAAATCACGCTTGGTTGAACGCAAGGAGGGATGCTGCGAGAAGACGACCTCTTCAAAGTCGTTCTCAATCCCGGTGCGGACAAGCGCGAGAAGGGGATTCTCGGCCAGATCGCCTGATACGTCCCTCTCGCTAGAGGTCCTACCCGAGGGCAAGTCGCCTGGAATCAATGCTTGATTGGGTTCTGGGCGGTGCGTAAAAGCGATACCGGAGGGGCCAGACTCGACGCCAGATGTCGACCAGACAGAGGCTAGAGCGCGGCTCAACTGCTTTAGTTTATCCACAGCGGGGGCGGAAGTCAATGAAGCGGCGTCAAGTTGCTGAAAAGCAAGGGCTGTAGAGACGCCAACGTCGGGCAGGGCGACGACGCAATGGAGGGGATTGGAGTCGGGGAGGGGGTAGACCTCCTCGCCTCGGCCGAGACCGAGGACGGTGCCGCCGAGGAGGAAAAGGGGGACATCGGAGCCTACTTCGGCGGCTACTTCCAGTCGGTCCGGGGCGGGGAGAGCGAGGCCTAACTCCCTTTCTAATCCTATAGTTGCAGCGACCGCGTTGGCCGACCCGGCACCCATGCCGCCTTGCACAGGGAGGCGCTTGTCGATGTGGATTTCCACGTTAGCGGTAATTTTCAGGCGTTCGAGGGTCTTCTGGACCATCTTCCAGGCGGTGTTGCGCTCGGCATTGCGGGCTTCGGTGCGGGGAACGCCGCGGTGGTTGGAGGTGATGAGGATCGACGTCTCGGCTGCGCGTGTGGCTGCAACTGTCACAAAATCATGAAGTTGTAGAGTCTGATAGACGGTGGTGAGGGCGTGGAAGCCGTCGGGACGGGTGGGGCCGACGGCGAGGCCGAGATTTATTTTCGAGTAGGAGCGGACGCGGGTGGGCATCAGGCGACCGCCGGGGAGGCTGAGTGAGCTGTATGAGCCCAAATGTGTGAGTTTGGTGTAGGGCTCAACGCAATCCTGGGCTGCAATTCGACACTCTCAGCACGGTTTTCGTACGCACGACGTTGGAAATGGGCGCTGGCGGGGCGGGGATCGGAAGATTTGCGCGGGGAGGGATTTTGCCGGGCGGGCACCATGGGGATTTGGAGGGGTGACAGAGGGGTGACGTTGTCAAGTCGGAGGGTCTGCGGCGAGGCGTTCATGGTGGGATGATTCTAAATCGCCGGAAGGGCAGGCGGGGTTCGTTTGCAGCAACGGAACGGGCAACAGCAAGGGAAGAGCCCATGGCGAGAACTCTGGCGGGGGCGGAGACTTGCTGGTCCTGGTGCGCGCTGGACGCTGCGGTGGAGATGGCCGCCGTTGAAGCAAACAGCCCGCGGCGCTGGGGGCGACGCGGGCTGGCAGGGAATAGTGCAGACTTCGGTTAGGGCGTGACGCCCAGTGCGTTGGTACCGGCAGCGGTGGAGAGCGGAGTGACCACCGGAGCTGCTGCGCCGATCATCTCCGTCACCTCGCTGCCCAGGTAGTTGGTGGTCCAGACATTGCCAGACGGATCGATGGCAAGGTTGACCGGATCGCTCAGGATACGGGTGAAGGTGGTGGCAGAGGCAGGATACTGAGCCTCTGGGTAGTAGTTGGTCGAGGGGGAGATGGCGGTGTGGGTAAGGCCGCTCAGCTCGACGATCGAGTTCGTACCGGGACCGTTGGTGCAAGCACCATTGAAGCCGCAGCGGTTGGCAAACCAGATGTTGCCGTTACCATCCACAGCAGCGCCGAAGGTGGCGACCAAGTTAGCGCCCGTGCTGGCACTGGAGAGGGTGGAGCTGACGCCCGTGGGCGTAACGTAGTCGATCTGCGAGGCCGTGGACTGGATGGGAACCCAGGCGTTGCCGAGATGATCCACCGCAGGGACTTCTGGCTGGGTGCCGGCAACGACGGAGGGAGAGAAGACCGCGGTACCCGTCGGGGTGACGAGGCCGATTTGATTCGATCTCTCGGAGGTGAACCAGAGATCTCCGCTGGCAGCGATTGCGCCGTGGTTTGCGAAGTCATTGGTGGTGAGGGTAGTTGAGCTGAGGGAGTAGGGAGAGCCGGAGATGGAAGCTCCCAGGGGACCGTACTCGAACAACTGGTAGTTGCCACCGTTGGGTGAATCGCTGGCGATGAAGAGCGCATCGCCGGACTGGGTGGTGACAAGAGGACGAGGATTAATGTAGCCGGAGCCATAGGTGGCAGTGGTGATGCCGTTGGTCGTCGGGTTATAGATAAACTCCTCAATGCTGCCAGCGCCGGTGGTCTGGGAAGCCCAGGCGTTATTGGAGCCGTCGATGGAGACATAGCCGAAGAGGCTGCTGCCGGCAGAGAATGGCCCGGCATTTGGGACGCCAAGGGGCGACCAGCGAACAACGGTGGGAGGTTGCGACGACCCATTTCCGTGTGCTGAGATGAACACCTGACCGAGCGCATCGACCGCAACGCTCTCCGCCTGCTCGAGCGTGGGGTTGGCAGCAGCGTAGCCGCCCACAGCCGCAAAGGGATAGTTGATCACGATGGTGAAGTCGTTGGGGGCGTTGGCGAGGTTTGGAGTGAAGGGAACGTCGCCGGTGGGGATGGCAAAGATGTTAGCGACGAAGTTGGGGTTAGCTCCGGTGCTGGCTGCGTGGTTGCCTGCGGGGTAGCGGGCGATGTTGATGGCGGCAGTTGCGGTGTCGATGGGCTGGGTGCCGAGGAGGGAGCCGTCATCGGTGGCGGTTGTAAAGAGAGTGGAACATTGCGCAGAGAGACCGTTGGCTCCTGCGTTGCTGCCGTTGGGGGCGGAGTCGACGCAGGCGGCGAGGATGTTGCCGAGGGTGTCGATGGTGGCCTGGGGAATGATGCCGTTACCGTTGACGGTGAGGGCGTTGGCAAGGTGGCCCTCGCCATCGTAGACGGTGGAGGTCTGGCCGCCGCCCTGAATGTTGTAGAGCTGAGCGGCGTTGGCGGCGGCGTTGGCGATGCCGAGGAGTCCCTGCGTGCTGCCAGAACTACCGATGGCCCAGGCGCTGTTGTTAGCCGCTGAGGTGAAGGGCTGGAAGGTGTACGCCGCTGCGACGGTGGAGACCTCATTCATATAGACATACGAGAGGGCTCCGTTGCCGGGAGTGGAGAAGTTGCCCGAGGAGGGGCAGTTGCCGAGGGTGGCGAGTTGAACGATGGCGTTGTTGCCCTGGGGTGAGGGGGTGACTAGTCCGGCTGAAATCTGGCCGTTGGTTAAGGGTCCATCCTTGACGCCTGAACCGCCTGCCGACGAAGTGAACTCGAAGGTGGTGGTGGTGAGGCCTGAGGGTAAGACGACCTGAGTGCCGTTGAGGCCTTTGAAGCTACCGTTGAAGCCTTGGATCGCGATATTCTCGCCGGTGTACAGCAACTCGGACGGAGTGACGGTGACGGTGTAGGTTGGCGAGGAGGAAGCGGCGTTACTCACAACGACCTGAGTGACGTTGTAGGTGGGCTGAGCGGCGACAGCGGTGGTGGAGGGTGTTCCGCCCCAGGCGTAGATATAGACGGGCTGACCGACGACACAGGTGTAGGCGCCGGTCAGGCTGAAGCCGCCGCCGCTGTCGGTGGTGACGTACTTGGATCCGGCTACGACGTTGGGATCGTTGACGTCGGCGGTGATGGTGTAGCCGTTGGCCGAGGTGGCGCCGTTATTGCCGAGGATGGAGGTGGCCAGAGAACCGATGCCGGAGGTGCCGGGCTGGAGCAGATAGACATGCGCACCGACGATGGGGGCGTGGCCGCCGAGGACGATGCCGCTGAGGGGCGGACCTGCGGCCTGGATGCTGGCGACCGAGTCAGGCAGACTCATAGCGCCACCACAACCCACTATCGAGAGGGTTCCAAGCATGAGAGCGAGAGCGAAAGAGCTGGACTTAAACGAGAGCTTCACGAGGGCCTCCAAAAGTTCGCAGTATCGGTTACGGCGAATGCGGCGGCCGAGGGTACGTCTTTGGGTTCGGCTGCCAGGTGCGAATGCGGATAAGGGAATCATAAGCCGAATCTTTAGTGATTCCTCATAAATATTTGCAGTCTCTAATAAACGGTGCACTTGTGATAATGCATTTACTGAGTAGATAAGAGCTTGGTTACGAGCAGGGGCGAAGCAAGGACGACGGCCAGGGCGGCTCTTGCAGGACGCTGATTTCTTAACGGTGAGGGCCTTTCCCTCTTTGCGCGGTGGATGGCGTCGAGGGCTGCGGTGTGCGGTTGCGTTGGGTGAGTTCGGAGGCCAGCTTGAGGCTTGTCGAAGCCGAAGACCGGCTTCAGGATGCGGAACTTGTGCAGAGGCTCGCTACGGAGCGGTGGGGATGGGCTGGAGGGGAGTGATGGTTGGGGCGGCGAGGCCGAAGAACATGGTGAGGGCGTAGACGTTTTCGTTGGAGACCCAGAGGTTGCCGGAACGGTCGGGGGCGAGGCTGAAGGGGCCGTTGAGGGCGGCGTCGAGGCCGAAGCCGCCGGTGGAGTAGACCCCGGTGGTGGGCGAGAGTGCAGCGCCGGGAACGGCGGCGGAGTTGCCGGCGATCTCGGTGATGGAGGCACCGTGGAGGTTGGCGAACCAGACGTTCTGGGCGGCGTCGATGGCGACCATGGCGGGGTGGTTGATGCCGCCGGTGGTGACGCTGCTGAGGAGGATGGTGCCGTCGGGGGCGAGGTCGGCGAAGGCGCCGTCGTTGTTGGGGGAGACGCCGCCGAGGTAGTCGGAGACCCAGAGATTACCGTGGGCGTCGGTGGCTACGCCGTAGGAGAAGGCGCAGCAGTTGGCGTTGCTGAGGAGCTGGCCGTTGGGATAGGTGGCGGAGGGAGCGGAGATATGCGCAACTTCGTTGTCGCCGGGGAGCCAGAAGCCGTGGTTGGCGTCGATGGCGATGCCCTGGGGAATGGTGGGGAGGCCGATGTTGGCGCCGAGGCTGGCGTAGAGGAGGCTGCCGTTGGGGTTATAGACAGTGGCCGAGGCGTTGCCGGTGTTGGCGATGAAGATGTCGCCATTGGTATCGGCTGCGACGACGTAGGGGAAGTCGCTGCCGTTGGAGTAGGTGCCGACAACGCTGCCGGTGGCGGAGCCGGTGGGCGGGTTGATGCCGTAGAACTTGGTGACGCTGCCATAGCCGGTGTTGCCGTTGAAGTTGGTGACCCAGATGTTGTTGGAGGGGTCGATGGCGAGGCCGTAGACCTGGGAGATCTGGCCGGAGCCGAAGCCGGTGGAGCTGAGCGGCGTGCCCTGCGGGCTGAAGGCGGAGAGCGGGCTGTTCTGATTGGCGACCCAGACGTTACCCTGGCTGTCGACGCCAAGGGCGGTGGGCATGAAGAGGCCGCCGCCGGTGATGGTGAGGGACATGGTCCAGTCGTTGGGGGATTTGGTGAGAGTGGTGGCGAAGGGCGGGGCGGGGGTGGTGGGGATGGCCGCATAGACGGCGGCGACGTTCTGGCCGGGGTGGTGGGTGATGTTGAGCGCGGCGGTGAAGGTGTCGGTGGGAGCGGTGCCGCCGGTGGGCGTGGCGGCGGTGAAGAGAGGAGTGCAGGCAGAGCCGCCATCGGAGGCGGTACAGGCGTTGAGCGCATCGGCGAAGGCGTGAAGCTTGCCGGTTTCGACGGTGAGGGTGGAGGGGAGGGTGGCGGCGGCTCCGGTGGAGGGGTTGACGAGCAGGGCTGCGTCGAGGAAGGCGTTGGCGATGCCGAGGGTGTTGGTGGCGCTGGCCCCGATGTTGGTGGCCGAGGCGCTGAAGGGTGCGAGCGCCCAGGCTGCGGCGGCGGTGGTGACCTCATTGAGGATGAAGAACGGCGTGGTAGTGGTGGAGGTGAGATTGCTGCAGGAGCCGACGGGTGCGACCAGTACCAGCGCGGGGTTGGAGGTGCTGGAGGTGGTGGAGGCGCTGCCGCCGGTGGCGACGAGATAGACCTGCGAGCTGGCAGGAGTGCCGGGAAGCGTCTGCCCGGTACTGCTCTGGCCACAGGTGTATAGGCCGGTGAGGTTGAACATGCCGAGGGGGTCAGTGGTGACGGCCTGGGTGAGCATGGGCGTAGCCGCGGAGGCGTTGCCGGCGCTGCCGACAGTGTAGAGCTGGATGGTGGCGCCGGTGACGGGCTGGGTTCCGCTGAGGACCTGACCCTGGAAGGCGACGGCGGTGACGGTGAGGGAGAGGGTGGCTTTGGCGGTGTTGCCGTTGGAGTCGGTGACCTGCACGGTGAAGGTCGTGGCGGATTCGCCAGCGTTGGGCGTGCCGGTGATCGCGCCGCTGGACGAGAGGCTGAGCCCGACGGCGCTGAGGCCGGTGTCAGAGATGACGGTCCAGGCGTAGCCGGTGCCGCTGCCACCGCTGGCGGCGAGGGTTCCGGTGTAGGTGGTGCCTTCGGTTCCGTTGGGGAGCGAGGTGGTGGTGATGGTGACGGCGGGATCGATGGTGAGGGTGAAGTTGGCGGTGGTGCTGTCGCTGGCGGAGTCGGTGACCTTGACGGTGAAGGTGGCGGTGCCTGCGACGGGTGTGGCGGCCGAGAGGACTCCGCTGGAGGAGAGGGTGACGCCGAGGGCGCTGAGGCTGGAGGTTCCGGGGGTGACAGCCCAGGTGTAGCCGGTGCCGCTGCCCGCGGTGGCGGCGAGCGTTGTGGTGTAGGCCGTGCCGACGATGCCGCTGGGCAGACTGACGGTGGTGATGGTCAGGTTGGGATAGGTGATGGTGAGCGTGAGGGTTACGGTGGCGGTGTTGCCTGCGCTGTCGGTGACCTTCACGGTGAAGGTGCCGGGGTTTTCGGTGACGGTGGGTGTGCCGGTGATGAGGCCTGCGGTGCTGAGCGAAAGACCTGTGGCACTGAGGCCGGAGACAAGGGCGTAGGTGTAGCCGGTGCCGCTGCCGCCGGTGGCGCTCAGGGTCGCCGAGTAGGCGGTGCCGACGATGCCGTTGGGCAGCGTCGTGGGAATGGTGATGGCCGGGTAGACGACGGTGAGGGCGAAGGTGGCGGAGGCTGTGTCTCCGTAGCTGTCCGTCACCTTGACGGTGAAGGGAGATGCTGTCTCGCCTGCGGTGGGAGTGCCGGTGATGGCGCCGGCGGGGGTGAGGGTGAGGCCGATGGCGCTGAGGCCAGTGCCAGTGCCGGATGTTACAGCCCAGGTGTAGCCGGTGCCGGTGCCGCCGCTGGCGGTGAGCGCTGCCGTGTAGGCTGTGCCGAAGGTGCCGCTGGGGAGGGTCGCGGCCGCGATGGTGAGCGCGGGGTAGGCGACGGCGAGGGTGTACGCGGCGGTGGCGGTGAGCGCAGGGGAACCGGAGTCGGTGAGAGTGACGGTGAAGCTGGCGCTGCCGGGAGCGGTGGGGAGGCCGGTGATGACGCCGGTGGTGGCGTTGAGGGCGAGGCCCGCGGGGAGCGCTCCGTGGGTGATGGACCAGGTGAAGGGCGTGATGCCGCCGGCTCCGGCAAGGGTGGCGGTGTACGGCGTGCCGATGATGGCGCTGGGGAGCGCTCCGGGTGCGGTGGCGATGGAGAGATTGGCGGGGATGCTGAGCGTGATGACGGACGTGAGGCTGGGATCGGCTACGGAGGTGACGGTGATGGTGACGGTGAAGGCGGTGGCGACGGTGGCCGGTGCGGTGTAGGTGACGCCGGTGGTGGTGACGCTCGAGAGGACGCCGCAGGCTGCGCCGGTGCAGGTGGTGCCGGCGAGTATCCAGGTGACGCCGGCGTTGTTGGCGTCGTTGGCCACGGTGGCGGTGTAGGTGGCGGTGTCGCCGGGATCGACGGTGGTCGTCTTTGGCCCCTGGATGCCGATGGCGGTGGGGGTGGGGGGCACGCTCGTGCTGCCGCAACCCAGCAGGCTGGCGGAGAGCGAAACGCCGAAGAGGAAGAGAGTCGCTGCAAGGATGCGGGCTGGGCGAGATGAGCGGCGGATCATGAGTATTTCCTTACGTGGCAGATGAGCGGGGTGAGGCTTGGTGTATTACGACTGCAAAGGCGAACAGCAGGGCCTCTGCTCAGAGCCGTGTGGAGCGGAGCCGTTGGGAGCGAGAGGTTGGATTGCCGGACGTTTCTGAGCGAGTTCGTAGGAAACGGAAGTGCATGGCCGTCCTGCATTAGCAATGATTAAGATTGAGGGTAGTTTACACAGGCGGGGGAGAATAAGAGTTACGGCGCGGAAAACGGAAGCAGCCCGCTGCGCCATGGAGTGCGCCGCGGGCTGGAGGGTGTGAGGCTTATCGCGTGACTGAACGGGAGTGGCTTAGGGGGTGGCTCCCAGCTTGGAGTTAGCAACGGCGCAGGAGAGCGGGGTGACGGTGGGTGCGGCCGCGCCGACGACTTCATAGAGGACGGCGGCGAGTAACTGTCGTACCAGCTCGGCGTCCTGGAGACTGGTCTGGCCAACCGCACAAGTGCCAGCCGCGACTCCTGCGGCTGTGAAACGGCTTGGGGAGACTCTGCTGCTTCAGTGCTGCCACCTCACTACTATCTGATTGGTCCATCCGGTGCAGTCGCCGGTTCAGGAAGCAGATTCCTGCGTTTCGCTGCGGAATGACAACCATCAAAATGATGGCGACTACACCTGCAAGCGAACGGCTCTATCCGCAACTCCGCTTCACCTGCTCACGGCAACTATTTAAGCGGACCGGCATCTTCTCAGAGCGCGCTACGTCTCCGCCTTGGCGTCTCTGGCTCGAGCAGGCTACAGAATCTGCGGCCGTGCTACAGGGTCCGGAGCCGGTTACGCCGCAGCCGAGCGAAGCCACTGCTCCATCTGGGTGTGGTCCACCAGCCCCGCCTGCTGCACCACAGTGCGGCCGCCGGAGAGCACCACGAAGTTCGGAATTCCACGCACCTGGAACCGCGCCGATAGCTGCGGATGGGCCTCGGTGTCCACCTTCAGAACCAGCGCCCTGCCCGCCATCTCGGCCGCCGTTCGGGCAACCTCGGGCGCGGCCGCGCGGCAGGGTCCGCACCACTCGGCCCAGAAGTCCACCAGGATGGGCACCGTCGCGTTCTGGACGACTTCCTCAAACAGTGCTGCATCTACCGGCAGCGGCTCCGCCAGCGCAGGCAGCGGAGCCTTGCACGCCCCGCACCGTCCCGTCCTGCTGAGATGTTTTGCAGAAACGCGGTTCTTTTGATGGCAATGAGTGCACGTGCGAATGACAGGCATGACGAACCTCGATCACTGCCCATTGGATGCGCCACCGGGAACCCCCGTTGCGCCCTGAGTTCAGTCCCTTACCCGAAGCATCCGCACCTCCATAACTGCAAGCCGCGAAGAGCTGACTGTACTCGCCATGGAGCCAGCCACTACAGCACCCCATACGGTTTCCATCTATTTTCCACAGCAGGATTCCCAGGCTCCGAGAATCACTTGATGCAATCCAGAGGTTTCGTTCTACCATGGCGCATGGCCGCGCAGCCCCGTAAGGCAAAACAGGTCTCACCCACCTTCCCACACGCCTCGCTTCCGGTTGTCTGCGTGGTCACGACCGACCGGCAGTTTCTCGATGAACTGGTCCCTGAACTGATTCCATGGTTCCAGGTGGTGTTGCGCAAAAACTTCGCCAACCTGGCGCGTTGGACACGCGAAGCGCACGTCGTCGCCGTCCTCCTCGACATCGACACCGAGCCCGACGACGCACACCAGGGCCACGGCGGCCTGCCAATCCTCAGCGAACTGCGCAAGCTCAACCACGATTTCGTCCTCATCTCCCTCAGCCGCTCCCGCGCCCGCTCGATCGAGAAGCAGGCCCTCGATGCCGGCGCCGATCTCCACTTTCGCAGCCCTGTCGACATCGCCGAGTTGCGTCTCGCCCTCGCCGACACCCTGCGCCGGCGCACCGACGACGCAGCCCGCGAACAGATGCGCCGTCAGGCCCAGGAGAACAGCCGCTTCCAGGACTTCGTCGGCTCCAGCGAACCCATGCGCCGCGTCTATGACGCCATCCAGCAGGTCGCCGACAGCAGCGTAAACGTGCTCGTCCGCGGCGAAAGCGGTACCGGTAAGGAGTTGGTTGCCAGGTCCATCGTCGCGCTGAGCCGCAGAGCCAGCAAGCCCTACATCCGCCTCAACTGTGCCGCGCTTCCCGAAAATCTGATCGAGTCCGAGCTGTTTGGCAGCGAGCGCGGAGCCTTCACCGGAGCCACCGAAGCTCGCCCAGGCCAGATCGAACTGGCCGACGGAGGAACGCTCTTTCTCGACGAGATTGCAACCCTCACCCTGCCGCTGCAAACCAAGTTACTGCGCGTTCTGGAGGATCATCAGGTGCAGCGCCTGGGCGGCCGCACCCTGCGCAAGATCGACTTCCGCCTTATCTGCGCAACCCACGAAAATCTCGAAGAGATGGTGCGCACCGGAAAGTTTCGCGAGGATCTGTATTACCGCATCCACGTCGTTCCCATTCACCTCCCGCCCCTGCGCGAACGCGTCGGCGACATTCCGCTGCTGTGCGATTACTTCCTGCAAATGCACTGCGTCGCCAATGGTCTGTCCATCAAGCGACTGGATGAGACCGCGCTCGCGGTATTTGAAGAACACACCTGGCCCGGCAATGTGCGCGAGTTGGAGAACCTCATTCAACGCCTCGTGATCACCGTGCGCGGCGATGAGATTCGCGCCAGTCATCTCCCCCCAAAGCTGTTGGCCAGAAACCTCGCCGCCAACGAGGCCGTTCTGCTTCCCGAGTCCGGTACCGACTTCGACGCGGAGATCCAGCAGATGGAGATCGCTCTCCTGACGGCGGCTCTTCGCAGAGCAGAGGGCAGCAAAGCGGCCGCCGCCCGTCTTCTGAAGATCGACGGACAGCGAATCAAATATCTCTGCCGAAAATATGCGCTAGGATGAGTCGGCCACTACAGCAGGTGAATTTTTCAACCTATAGTAGTTTATTTTTCACCCATAGCGCGCGGGAACACCTTTTCCAGATCGACCGACGCAATTCTCACAGAATCCAAAAACCGTCGCTAATCAACCACATACATAGAATTTCAGTCTCGCGCTAAAGTTTGGCACACAGCTTGCACTAGATAGAAGTGTCTTACGAGAGTTCAAATTCAACCGAATGCGAGGAATCATCCCATGGCTATCACAAAGAAGTCGCTGATCAACTCCGCCGCTGCCGCCAAGTCCACCACCAAGTCTCCGAAAGCGAAAACCACCCCAACCGTGGAGAGCGCGAAGATGGTCTCTGCCATGCGAATGGCGAAGGCCACAACCGCAAAAGCGACGCTCGCACGCACTACCCTAGCCAAGGCTACGACCGCCAGGGCCGTCACCGCGATGACGCGCTTTTAGTTAGATCCAGGCTGCGCAACGCTTGAAGATTGTGGATGACGTCGATCATGGCTGTTGTCCAGCAAGCTGCAGTCGAATTCTCCCAGGATGATCCTGCAGAACGGATCGGCGGCCCCACGTGTGGCCGCCAATCCGTTTGTCTACCACACGTGCGCTCGCACCGTGTTGATCACCACCTCGACCGTGCGTACGAACAGGCTCCGTCGCGGCCCAAAGATCTTCGCCGTTCCGGCCATCCCCAGCGGCAATGGCCGCGACCCATCCGGCAGCGTGAGCCGCGCCGTATAGAACGTGGGCAGCGCAATGCCCACATACTGCTGCCGCGCCATGAGGCCCGCCGGCAGCGCAACCGCTTCTCCGTCCAAGGGTGGAAGTCTCATCCGCAAAATAGAGAACTCGCCCGGAGGCGCGAGCGCGACTTCGGCCCCCGGCTGTGCGCGGCGGAGAGCCTCCGCAGGGATGAACAGGCGGATGGATTCGGCGTCGCCAGTGCGTTTCGCTCCCGCATCCGCTCCAGCCAGTGTCAACAAGGTCTCGCCCGCAGCAACATGCTGATACAGCAGTGAGCCGGGATTCGGCGTCAGCACCGTGCCATCCTCTGTCGCCCTCACGACCAGCGAGTCCTGCGCCTCCTGCGCAATCGCCGACGAACTCTTCGCCGCCTCCTCGCTCGCCGCCGCCGAGCCAATCGATCGACCTTCCACCTGCGCCTCGAATGCCTCGAAGCTGGCGGAATGCGTGGCAGCCGCTGCGCTGGAGCGAAGTGAGGCTGCGCTCAGGCTGCTCATGTGCAGCAGCGGCTGGCTCGCGCGCACCCTCTCTCCCTCCCGCACATACACCGCGTCAACGCGACCGCTGATCGCCGCATGCAGCGTAACCGGATCCGCTGCCTCCGCGACAAAATACGCATTCTCGCGTTCCCGGAGTATAGGCGCGAAGAGCAGAATCAGCAGCCCGATCCCCACTCCAATCGTCCTCGGCGCCCATCGAATGGTCGTGCCCACCTTGGCCAGCCACATGTCCTTGACCACCCGGCTGAGCGACTCGATCCGCGACCGAAACATCACGAAGGCAGCCGCACCCACCGGGATCAGCGCAAACTCCGCCATCAATTTTGATGTGACGTTGTACGAGAATCGCAGCACCGTGAAGAGCACCAGATAGCTGTACGCGCCGGAGACGACAGCATAGAGCACAAACAGCGGCACACGGCGGCGCGGGATCGACGGGACCTCGGCAGGAAGGCGCAGCACATGCCGCTGAAACCACCCCGAGACGAACGAAGTCGACCGTTCCTTGAGGTCGGGAATGCCAATCAGTTCAGTAAGAAAGTAGTAGCCATCCAGCTTCAGCAGCGGGTTCAGGTTCATCACGATCACCGCGAGACCCGTGATGAGTATGACCTTATAGGCGAAGTCGTGCATGAACAGACCAGGTTGCGTGTTGGTCCACACAATCATCGCAATGCCACACACCGTCATTTCGATCCAGATGCCCGCAATGATAGTGGCAAGTCGCTGAATTTTTGTAGCGGAGATCCAGCTCTCGGTCACGTCGACGAAGAAGCATGGCGTCAGATAGAGAAACATCAGGCCCATGCTGTGCACCTCGCCGCCGTAGTGTTTGCACGTGAGGCCGTGAGCGGATTCATGGATGAAGCCAAGTCCGAAGAGCAGGAACCAGAACTCCGCAAAGTCCAGAAACGTCTTGTGCGTGAAGTTGTAATAGAGAGGAATGTCGGGGCCGAAGTTCTTCCACTTCGCAATGAAGACCACGGCCTCAAAACAGAACAGCAGTACGACCGCGAGCACGCTCCATCGGCTGTACACAAAGCGTCCGATGGCGCGGTCGAGCGAGGTAAGGTAGCGGTCAGGATCCCATGCCGAAAAGCTGATGTGCGCAAAATTGACCTTCGATTTTCGATTGGCTCGACGGCCGCGTTGCGCTTTGAGCCGTGCGCTGTACGCTAGATTCTTCTCCTGCGGCGTCTTGAACCAGAAATCAACCTCGTCGAGATTGGTGGCAAATAGTTCGATCTCTTTGGCCGTGAGCGCAGCTCCGGTCTGCTCGTCGAACAGCGCGGCAATCTCCTCATAGCTGCGCACTCCATCAAACAGTTGAGCCAGTTGCCACTGCGATGGCTGGAAGCGAAAGTAATTGCCTTTGCCGCGCTGCAAAATGCCAAAGAACGGTTCGCCGTCCAGCACATCCTCGCGCACGACGAGGTCGGGATCGAGGCGCGGCGGCCGGCTGCGCGATAGACGCGCCTTCGTAATCTCGGGCAGCGCGGCATCGAGCGCCTCACTCAGGTTCATGGCGCGGTCTGCGCTCCAGCCTGCACCTGCATCGTCATGCCCGGCTTCAGCAGCGGTGAAGCCTGCACAACTTCGCCAATCACCTGCACGCTTCCGCTCGCAGGGTCTACCACCGGGCTCACGCGCAACACTCGCGCAGCCTGGCGCAACCCCGGATAATCTGCCGTCGTCAGTTCGAGCGCTGCTCCTTGCGGAAACTGCGCCATCGCCGACTCTGGCACCGTGAACAGCATCCGCAATGGCGCAACGGCCGTGATCCACAACAGAACGTCGTCCTTCTTCACTTCCTGTCCTGCACGCAGAGAGCTTCGACCCACCACACCCGCGAACGGAGCAACGACGCGCGACTGGTCCAGCAGCAGGCGCGCCGACTCAAGATTCGCCTCGGCAGCGGCCTCATCCGCGCGATACCGGGCGACCTCCGCGCCTGTCTCTTCCAGCTTGTACTTAACATGCTCCCAGTCCTCATCGCTGAGAATCTTGTCGGCGCGCAGCGCATCAGCCCGGCGCAGGTCGGCCTCCTCCACCTGCTGTTCCGATAGCCACTCCTTCACCTGAGCCTGTAGCGAAGCAGCCTTTGCCTGTTGCGCTGCGTAAGCCGCACGCGGCAGCCGATCATCGAGCATAGCGAGTGTCTGCCCGCTGCGCACGTGGTCACCAATGTTCGCAGCAACACGAACCACCAGGCCATCGCGCTGTGCAGCGACCTCCGCCTGCTGCGCCGCGACCAGCGGTCCAGTCGTGCTATACCGCGTCGGCGGCTGCGCTTCAGCAGCTCTCGCGGAATCCGCTGGCTGTGGTGAAGCTGCCGCAGCGGTTCGCGCCGCAGCTACGCTCGGCTCCGCCAGCGGACGAGAGTCGCAGCCGGAGGCGGCCAACGCAGCGAGCAGGGCCGCGCCCACCGCGACGCTACACCCGCCAGATAATCGCAAGAACCACGTTGCACACATCAGGTCACCAGCCAATCCAATTCCAAACTAACTGCCACAGCCACAACGCCGGCTTGCGCAGCAGCACATATCCCGCCGGTCGATAGCCGATGAAGATCTTCGCTCGTCCCGTCATCCCCGCTCGCAGAATGGCGTTGCCGTTCGGCATGGAGATCCGAGCCGCGAACGTGCGTTCCTCTTCGCCAGCCTGCGCTTCAGGGCTGACAACATCCACTGCGCCGTGCCACGATCGCTGCGGATAGCTGTCCAGCTTGACTGCAGTATGGTCCCCGCGTCGCACCAACGCCACATCGCTTTGCGCGACCGCGACGTCCACCACAACCGACGACACATCGAGGATCTGCGCAAACGTGTCGCCAGCATTCAGGTGTTCCCCCGCTGCGTTTTGCAGCGCTGGCGTCGCAACAATCCCGTCGATCGGCGATCGTAATCGTGCGTTCTCCACACGACTCCGCGACCGCGCCACCTCGTCGCGCAGCAACTCCACCTGTGCCCGATCCTCACCAGCCCGGGCAGAGCCCCGCGCCAAATCCCCTTCCATCGTCGACTGCGCTGCGCGATACTTCGCCTCTGCCGTCACCAGGTCCGAGCGCCACTGCCAATCATTCATCGTCCCCAGCAGATCGCCTGCGGCAACGCGCTGTCCCTCCCGCGCCGCGACCATCGAAACATTGCCATCGGCCGGCGATGCGATCGTCACCACATGTTGCGGAGCAACGACCGCTTCGCCTGAGACCCGCATGGGCAAAGGACAGATCACCAGCACCACAACAACGCACGCAGCCACTGCGCCATAGGCCAGCCGTCGGCTGCGCGTGCTGCGAAGCAGTGCCTGCTTGCGCTGCATCAGCGGCTCCAGCAATCCGATCAGCGGGACCTCGCGATACAGCAGAGCATTGCGGATCGCCACCGTCGCCTGTCCCGCGAGAATCTTGATCATCTCCGTGTGAGGCAGATCGAGAAAATTCGCATTGCTTGACTCATACAGAAGGAGCCCCACGCGACCCTGATCGTCGATCAACGGCAGCGCATACAACGCGCGATGGCCGGTCACGTCAAAGTGATGCCGCACCTCCTCCGGCAGCGCCGCATTCGCCGCTACATCGTCCTTCAGGCGCAGATGCAGCACCGTAGTCTGCGAAGAGAGCCAGCGCACCAACACCTGCAACTGGTCCACCTGCGCATCGCCCAGCGGAATGCTGGCCATGCCGGAGACAGCCTTCAGTTGCAGCGTTCCGCGATTGTCGAGAGCAATCGCGCAGCGTTCATACGGCAGCACACTCTGCGGGCTGTTCACGATGATCTGCAGCAGGCGGTCAAGCCGCAGCGTCGACGTGATCTCCGAACTCACATGGACCAGGGCTTCAAGAATCTCCAGCTTGCGCTCAGCATGCATCAGGCTGGCATTCTTCAGCGCATGGCTCACCGTCTCCGCCATCGCCGAAAGGAAGAACTCGTCGTCCTCATCGAAGCAACTCCCACCAGCTTTATTGACGGCCTCCAGCACACCAACCTCGGCTTCATCCTGCAACAGCGGAACCAGCAGCACATTGCGGATGGGTGGAGTGCGCAGCGTCTCCGCCACAGACTCAAGCCCTCGATTCCGCAGCGTCAGCCGCTCGTCTTCCACGGCAGCGCCTCCCGTGGTACCGTCCTGTGCAGCACCGATGCGCAGCGGCTCCCCTTCCTCAGCCATGTCCGCTACATATCCCTCACCCGCCGCCTGCATCACTCCGTGCTCGACCGTCGCATCGACTCCATGCGTTGCCATCAGCCGCAGCACTCCGCCGTCAAAGAGCCACAGGTGGACTGCCTGGCATGGCAACATCGCCACCGTTTTCTCCGGCACCATCGCTATCACCTGATCCAGTTCAAGCGTTGCGTTGAGCGACTTCTCCAGATCGTACAACTGACTCATGCGGTGCACAGAGTCGAGCAGATCCTGTCGCTGCCGTTCGATCTCCTCCGCGTGCAAAATCGCTGGTCCTGCCAGCTCGACCACCGGCTTCAGCGTCTCCAGCGCAGCGGGACCGATGGGCTCAGCGAACGAGACCACTTCGATCACGCCCACCAGTTGCGCCTTCAAAAAAAACGGCAGGTACGCAAGCGATGCAAAGCTGCGGGACAGGTGCAGATGCGCGTAATCTTCGCGTTGTAGCTCCCTGCTCGCATACACCCGCGCCTCGACCTCCCCGCGAAAGAAAGGAGCGACCAGCCTGTTCTCTGCAGGAAGCCAATCATCCCCAAGCGAGACGGCTCCCACCATGGCTGCCGGAATCAGCGAGAGCGAATCGCCTTTCGCAACTAGACGATGCACCACGCAGGCGCTCTCGGCAACCAACTCCGCAACAGCCCGGGCAATCAGCCTGGCGCGCGTCGAAGACTCAGCCGCGGAGAGGAGGGCATCAGCCAGTTCCTGCGTTGGGTCGATAGGCATGGGAGACTTCCAATGCGATTCGTGGAATACAGCTTGACGAGCACGGCCTGAAAGTTTGATTCTCTGGTAGTCGGAGCGTAGCAAGCACCCTGCTCCGGTGTAAAGCAAAATCGCGCATGTTTACAGGAGGCTTCGTGGATATCGACATAAGACAGAGTGGTGATACCTGCGTCCTTCGCCTCAAGGGGCGATTCATTGCCGAGTGCGTGCGCGAGTTCGACGCCACACTCGAATCGGCGCTCGCGAATGGCTGCATCTATCTCATCCTCGACCTCGCCGAGATGCCCTTCGTCGACTCCTCCGGCATTGGCGCGGTCGTCAATGCGCTCCGCCGCACCCGCCAGATCGGCGGCGACACCAAGCTTGTGAACCCGTCGAGTTTCGCGACCAAGACCTTCAAGATGGTGGGCATCCTCAGCCTCTTTGGCGTCTTCGCGTCGGAAGAAGACGCTGTCGCAGCCTGCCGCGCCGCCTGACTCCGTAGGTTGTGTGATCAAAATTCTTCTATCAAAGATCTCAGATTACAGAGGGTATGCGATGAAACGACTGATGGTATTGCTGCTTGCATTCGTGTCCACCTGCGCGTCTGCGGCTCCGTTAAGGGTGGGAGTTGTGGGCCTGGTGCACGGACACGTGGCAGGCTTCTTCCACGCGAGTGCGCTGACCCCAGCGGGTGGAATCCTCGAACGTCCTGACGTGGAAGTAGTCGGCATCGTCGAACCGGATCAGAAGTTGTTCGATGCCTATGCTCGCCAGTATCACCTCTCGCCCGGCTTGCACTTCAAGAGCATTGCGGAGATGGTGGCGCACGCGCATCCGCAGGCAGCGCTGGTCTTCACCGCAGCCAGCGACCACCGCCGCGTGGTGGAAGAGTGCGCCGCGCTCGGCGTCCACGTGATGATGGAGAAGCCACTGGCCTTCCGCTACGAGGATGCACTCGCCATCGAGCGCGCGGCGAAGCGCGGCAACATTCATGTGCTCGTGGACTACGAAACAAGCTGGTACGCGAGCAACACGCAGGCCAGCCAACTGCTCGCAGACGGCGCGCTCGGGACCCTTGTCAAGGTGGTATTTCGCGATGGCCACCAGGGCCCGAAGAAGATTGGCGTACAGCCGGAGTTCATGCAATGGCTCCTCGATCCGAAGCAGAATGGAGACGGAGCGCTGACGGATTTTGGTTGCTATGGCCCCGATCTGCTCACGTCGATGCTTCATGGCGAGGCGCCTCTATCGGTCACCGCCGTGGCAAAGAGTATGCAACCGGATCTGTATCCGGGAGTGGACGACGAGGCGGACATTCTGCTGAACTACAAGAATTCCATAGCCATTGTGCAGGCTTCGTGGAATTGGCCCTTCTCTATTAAGGAGATGGATGTCTACGGCAGCACCGGTTTTGCCAAAGCATTGGACTCCACAACTCTGGATGTGCGGCGAAAGGATGACAAGGCAGGCACCATCGAAACAGGAAAGCCGTTGCCGCCACCGTACGATGATCCGCTGCACTATCTGGAGGCAGTCTTGAGCGGCCAGGTGCAGGAGGGCGATAGCGTCTCTGCGTTGAAGACGAACATCACGGTCACCGAGATTCTCGATGCGGCGCAGCGATCGGCGCAAACCGGCAAGACAGTCCCCTTACCGCTGCCCGAGTAAATTACAAGAGTCGCGGCACCGCGTCGCCCGCTCACGCAACCCCGGATTAGAGGACAATAGCATCGAGTGGTTTCGAGATTGCTGTTGGCTGGATGTGCGGCGCAGTCCTCGTCGTGCGGTTGAGGTCACGGCGCGCAACTCCTCCGATGAGGCTTATACAAACGATGGAGAACTTTCGGCTCAAGGTCTTTCGCGTGGTCGCACGGCATCTGAACTTCACGCGTGCCGCCGAGGAGTTGCTCCTCACGCAGCCGGCAGTCACGCAGCAGATCAAGGCGCTTGAGGACGAGTACGGCCTCCCACTCTTCGACCGCGTCGGCGGCCGCATCACACTCACCGCCGCCGGAGCAGTCCTGCTCCCCTACGCCGAGCAGCTCAAAGCCCTCTCCGACGAAGCCTTTGAAGCCGTCACCGGAACCTCTGGTACGCACGCCGGAACGCTCATCCTCGGCGCATCGCAGACCATCGGGCAGTATCTTCTCCCCAACTTCGTCGCCGCCTTCCTGCGTGAGCATCCGCGCGTCGCCGTCACCGCCGTCAGCGGCAACACCGACGCGATGCTCGACGCGGTCGCCGAGCATCGCGTCCAACTCGCGCTCATCGAAGGGCCCGGCCTGCGCAAGGACCTGCACATCGAGCCCTTCATGGAAGACCACCTGGTGTTGATCGTTCCCGCCAGCCACGAGTGGGCCGGGCAGACGATCGGCGTGCAGGACCTCTTCCAGGCGCCCCTCCTCATGCGCGAGTTTGGCTCCGGCTCCCGCCGCGTCATCGAGAACGCGCTCGCCAAGGCCGGCCTCAAGAAGAAGGATCTGCGCACCGTCATGGAGCTGGATTCGACCGAAGGCCAGGTCAGCGCGGTGGAGGCCGGTCTCGGCGTCACCTTCGTATCGCAGTGGTCGGTGCGCCACCAGCTCGCACTGCACACGCTCGGCATCGCACGCGTCAAAGGCCTCAAGCTCGCCAGAAAATTTGCGCTCGCCTATCCCTCCGGCCCCGAGCCACGCGGCAACGCCGAAGCCTTTCGCCGTTTCATCTTGGGCCACTCACAGGCAACCAGGCCCCCCAGCGAGTGACCACCACCGCATAGCCTCTGGGTTCCAGCCCCTCCCGCCTCCGCGCAGACTGGACAACAAGGCCGCATAGCGAAGACCATAAGATCTGCGCGCCGCAACGAGTCCGCGCGCATCCAATCCCTACGCACCTTGAGAGGACACCATGAACATCGCTGCCACCGCCACCGACCTCATCGGCCACACCCCGCTGGTCCAACTGAACCACGTGACCGCCGGCTGTAGCGCCCGAGTCGTGGTCAAGCTGGAGAGCAGCAACCCCGTCAGCAGCGTCAAGGACCGCATCGGTTTCGCCATGATCGAAGCCGCCGAGCGCGACGGCAAGATCACCCCCGGCCTCACCACGCTCATCGAGCCCACCAGCGGCAACACAGGCATCGGCCTCGCCTTCGCCGCCGCCGTCAAAGGCTACCCCCTCGTCATCACCATGCCCGACACCATGTCCGTCGAGCGCCGCATCCTCCTCCTCGCCTTCGGTGCAAAGATCGTCCTCACCCCCGGCGTCAACGGCATGAAGGGTGCCATCGCCAAGGCCGAGGAGATCCGTTCCCAGACCCCCAACAGCCACATCCTCCAGCAGTTCGACAACCCCGCCAACCCGCAGATCCACTTCGAAACCACCGGCCCCGAGATCTGGAACGACACCGACGGCACCGCCGACATTCTCGTCTCCGGCGTCGGCACCGGCGGCACCCTCACCGGCGTCAGCCGGTACATGAAGTCCCGCAAGCCCGGCTTCTTCACCGTCGCCGTCGAGCCCACCGACAGCCCCGTCCTCTCCGGCGGCAAGCCCGGCCCCCACAAGATCCAGGGCATCGGCGCCGGCTTCATCCCCAACACCCTCGACACCCATCTCATCGACCAGATCCTCCAGGTCACCAACGACGAAGCCCTTACCATGGCCCGCCGCCTTCCCCGCGAGGAAGGCCTCCTCGTCGGCATCTCCGCCGGCGCGGCGGTCCACGCGGCAATCCAGCTTGCCCGCGACCCCCAGCACGCCGGCAAGCTCATCGTCGTCATCATCCCCAGCTCCGGCGAGCGTTACCTCTCCACCGTGCTCTTCGACGACCTCCGCCAGCAGGCCCTCAACACCCCAACATCCACCGTCAACCTCTAACGCATCCACCCCGGGGGCCAAAGGCCCGCAACATATACCCGCATCGCAGAGGGGTCACGTCTCAAGCCCGGTCTATTGGTCTACGCCGTCGTGGACGCGGTCGGTGATGTGTAACGCCGGTCCTGGCCGTATCCATCCTGCATGATCTTCCACTCCGGGCGCTCCCGGTCCACGGCCAGCACCTCCAGAAACTCGGCCGCCGGCATCGGCCGGCCATAGAGCCAGCCCTGGCCGCGAATGCGCTTGCCCGTGGCAAAGTAGCGCGCCTGCTCTGCGTTCTCAATGCCCTCCACCACAATCTCCAGGTGCAGTGCCTCGGCCATCGCGAGGATCTGCGGCAGAAGATTCACGTTCAACGAGCCGGTTCCGATGGCTCGCGTAAACACCTTGTCGATCTTGATCGCGTCCACCGACAGCTCCTGCAAATAACCGAGGCTCGAATACCCCGTCCCGAAATCATCAATGTACACGCGGTGTCCCGCCAGCCGCATCTGCCGGATGGCCTCTATCGCTCTTGGATTGTTCGCCGTCGAGGTCTCGGTGATCTCGATCGCCACACTCTCCGGGCTCACCCCGGCCCTCTCCAGCACCACTTCCATCCTGGGCACAAACCCCGCCGCAGCCAGGTCCCACGCGGTTACATTCACATGCACTTGAAAGTCGGGGACAGAGCGCAGCAGGTCGCCGAGATCGCACAGTACGTGCCGCAACACCAGTCGCGTAATCTCGCCCACGAACCCTCCGTGCTCCGCCAGCGGGATAAATACATCCGGGGGCACCTCCAGCCCATCCTCATCCCTCCAGCGTGCCAGGGCCTCCGCGCCCACAATCCGGCCACTGGCCAGGTCCACCACCGGCTGGTAGGCAATCCTCAGCTCATCTCGGCGAATAGCCCTTCGCAGTTGTTGCCCCCGAGTCCACTTGTGGCACAACACGAACGACCAACCCAGGCCAAACACCAGGCCGACCACGCCCATCAGCGTCATGCATGCCGCAAACATGGACCGTCCCAGGTGAAACGCCTCCACCTCGGGGATCGACCCGGTCACGCAATAGGGATCATGCACCGAGCAGCGCGTGTCCGACAGGATTCCGTCCACGCTTCGATAGCCGTTCTTTACAAACGACACGCCCGTCGCAGACAGGTTGATCGATTGACCGTGGACATCGCGCAGGGTCAGCGTCATGCTGGCTCCGGGCGGCAGCCCCTCACTGTGCGTCTGCATGGCCCCGTCCACATAGGACGTGCCTTCCTGCAGCACCGAGGTCGCCTCCTTCGAGGTGCGGAACGGAGCCAGGTTCCAGTACACGCGGGAGCCGTCTCTCTCCGTGTCAACCGCCTTGAACCGCTCCTGCGGCAGCGCGTCCCGGCCCAGCGTCGTGGAGCAATCGATGCGTCCATCGGCACCCATCCGCCCACCCTCTCGCAGGTACACCGAACGGAACAGAATATGCCGGAAGTACGTCAGCTCGGCGTCCGAGCAGTAAGCATAGGGTGACGCATTCATCGCCGCCAGCGCGTCGCGTGCGACTGCAGTATCAGCATCCGCAGCGGCCAGGCTGCGCACCGTCTGGTGGATGAGCCGGTCCTCGGCCACGCGCAGCACAATCGTGCGCGCCAGCACATACCCAGCCGACACGCCCAACACCAGCGCTGTAACCGTAGCCACCAGGACCGCAGCCATGCACTTTGCCACCACACGACACATTTTCAAACCTTCCGTAGCTCCTCACCCCTTGGACATAGTTCCTCTATCGGCCGACTCGCCTGTCTCCATTAGGCTGTCCCGTAGGCTGTCCCGCCCTGCTCCCTCCGTCCCCGCTCCTTATGGGCTACAGACTGCTCATGCCCGCTCAGCCACCATGCACCCCATCTCCGGCAAATGAGGCTTGGACATCCTCATCCCCCTCCCCCTCGCACGATCCCGGCGCAGAGAATTGAGCAGGGAAAGCCCCAGCACCCGCACCCGCGCTATCATCATCCCAGCCATGAACCTCTTCGAATCCATCCGCGAAGACACCCGCATCATCCTCGAGCGCGACCCGGCGGCCAGCTCGCGGCTCATGGTGCTGCTCTGCTATCCCGGCCTGCACGCGGTCTGGGCGCACCACATCAACCACTGGCTCTGGTGCCGCCACTTCAAACTCATCGCCCGCCTTGGTTCCCAGGTCGTCCGCTTCTGGACCGGCATCGAGATCCATCCCGGCGCCACCATCGGCCGCCGCCTGTTCATCGACCACGGCATGGGCGTCGTCATCGGCGAGACCGCCATCGTCGGCAACGACGTCACCCTCTATCAGGGCGTCACCCTCGGCGGCACCGGCAAGATCGGCGGCAAGCGCCACCCCACCCTCCGCGACAACATCTTCGTCGGCAACAACGCCAACATCCTCGGCAACATTACCATCGGCGAGAACTCCCGCGTCGGCGCCGGCTCGGTCGTCCTCCGCGACGTCCCGCCGGACTCCACCGTCGTCGGCGTCCCTGCCCACATCGTCTACCAGTCCGGCAAGCGCGTCCTCATCACCGACCCCCGCGAGATCAACGACCCACTCTCCGATGTCATCATCGCCCTCGCCGACCAGGTCAAATCTCTCCAGTGCCGCGTCGAGCGCCTCGACGGCGAACTCCACCCGACCCTCCCCGTGGAGCCTGCCAGCGGCCTCGTGGCCGAGCAGGAGGAACGCGCCCAGTACCGCAGCGAGCAACAGGCCCGCGCCGACTTCGTCGCCAACGGCGAGGGGATCTGACCCGTCGGCCGTCATGGCCAACCACTCAGATCCCCTCGCTCCCCGACTCCCGCCGAACCTTCTTCAAACCTGCAACTGAAAACTCTGCTGAGAGTGTCGTCCTGCAGCCCAACTTTGCGCTGAGATGCACACGAAACTCACACCATGTCGCGCTAGTGGCTGCCCTGCGAATGGGTGGAAGCCGTCTCCACCGTCTGCGGCAGTATACTCTTGGGCATCGGTGGCGGCGTCACCACATAGTCCACTTTCTCCTGCGGCGCGACCTCGGAGAGCGGCCAGACATAGGGCGGTTCGGTTGTATTGCCGAAGCCCATCTTCGGGTACCGGCCTAACGCAACTGTTGCACTGTCAAGCCTTACGTACACATCGGCCTTCGCCTGCTTCTTCTTCGAGAGCAGATTGCCCTCGCTGCTGAGCTCGAACGAGTGTCCGCCCGCAGTAAACGCCAGCTTGTCTCCATCGAACGCATTGGGCACCTTCACCCCGTCCGCGATGGGAGACATGGACACAACCGCGGTTCCCACGCCCGGAACAAAGAAGTACATAAACCCTGTGCGCTCAATGTTATAGTTCAACTGAACCTTGCCCACCATGCCATCAATTGTGAGCACGCCGTTGCGAACATGCGCCGTGATCGTCTGGTTCGGCGTGGTGTCATGCCAGGTTGCATTCTGCTGAGCGAGCGAATGGTTGGACCGCGAGGTCGTGGACGCGGAGACGGGCGTAGCTTGCATTTGCGCCAGGCTCGCCGTAGCCGCAGAGAGCGCCGTGACGAGCGCCAGCGTAGTAACAATCTTGGGGGAAAAGTGAAGCATCAGTACCTCCAATCGATTTCTGGTCGTAGATGGTTTACATCTTTACGACCTTGATAGAAGCACCTGCATCACCAAAGCATTTCTCCTTTGCAATCAACCTGGTACGAAAGAGCAATCTTTAGTACTGTGCAAAACTTTGCATGCACATGTACCCAAAGATTTCTACTCGGGAGGTCCGGCGCAACGATTCGTGCGGCCCTGTGGCTGCACGCTGCATGCGCGTTTCGCAGTGGTCAGCGCTGGGTCGTAGCCGGCACCGGCTGGTGGACAGCCACGCCAACCTCGGCCCCCAGCAGCTCGATGGCGCGGAGCATGCTGGCGTGGGGCAGGGGGCCGCCGCTCATCATCAGGGTGATCCGCGAGACACCGCCGAGCGCATCACTCACGTTCCACATCTTGCGGGTGACGGCGTCTGGATCGCCCACGAAGAACGCTCCCTGCCCGGAACACTGGGCGTCGAAGGCGGCGCGGGTCGTTGGAGGCCAGCCGCGCTCGCGCCCGATGCGAGTGAAGGTGGTGGAGTAGGCGGGCCAGAGGGTGTCGGCGGCCTGCCGGGTAGTGTCGGCGAGGAAGCCAATGGCGTGGACGGCTACGTCAAGCGACTCAGGTGCGTGGCCGGCGCGGCGACCGGCTTCGCGGTACAGGTCAACGAGAGGGCGGAAGCGGTGGGGCTCGCCGCCGATGATCGCAACCGTCAGCGGCAGGCCGAGCAATCCGGCGCGTGCGAAGGACTCAGGGGTTCCGCCGACGCCGAGGCGGATGGGCAGTTGCGGCTGCAGCGGGCGCGGCCAGACGCCTTGTCCGGTGAGCGAGGCGCGGTGTTTGCCCTGCCACTCGACGCGGGTCTGCTCGCGCAGCTTCAGCAACAGGTCAAGCTTCTCGGCGAAGAGCTCGTCGTAGTACTGCGTGTCATAGCCGAAGAGCGGATAGGACTCGATGAAGGAGCCGCGGCCGACGATGATCTCCGCGCGGCCCTGAGAGATGAGGTCGAGGGTGGCGAAGTCCTGGAAGACGCGCACAGGATCGTCAGAGCTGAGGACCGTAACCGCTGAGGTAAGGCGGATGTTCCGGGTGCGCGCGGCAGCGGCGGCGAGCAGGACTGCGGGCGACGAAGCGATGTACTCTTCGCGATGATGTTCGCCGATGCCGTAGACGTCGACGCCGGAGCGGTCGGCCAGCTCGATCTCGTCGAGGAGATCGCGGACGCGTTGCGCGCCCAACTCCGCGGGCGAACGGTTGGAGCCGAGGACGGTCTCGACGAAGCTGTCAATGCCTACCTGCATGATGAAGATTAGATGAGGTCGATGCAGGTTGGACTCAGGCGCGGCGTCCGGTGCGAACCGGGTGCTGCTGCAAGGAGGCGCTGCGCATGTTCCAATAGAGAGGTAAAGGATCCTACGAACTCATGCCTCTGAACTGCGGAATCGTCGGGCTGCCGAACGTCGGCAAGTCCACCATCTTCAACGCGCTGACGGCCTCGAAGGCTGCGGCTGCAAACTACCCGTTCTGTACCATCGACCCGAATGTCGGGATTGTGCCCGTGCCCGATGCGCGCATGGACCGCATTGTGACCATGGTGAAGCCGAACTCCATTGTGCCCACGACGATGGAGTTTGTGGACATCGCCGGGATTGTGGAGGGAGCGAGCAAGGGCGAAGGACTGGGCAACCAGTTCCTCTCGCACATTCGTCAGACAGACGCGATTCTGCATGTGGTGCGGTGCTTTGAAGATGCGGAGGTGATCCACGTGGCGGGCGGCGTGAACCCGCTGCACGACATCGACATCATTAATACAGAGCTGCTGCTGGCCGACCTCGACACCGTAGAGAAGCGGCGGACGAAGGCCGAGAAGGCGGCGAAGAGTCAGTCGGCGACGGCTGCGCAGAAGTCGGAACTGTCGGCGATTGTGAAGCTCTCGGAGGCGCTGAATGCGGGCAAGCCTGCGCGCACCGTGGAGCTTACCGATGATGAGAAGGTAGTGGCGCGCGATCTTTTTCTGATCACGATGAAGCCGCAGTTGTATGTGGCGAATGTGGATGAGGCGGGCATCGTCGACGGCAATGCGTACACCCGGCTGGTGGAGCAGCGCGCGGCCGAAGAGGGCAGCGAGGTGGTGCGGATATGCGGCGCGATGGAGGCCGAGATTGCGCAACTGGAGCCGGCTGAGCGGACCGAATTTCTGGAGGCGGCAGGGCTGGAGGAGCCGGGGTTGAACCGGCTGATCCATGCGGCCTACCGGCTGCTGGGGTTGATTACCTACTTCACGTCGGGCGTGCAGGAGGTAAGGGCGTGGACGATCCGGCGGGGGACCAAGGCTCCCGGGGCGGCGGGGGTGATCCACTCGGACTTCGAGCGCGGGTTCATCAAGGCCGATTGCTACGCCTGCGAGGACCTGTTCCGGCTGGGCAGCGAGCAGGCCGTGAAGGAGGCCGGTCTGCTGCGGTCGGAGGGTAAGGAGTACGTGGTGAAGGACGGGGATATCCTGTTCTTCAAGTTCAACGTCTAGACGGGGGGCCCTCCCCCCCGGTACTTTTTGGCATAAAGTATTGGATCCGTGGCAGTTGACGGCGGACTTATGGCAGTCCGGAGGGTGTGGCTGGACTCAAGATTGACCCGTGCCGCTGGCCGTTGCGGATGGTGGCGTTTCCTGCCCTGATTAAATTGTAGCGAGTTGGATGGGGGCACTATGCCAGATTTTGAAAATATAAATCGCCAGTGTTGACAGGGGTTTTGGCTGTTCTGGCTGGTCCGGGGGGCTTGACAGCCTTTCGCGCGTGGGCTGGTTTCGACCTGAGGACAGGCTCTGGGTAGCGGCTTCTGACGACGGCCGATGCATCGTCTATTGCAGAGTCAGGGTTCCCGTGCCGTAGTCGAGTTTGCAGGCGCCGCCGCTGACTCCGTAGGCTGCGGCAATTGTTTTGCCGTCCTGCGAGAGG
>JAJXYW010000078.1 GCA_021780415.1 Acidobacteriota bacterium
CGCCTCGACGAAATCATTTACTTCTCCGACTTCACCCCCGAGGCCACTGCCGCTGCTCCCTACGCCGTCTTCCTCGGCAAGGAGTTCAACGCTCCCATCGACGTCTGCCAGCTCCTCCCCGTCATCGCCGAGAACAACCCGCGTTTGCAATCCGAACTGGCCGACGAATACTGTAAAAGCATGAAGGCTGTACTCGGCGAGAGTGATTCGGACTGGTGCCTGCCGGCCTTTCAACTCGAACACGGCATGGAGATTGACCAGATTCTCGAGCGCGCTCAGAGCCAGAACGCCGGCCTCATCGTCCTCGGCGTCCGCACCGAGTCCCAACTCGGCCGCCATCTCCACACCAGCTTCGCCTACCATCTCCTCGCCCGCGCCACCTGCCCGGTCCTCTCTGTCCGTCATCACCCAGCCCTCTCCCCCAAGGTGGGCGCATGACCGTCCTCTTCTTCAGCTCCGTGCTCTTCGGTGCGTCCATCGCCGCAGGCCTTCTCGGAGCTCTCACAGGATTGGGCGGAGGCGTCGTCATCGTTCCCGTCCTCGTCCTGCTCTTCGGCGTTGACATCCGTTACGCCATCGGAGCCTCCCTGGTCTCCGTCATCGCCACCTCCTCCGGCGCCGCCATCGCCTACGTCCGCGAGGGCCTGTCCAACATCCGCATCGGCATGTTCCTCGAAGTCGCCACCACCCTCGGAGCGCTGCTCGGCGCCTATCTCACCGCCAAAATCTCCGGCCACTGGATCGCGGTCATCTTCGGTGTCGTCCTGCTTTACTCCGCACTCTCTTCCTTCCGCAAGTGGCCCAGCACGGGGCCGGTGGGCCACGTGAACCCACTGGCCCAGCGCCTTGAGCTCTCCGGAACCTACCCCGGCCCCGACGGCCCCGAGCCCTACACTGCCGAGCGCGTCCCCCTCGGCTTCGGCATCATGTTCGGTGCCGGAACCCTCTCCGGCCTCCTCGGCATCGGCTCCGGCGCGGTCAAGGTCCTCGCCATGGACCAGGCCATGAAGCTCCCCTTCAAGGTCTCCACCACCACCAGCAACTTCATGATCGGCGTCACCGCCGCGGCCAGTGCCGGCATCTACCTCTCGCGCGGCTACATCGATCCCACCATCGCCATGCCCGTCATGCTTGGCGTCCTCGGCGGCTCGCTCATCGGCACCCACATCCTCGTCAAAGCCCGCGTCAAAACCCTTCGCAGCGTCTTTGCCGTCGTCATCATCGCCCTCGGCGTCGAGATGATCTACAGCGGAATCACAGGGAAGATCTAAATGAGCAAGCCCACCGATCAGGACGTAGACATCTCCGTTGCCGCGATGCTCCGCTTCGGCATCACCCTCTCCGCGATCGTAGTCCTCGCCGGCGGTGCGCTTTATCTACGCCACCCCTTCGTCCCCATCCCCAACTACCACCACTTCCAATCCGCCGGCCCCTCGCTCAGCACCATCGCCGGAATCTTCCACGGCCTCCTGCAACTCCAGCCCCGCAGCATCATCCAGTTCGGCCTTGTCCTGCTGATCGCCACGCCAGTCGCCCGCGTAGTCTTCTGCGTCGTCGGCTTCGCCCGCCAGAGAAGCCTCCTCTACGTCGCAATCAGCCTCCTCGTCCTTCTGATCCTCACCTACAGCCTCAGCAAGGGCGCCTTCTAGGCCATCTTCCTACCGGTGTGGTCCTACGGGGGTAGCCGCTTTGAGTGGGCGGCGCTTCAGCTATCGCGGAACTCTCTGGCCGCTCGCCATCGCCCGTCGCTTTGAAGGGGCGGGGCTTTAGCCCCGCCATAAGATGTTGAAGACGAAGCGGGCTTTAGCCCCTGAGGGAATCTCTCCATCCCGAGCCGTAGTCCCGCAGCCCCTCACGCATTCGCCAGCGCGCGGCTATACGCCGTCAGCAACTGGTGCCGAAGGTCCGCAGCCTTCGCCGGATCCGGGCAGTCCGCCGACGCATTCCGGCAGCGCGAGATCGTCGTCTCAAACCCCCGCAGCAGCTCCTTGCACGGCTCACACCCATTCAGGTGTGTCTCCATCTCTTCGCACGAGAAGTCATCCAGTTGTCCATCCAGGTAATCCAGCACCTTGGAGAACATCTTCCTGCAGTGTCCCGGCCGGGACCGCGGCGTCGACTTTCCTGCCACCATGCCCGCCGCATTCAGCCTCGCCAACTCCTTCTGCACAAACAGCCGCGCCCGGTGCAGTCGCACCCGCACCGTCCCCGGCCGCAGCCCCGTCACCTCCGCGACCTCTTCATCCGTCAGCCCTTCCATATCCCGCAGCACCAGCACAATCCGGTACGGCGGCGCCAGGCTGCGGATCGCCTCCCGCAACCGGCTGTCTTGCTGCCCGCGAATCGCCGCCAGCTCCGGACTATCGCTGGGCCGCCCATACAGCCCCTCCAGAGCCTCGCGGTCCGGCATCAACTCTTCCAGTGACATCTCCGTCTTCGGCGCGAACTTGCTCCTCCGCCGGCTCAGCAGGCAACTGTTCCTCGCCACCGTATAGAGCCACACCGCCAGCGCCTTCGAGCTCGTGAACTTCGGCAGGTAGGGAAGCGACTTGATCAGCACCTCCTGCATCGTGTCTTCGGCGTCCTGCCGCTGCCCGCACACCCGCATGCTGAACGCGAACACCGACCGTTGCAGCAACTCCAGCGCCTTCTCGAGCGCCTGCGCATCGCCCACCTGCAATAGATCAACTGCTTGCTCCACGTCAGAACGCATCGCCGCCACCCCAGTCCCGCACGGCCCCGTCTAGAGCACCTCTCCAATGCCTACGCAGCAAAGGTGGTGTCATCTCGACCGGAGCCAAACGGCCTTATCGTTTGGTGTAGTGGAGAGACCTGCAGCTTGCCCGTGCTCGCACCCTGCACCCTTACCGGAAATTTGCTCCAACCCCATCGTCATCTGTTTCCGATCATAAAAGAACGACCCCACCGCTACAAACCATCTGAACAGAAATCGCTCTCGCCGGATAGCCGCCCCTCCCCCACAATCAGACTCCGAACACCGCCCACATCGCCCTTCGACCTGTAACAGGCTCACTCTAAATTGCATCTATGCCAATGAGAGCCAGCAACGAGTCCATCGGCGGCTCCGGAGGTTTCACTCCATGTCCTCATTCGCGCCCCAGAAAATCCTCTGTCCCCTCGACCTCACCCCGGCCTCCGAGGGCATCCTCCGCTGGGCCGGCCTCTTCGCCGAAACCTTCGGATCCCACCTCGAAATCGTGCATGCAGACTGGTCCGACGCCCCCTACTTCTTCACCGAGGGTCAAATCGGCAACCTCGTCACCGAGGCCGCCCACCGCCGCAAGACCCTCTCCCGCCAGCTCCACCACCTCGCCGAAAAGGTCCTCGGCTCACGCGTCCCTTTCAGCACCTCCGTCCTCGACGGCGCCGCCGTAGACGCGATCCTTGACCACATCCGCATCACCCCGCCCGACCTCATCGTCATCGGCAGTCACGGCCGCAGCGGCCTCGACCGCCTGCTGCTCGGCTCCGTCGCAGAGAACATCGCGCGCCACGCCGTCTGCCCCACGTTCATCGTCAAAGGCTCCGCCATCGCCGCCGATTCGCCACAGATTCGCAAGATCCTCTGTGCCGTAAGCCTCGCCGACAACGCCGAGCACTCCCTCTCCATCGCCGCCGACGTCGCCACCAAGCTCGCCGCCGAACTCAGCCTCCTCCACATCGTCGAGCACAACGTCCTGCCATCTGAAGATGCCCGCCAGCGCCTCTGTCACGCTCTCCCCGACGAGGTCCGTACCCGCTGCCACGCCACCGAGGTCGTCCGCACCGGCGACCCCGCCGAGCAGATCATCCTCCATGCCCGCGCCGAGCATCCTGACCTCATCGTACTCGGTGCCGCGCACCGCTCTTTCCTCGAATTCAGCACCCTCGGCCGCACCACCGAGCGCGTCCTCCGCCACGGCCCCAGCCCGGTTCTCCTCGTCCCCTACCGCACCTAGCGCATCTCCAGCAGGCGTCCTCCAACCCTGAACACCGTCATCTCGACCGAAGCCAAACGGCACCATCGTTTGGAGCAGCGGAGAGACCCGCAGTTTGCTCGCACCCTCCATCACCCCAACGCATCAAGGCCGGCTGCCCAATCCTCCAGGCAAGCCGGCCTCTCCCTGCGCACGTCCGTCTTTACTTCGACGCCATCACCAGCCACGAATACTTGCCCACGTGCGTCGCCGCCGCATCGTGGAACCCGGCCGCAATCAACTCCGCGACCACATCCGCCGCCGCAATCCGATGCTCCAGCGGAGGCCCGCCCACGCGTTCCACATCCGGGCTCCAGTCCAGCAGAGCGACCCGGCCCTCCGGCTTCAGTACCCGCTTCACCTCCGTCAGCACGGCCCCGCGGTCATCCAGTTCATGCCACACATTGGCCGTCAGGAACACATCGCAACTTGCCGCGGGCAGCGTCGTAGCCGCCGCGTCCGCATGCACCAGTTCCACATTCTTCAGCCCGGCTTTCTCCACCTTGGCCGCAATCCACTCCAGCATCTTGTCCTGTGCATCGACGGCGAACACCTTGCCCGCCGCTCCCAGATGCAGTGCCAGCGGCAGCGCCAGGTAGCCCGTCCCGGCGCCAACATCCGCCACCGTCTGACCAGCCTCCACCTTCAGCGCGCTCACTACCTCTGCCGGTGGCAGCCACACCAGGCGCTCCGGATCTTCCAGCCGTTGTGCCTGCGACGCGGGAAACTGTCTCTCGTTCATGAGCACTTCGCCGATCCCGTTTCCGGCAGCTTCATCATCCGCAGAATCGTCATCGCAGGGCACCAGTCGGTCAAGCCGGACTGCAACAGATTCAGCCCAACAAACGCCGTAAGCCAAAGCCAGTTGGGTGAAACCCAATGCGCCAGGGCCAATGAAACGAGCACAACGATCCCCGCAAGCAAGCGGGTTACGCTCTGAACAGTCATAGCAATTCTCCTTCTTCCAAGGGTGCGGTTAGGGAGCCTCTCTCAAGGTCTCCGTTTACAAACGACGAGGCTTCAGCCCCGCCAACGCCTTACAAACTCTCAGCGACTTTCTCTGTCTCCTCGCCGGCATTCAGCATGTAATACAGCACCGGCACAGCAGGCCACGACAAGAACGTCGAAGCCACTCCGCCCGCAATCAGCGACAGCCCCAGCCCCTGAAAGATCGGGTCGCTCAGAATCACGCTCGCTCCCACCACCACGCCCGCAGCCGTCAGCAGCACCGGGCGCAGCCTCACCGCTCCTGCATCGATCACGGCCTCCGCCAGCGGCACACCCTGCGCCCGCCGCAGCTCGATGAAGTCCACCACGATGATCGAGTTGCGCACAATAATCCCGGCTCCGGCAATAAACCCGATCATCGACGTCGCCGTGAAAAACGCTCCCATCATCGCATGCGCCGGCAGAATGCCAATCAGCGTCAGCGGAATCGGCACCATGATCGCCAGCGGCACGGTGAACGACTTGAACCATCCCACCACCAGCACGTAGATCAGGATCAGCACCGCCGCAAACGCCAGCCCCAGGTCGCGGAACACCTCGATCGTAATCTGCCACTCCCCATCCCACTTCATCGAGTAGCGGTCGGTCGATTCCGGCTCCACCGAGTTATACCGCGTCAGCACATATCCATCCGGCAGCCGCAGCTTGTCCAGCGCCTCGTTCATCTTCATGATCGCGTACACCGGACTCTCTTCCGCACCGGCCACGTCGCCCGTCACGTACACCACCCGCTTCAGGTCCTTGTGATAAATATTCGGCGTCAGCGTCGTGTGTTCCACATTCACCAGCTCACGCAGCGACACCATACTTCCATCCGCGCCGCGCAGCTTGATATTCTCCAGCGCCTCTTCCGACGAACGGTCCGCCCGGTCCATCTCCACCACCGTCGGCACCGCCTCGCGCGCATTCTGCGCATGCAGCAGTCCTGCGCCCGCGCCAGAGGTTGCCATCTGCAGCGTCTGCGCCACCTCCGCCACCGCGATCCCGTGCTGCGCCGCCTTCACCTCATCCACCCGCATCACCAACTGCTGCTGCGGGTCTTCCATATACCAGTCCGTATCCACCACGCCCTTGGTCTGCTGGAAGATCGTCTTCACCTGCCGCGCCACCTCCACCTGCCCTTGCAGGTTCGGTCCATAAATCTCCGCCACCAGCGTCTGCAGCACCGGCGGTCCCGGCGGCACCTCGGCCACCTGGATCCGCGCTCCATACTGCTTCGCAATCTGCAGCAGTCCCGGCCTTAGCCGCTTCGCAATCTCATGGCTCTGCGCCTTGCGCTCATCGGCTGGCAGCAGGTTCACCTGGATGTCCGCCTCGTTCGCCTGGTGCCGCAGATAGTAATGCCGCACTAATCCATTGAAGTTGTACGGCCCCGACGTGCCCGAATAAATCTGATAGCTCGTCACATCATTCTGCTGGCTCAGGTACGCTCCCATCGCCTGCGCCACGCTGGTCGTCTGCTCCAGCGTCGTTCCATCCGGCATGTTGATCATCACCTGGAACTCGCTCTTGTTATCGAACGGCAGCATCTTCACCAGCACCATCTTCAGTGGCACCAGAGCGCACGCCGCCAGCAGCAGCACCACCAGCGTCCCCAGAAAAATCCACCG